>NZ_JBSGAI010000026.1:0-147714 GCF_053600695.1 Amycolatopsis sp. NPDC005003 | reverse complement strand
TGACGTCGCCGAGCGGGCGTTCACCTCACGCGGCTGGACCTGGGGCGGCTCCTGGGACACCCCGATCGATTACCAGCACTTCGAGAAGCCCTGACAGCGGCCGGACACCGCTGGGGTGGAGTGCGGCCGGAGCCGGACTCACTTCGGTGGTTCCGGTGAGGACGGCTCGGTCGGTGCGCCCGGCCGGGCCGCCCGCGCTGGGTGTGGTGCGGGCGGTGCACTGCCCCGTCGCGGCGCCGAAATCCGATGGTCAGCCGCCTGCCAGGCCTTGACCGGTGGATCGTTCCCTTCGGAGGTTCGTGCGGATCTCGGCGGCGCGGGGGAGGTCGAATACCTCGTAGACCTCCAACGCTTTCTCCCAGCAAGCCTCCGCGCGCGGGTGATCGCCGAGCTCGACAAGTGAATCCGCCATGAGGTCGAGGAGCCGGCCGATACCCCTGGGGTGGACACGCCGCTCGTTGAGCTGTGAGAGCGCGGCGTTGCAGATCTCCACGGCTTCGGCATGCCGGCCTTGGCGCTGGTACGTCAAGGCGAAGTGGTGCGGGGAGGCGAGTTCGAGGCCTTCCAGGTCACCGGCCTCTTCACGCAGCATCCGTTCCCGTTCGGCGTGCCGGAGGGCTTGTTCGTGGTTGCCGAGATGGGCGTGGGCGTCGCTGAGGTTGCCTTCGATGACCCCCTCCATGCGCCCGCGCTGATATCCGGCGCTCAACGGGAGAGCTCTGTCCAGGTAGCCGACGGCGTCGGCGTATCGACGCTGGGTGAGACTGATCAGCGCCAGGGTGTTGAGCGCCCACGACATGAGTGACGGCTCGCCGAAACGTTCAGCCAGCGCCAACCCCCGTTCGGCCACCTCGACGGCCCGTCCGGCGTCGCGCTCGGGCATGTCCCAGAGAAACTCGGCCAGTTGGCACAACAAGTGAGCTTCGACCAATTCGTCCCCGCTGCGTTGCGCCGCGCTCACGGTCGATTCGACGACGTCTACGAGATCCCTCCACCGGCCGCGGCGGGTGAAGGTCCCGGCAGCGCCGTACAGCAGCATGACCGTCAGTTTGAGGAGCGCCGCGTTCGTCGAGCCCCACCGGAGGACTGCGGACACGTTCGCGGCTTCGTCGTCCCACCAGGCCATGACGTCGTCGATCGAGGAAAAGGCCAACATCGGCAGGTCGTCGGGGATCGGCTCGCGGAAAGAGCCTGCCGACGACGGCGGATGGGTGATCAGCTTTGCCGTCGCCACCTGCTGCGCGTACCAGCCGACCAGCCGCCGTTCCGCCTCGACCCGCTCGGCCGGGGTGTTCTCGAGGTTGGCTTGTTCGGCGGCGTACCTGTGCAGCAGATCGTGGATGCGGTAGCGGTGCCGTCCGGCCGGTTCGATCAGGTGCGTCGTGGCCAGCCTGGCCAGCAGCCGCCGGGCGACCGCGAGATCGAGCCCGGCGAGCGCCGCGGCGGCGTGGGTGCTGATGTCCGGGCCCGGGATCAGGCCCAGCAGCCGGAACAGCTGTGACGTGGGGGCGTCGAGCATGCGGTACGAGCCGTCGAACACCGCGCGGACCGCGACTTCTTCGTCGTAGGACAGGCTCAGTGTGTCCAGGCGGGTTCGTTCGTCGGCGAGTTCGGCGATGAGGTCGGCGACGGTGAGTTCGCTTTCGGCAAGGCGAGCCGCCGCGATGCGCAACGCCAGGGGCAGCCTCGCGCACAGCCTGATCAGTTCGTCCACCTGGCCGGGTTCCGCCGCGGAGAATGCGGAGCCGATCAGGGTCCTGAGCATGCTGCCGGCCTCGTCCGAGCTCATGAGGTCCAGGGCCATCCGGCGAGCCGAGGTGTTGACCACCAGTCCGGTCAACGATGCCCGGCTGGTGACCAGGACCAGGCAGCCGGGATTGCCGGGAAGCAGTTGCCGGACTTGGCCGGGTGTGCCGGCGTTGTCCAGGACGATCAGCATGCGCTTGCCGGCGAGGAGAGACCGGTACAGGGCGGCCTGGCTCTCGATGCCCGGGGGAACCATCTCACCCGGTACGCCGAGCGCGTGCAGGAAACCCTCCAAAGCTTCGCTCGGTGACAATGGTTCTCCGGGCCCGTAACCGCGGAGGTTGACAAAAAGACTTCCGTCGGGGAACTGCTGTTCGACCCTGTGCGCCCAGTGCAGAGCCAGCATTGTCTTGCCGACACCGCCGGTTCCGTCGACCGCGGTGATCACCACGGCCTCCGGACGGGGTTGCCGGCCCTCCGCCGGAAGTTGGGCGTCCAGGAACGCCAATTGTTCCTGCCGGCCGGTGAAGCCCGGTACGGCGGGCGGGAGCTGCCGGGGAACGGCCGGCGCCGACCACTGGCGATTCGTTCCGGTGACCGACATCTGCTGAATTGTTCCCGCCTGCACCACTGAGCCCAGACCGCTGCTGTCGACGAAATTGCTGGTCCGTGCAGTGATCGGGTCCGTGGGCATTGATCAAACCTCTCTGCGGGCCTGGAACGCGCGGTTTATCGATGATCCGCAGCCGTTTACTTCATCGGCAAGTTCTCCTTTGCAGGCCGATTGCCCTGACTCCCTGACGGACAGTGGCGATGTCAAGGTGACGTTGCCTGCCGCTCCGGCCGGTGACCCGTGACCTCCTTATGGCCCTTACCCGGTGGCCCGCGAGTTGGTTGACTCACTCGCGTGAGGATCTCGGCTGCGCTGCTCACCGTCCTGTTCGTCACCGCCGGCGTCGTCGTTCCCGTCGGCCGGGCCGAGGCGGACCCGCCGCCCTGGAGCGGGCCGCTCAGCACCCGCGGCCGGTACGTCGTCGATGCGCACGGTGACCGCTTCAAGCTGAAGGCCGCCAACTGGCACGGGGGGAGCGGTACGTGGACCGGCTCCGGTGACGTGAACGACCCGGCGAACCACCACGCCGGCGAGATCGCCTACCAGACCCCGCTCGGGCTCGACCGCGCGTCGATCGACACCGTGATCGACGGCCTCGCGCGGCTGGGCCTCAACAGCGTGCGGCTGCAGTTCTCCAACGCGATGGTCCACGACCCCCGGCCCGTCCCGGACCTGGCCGCCAACCCGGACCTGCGCGGCCTCACTCCGCTGCAGGTCTACGACCGCGTCGTCGAGCGGCTGACCGCGCGCGGGTTCGCCGTCGTCCTCAACAACCACACCACGACCTCGCGCTGGTGCTGCGGGCTCGACGGCAACGAACGCTGGAACACCGCGCAGCCCGAGCGGCAGTGGCAGGACGACTGGCTGTTCATGGCCCGCCGCTACGCCGCGAACAAGCGCGTCGTCGGCGCCGACCTGTACAACGAGGTCCGCCGCAACACCTTCGACGATCCCAACTGGGGCTGGGGCAACGACACCGACTGGCAGCGCGCGAGCCAGCAGGTCGCCGACCGCATCCTCACCGAGGCGAACCGCGACCTGCTGATCTTCGTCGAGGGCATCAACTGGACCGGGCTGCCGATCGACGGCTTCCCGCACGGCCGTCCGACGCTGGAACCCGCCCGGACGCTGTCGCACACGCTCGTGGACTCGGGCAAGCTCGTCTATTCGGCGCACTTCTACGGCTACACCGGGCCCAACCACTCCGGCGCGACCGGGATCGGCGAGACGCACGACCCGCGCTACCGCGACCTCTCGCCCCAGGAACTGCGGGACGTGCTGTACCGGCAGGCGTTCTTCGTCTCGGCCGACACCGGCAAGCACTACACCGCGCCGCTGTGGATCAGTGAATTCGGCGAAGGCCGCAACACCACCGACCCGGCGTCGCGCGCGTTCTTCGAGAACTTCGTCAACTACCTGTCCGAGACCGACACGGACTTCGCCTACTGGCCGGCGGTCGGCTTCCAGACCAACGGCTCCGGTGACGGCTGGGCTCTGCTCGAATACGACTCGGCGGGACGCCGCATCGACGTGCTCGACGGCACGGACTGGCGCGGCCCGGCCTGGCAGCGGCTGATCTCCGCGCCGTCCCGCACCGGGCAGATCCCGGCCGCCGAGCACTGGTCGATGCTGAACCTCGACTACGCAGACTTCCAGGAGTCGCGCCAGGTCCGCACGCAGCCGGACTGGAATCCCGGAGCCCGCAAGGGCGTCTGCCCCGACGGCCGGCGGCTCGCCGGCCTGGCCCACACCGGCAACCGCGGCCTGTGCACCGGGACGCTCCCCGCGCCCACCGGGTACGTGGTCGTGCGCGACGAGACCTATGTCGACACCGACTGGGCGTCCGGCTACACCAAGACGCAGTGCCCGCCCGACCACGCCGTCGTCGGGTACAGCGTCCAGGGCGCGGCCTTCTCGGCGGTGTTGTGCGGCCGGTCGGTGGCACCGCTGGGCCGCACGGGCCGCACGGTGTGGTTCGACCGCGGCGACAACCGGCCGTCCGGCGACCCCGGTGGCGACTTCGCGATCGGGAACTACAAGGGCCAGTGCGCGCCGGGGGAGTACGTCGCCGGCGTCGCCTACACGGGCCGGATCGGTTCGAGCCGGACGCCGGACGCGCTGCTCTGCCGGTCCTGACCGCCCCCGACGCCGCCGGCGACCTCGCCGAGCCCTGCCGAGGGGGCTCGGCGCCCGGTCATCCGGCCGGCGCGGGCGGGCCGAGCTCGCGGTCGATGCGGTCGAGCACCTTCCCGGAAATCCGGTGCAGGACCCGCAGCTCGTTCGTGCCGAGAGCGTCGACGAACAGCTCCAGCACCCGCGCCGCGTGTGCGGGCGCGGCGTCGACGAGGTGGGCGTAACCCGCCTCGGTCAGCACGGCCAGCGTGTAGCGCCCGTTTTCGGGGTCGGGCTCGCGGTACACGAAGCCGCGGTTCTCCAGGCGGCGGACCAGGTGGGAAAGGCGCGACAGTTCCGTGGTGGCCAGGGCGGCGAGCTCGCTCATCCGCAGGCGGCGCCCGGGCTGGTCGGACAGGTGCGCCAGGACGTAGTACTCGATCAGGCTGAGCTTCGAATCCTGCTGGAGCTGGACGTCCAGGGCCGCGGGCAGCCGCTGGAGGAGCCTCATGAACCTGCGCCACGCCGCCAGCTGGTCGTCGGTGAGCCAGCGCGGCCCGGCCGCGTCGGGATCTTTCGGAGCAGGCATGCGGGGAGTGTACTGATCGGGCAGTCGGACTTGAACCTTCAAGCGAGAACCGCTAGTTTGACTTGAATGTTCAAGTCAGCGAGGAGTGGATCGGCGATGCGGCTGTACGCGTTGGAGGAGCACTTCGTCACCGCCGAGGTGGCCGAGGCCTGGAGGCGGCACGACCCGCGGCTGGCCGAGCCGATGATGAAGCGGGCGCTCGCCGGGGACGTCACGCCTGCGCTGCTCGACGTCGGCGAGGGGCGGATCGCGGCCATGGACGACGCCGGGATCGACACGGCGGTGCTGTCCCTGACGACGCCCGGCCTGCAGAACCTGCCCGCCGCGGAAGCCGTCGCGCTGCAGGTGGCCGTCAACGACGGCCTCGCCGAAGCGATCCGGCGCCAGCCCGGGCGCCTGCAGGGGTTCGCGACGTTGGCGACCCCGGCGCCGTCGGCCGCGGCCGACGAGCTGCGGCGCGCGGTCACCGAACTCGGGTTCACCGGGACGCTGGTGAACGCGCACTCGGGCGGCCGTGCGCTGGACGCGCCCGGGTTCTGGGACATCTACGAGGCCGCCGAAGACCTGCGTGCTCCGGTCTACCTGCACCCTCGTGCGCCCGTCCCGGCCGTCGAAGACGCGTACTACCGCGGGTTCGGCGAACCGGTGGACAGCATGCTGGCCACCGGCGCGTTCGGCTGGCACTACGACGCCGGCCTGACCGTCCTCCGGATGATCGTCGCGGGTGTCTTCGACCGGTTCCCGGGCCTGCAGGTCATCCTGGGGCACTGGGGCGAGGTCGTGTTGTTCTACCTCGACCGCGTCGCCGTCCTGGACGACCTCGCCGACCTCCGGCGCCCGATCGCGGAGTACTTCCGCACCAACGTCTTCATCACTCCCGGCGGGATCTCCAGCCACAGGTACCTGCGGTGGAGCCTGGAAACGGTGGGGGCGGAGCGGATCATGTACGCCTCCGACCACCCGTTCAACCGCGAGCGTGCGGGGTCCGCGCGGGCCTTTGTGGACGATGCGCCGATCAGCGGTGCCGACCGCGAGCTCATCGCGTACCGGAACTGGGAGAAGCTGGTCGACGGTATCCGGCGCGGCTGAGCGGGTCAGGCGGCCCATCCCCATGGCCGCGATCTGCGTGGCGGACGTGCGGCTGCCGGCAACGGCCTCGGCGCTCGCGAAGAAGTACGCCGAAAAGCAGCGGGACTCCTCCGGTCGAGGCGCCCCGGCCGAGCCCCGGTGTGCCGCCCGTCCGATGGGTCGTGTTATCTCACCGGGCATGGACAACGAGCCGGTGCTCAGCCGTCCTCGGGTGCTGGCCGGGCTGCTCATCACCGTGGCCGGCACGGTGTGGGCGGTCGGTGACGCGGACGAGCTGCGGCGGGCCGGCCGGCTCGCGCTGATCATCCTGCCGGTGCTGTTCGTGGTCTTCGCCGTGGGGATGGTCGTGCGGGCGGCGATGCCGGCCGGCACGGCCGCCGGGCCGGTCACGCTCCTGGTGTTCGCCGCCGGCGGCCTGGCCGCGGCGAGCGTCGTCTTCGGGTGGGTGAGTGCGGCTAACCTGGCCGAGACCGCGGCGGTCGCGGTGACGGGAGGTGGCATGGCCGTGGCTCTGTCCCGCCGCCGCATGCGCCACACGCTCGATGTGATCATCCGCCGCCGCACCGCCGTGCTGACGACCAGGAAGCACCTTCGGATCTTCGACTACGCACCGGCGAAGTCCGTGGTCCGGGCCATCCTCGGCGGCGAAGTTCACCTCGATCTCGCCGCGGCGGAGTACCCGGCCGGCGTGGACAACGACAACATCGTCGTCGACATCACGGCCTGGTACGGCCGGGTGGTGATCAGCGTTCCCGCGGGCTGGCACGTCGAGGCGGGCCGGGTCGAGCTGGCCCGGCGGATGCGGTACGAGGGTGAGCTCGACACGCCGGACCCGGCCGCCACCCGCCGCGTGGTGCTCAACATCCAGGGACTAGGTGGTTTCCTCTGGCTCCGGCGCGGGCTCTGACGCCGCAGGGTGGTCGTAGCGGGCGGCGAGTTCGGGGTAGATCTCCAGCGGGGCACCGTCCGTCGCGGCGAAGAAGGTGGACAGCTCCTCGTTGAACTTCAGTTCCTCGGCGGCCGAGGGCGGCAGCGGGAAGTGCAGCGCGGCCAGCATGTCGAACCGGTGCAGGTCCACCGCGGCGGCCAGCAACCGGGCGTGCCCGGTCGCGGCACGCAGCGCGGCACGGTAGGCGACCGCCGCCGTGACCGCGGTGGCCAGCGGAATCCACGTCCAGCCGCTCGGGTGCCACAGCACCGGCAGCGCCGCCGCCGTCGCGGCCGACAGCGCGACGCACAGGGCGCACATCGTGTCGATCACCTCGAGGTTGCGGGTCACCGAACCGGCGATCGCCGGCGACAGCGACGGCCACAGCCGTTCGGAGATCGCGTTGAGCTGCAGCCCGTAGCGGCTTCCGGCGGCGTCCTCGCCGGCCGCCAGGACGTTCCCGAGGTGCGTCGGCATCACGGGTTCTTCCCGCCCCGGATACCCGTCGAGCACCTGCTTCGCGCGATCGCGGGTGCGCTCCAGGCGCCAGCGCCGGTGGGCGTGCGTCACGACCGCTTCCAACGAGCCGCCCTGCGCGCCCGGTACTTTGACGTCGGAGACGATCTCGGCGCTCTCCCGCCGCCGACGGTGGTGCTCGGTCGCGACTTCCTTCACCAGGCCGAGCGCGCGGCTGCGCCAGTAACCTTCCAGGAACTGCACCAACGCGACCTGGAACGGCCGCAGCAGCACACCGGCCAGCACGATGCCGAAGACCACGAGGCCCGCCTGCACGGGTTGCCCGACCAGGTTGCGCACGACGGTCTCGAGGTCGGCCGGATCGTCGGTGTAGGCCTTTGCGGCGACGAGCAGCCACACCAGCGCGGCCAGCACCGTCACCGGCAGCAGGTTGGTCAGGCTGAACCGGCCGCCGAACAGCTTGGCCACCTGCTGACCCAGCCCGTTGAGCACAGGCGCCCCCTAGGATCTTCCCGACACTGTGACGAACTTCGTCCGCTCACCGCACCCCGGCACGTCGCACATCGGCGGGATCCTGCGGTACCGGGACAGGCGACGGACGTGGTCGTTCGGGCATTGGTAGACGTACTTGCCGCTGTTCGGCTCGCCGCGGGTCATGCTGTGGGAATCCGACGTCATCAGGGCGAGCGCAAGGCGCAGCAGCGTCCCGCGGTGCTCCCTCCGGCCCATCAGGGCAGTATCCGATTCGTTCGCGGTGTCCGGCAAGGGGCAGCGGTCCCGGCGAATGGACAAGAAGTGGTCAGTCAGTCCGTCGCGCGGTGCGGGCTCAGGGCTGCGCGCGGGAGAGGATGCCGCGGACGAGGACGTCGATCGACCACGCGAACCTCTCTTCGCCGGTGCCGGACATGATCTCCTTGCGGGCGGCGTGGACGCGGGGGTACTCGTCCGCCGGGGCGCGGTCGATCGCCTGGGCGACCGGGCCGTCCGGGGCTCCCGGGGCCGGGCCCTGTGCGTGTTCGGCCGCGATCGCGGTGACGAACGTGGTCAGCAGGTCGATGGCCCAGGCCGCGGTGGCCCGGTCGATACCGGCTTCGGCGAGAAGCTCGAGGAGGGTTTCGGTGATGCGCAGCGCGTTGGGCCCCACCGCGGTGGTCCGGACGGCCATCAGGGCGACGGCCGGGCTGCTCATCAGGACCTCGGTGTAGGAGCGGAGAAGCCGTTCGAGCCGGTGGCGCCACGAGCCGCCCGCCTCGTCGGCCTCGACCGCTTCCAGCGCGCGGTCGAGGACCAGCGCCTGGAGTTCGCCGAGGTCGTCGACGTGGGCGTAGAGCGAGGCCGGGCCCGTGTCGAGTGCCTTCGCGATCTTGCGGATGCTCATGACCCCGTCGGGCGAGGTGATCTGGCGTAGGGCCTCCTCGATGATCGCGTCGCGGCTCAGGAGGGGTTTCGCCGCTCTGCGACGGCTCTCGACCTCGGCGGCGCCGAAGGGATCACGCTGGGACACCCGTGAACGATAGCTCTCGCGAACCCCGTTCGTCAAGTTGACGAACGGAGTTCGTTAAGCCTACTGTTCGCCGGGTGGCCACCGCGTTGCCCGAGCCAAGGGGCGCGCACCTTCCGCAGGCCACGGAAAAGCTTTCTTCCTCGGGAAAGGGTGAATCGGCATGTCCACACGCAAGATCGCCATCGTGGGCGCGGGGCCGGCCGGCCTCGTCTGCGCGCGAATTCTCCAGCGGAACGGAATCCCCGTCACCGTCTACGAAGCGGACGCCGCGCCGGACGCCCGCCGGCAGGGCGGCTCGCTCGACATCCACGAGGACACCGGGCAGATCGCGCTCAAGGAAGCGGGCCTCTACGACGAGTTCCGCGCTCGTACGCACGTCGGTGGCGAGGACGTGCGCCTGCTCGACAGGACCGGGCGGGTGCACGTCGACCGGCGCGAACCGGCAGGCGGCGCCGGCCGGCCGGAAATCGGCCGGGCGGAACTGCGGCAGCTGCTCGCCGAGTCGCTGGAGCCGGGCACGATCGCCTGGGGGCGCAAGGTCGTCGCCGCGCGGCCGGCCGCGGCGGGGTACGCGCTGGAGTTCGCGGACGGTTCGGTGGAACCCGCCGATCTCGTCGTCGGCGCGGACGGCGCGTGGTCGAGGATCCGGCCGCTGCTGACCCCGGTGAAACCCGGCTACACCGGGATCACCGTGGTCGAACTGCGCCTGGCCGACGCGGCGGCCCGGCACCCGGAGGCGCTCGCGCTCACCGGGCGGGGGAGCTTCTTCGCGCTGTCGGACAACAAGTACATCGGCGGGCACGGCGGGGACACCATCGCGTTCGGCTGCGGCTTGCGCGTCCCCGAGAACTGGATCGCCGACAGCGGCATCGACTGGGACGACCCGGAATCCGTTCGCGCCGGGCTGCTGCGCGAGTACCCCGGCTGGGCCCCGGCGCTGACCGACCTGATCCGCGAGTGCGACGACGACGCCATCCGGCCCCGCCCGATCCACGCACTGCCCACCGGCCTGCGCTGGGCCCGGGTGCCCGGGGTGACGCTGGTCGGCGACGCCGCGCACCTCATGTCGCCGTTCGCGGGCGAAGGCGCCAACATCGCCCTGATCGACGGCGCCGACCTGGCGCGGGAGATCCTCGCCGGTCCCGACCTCGAAACCGCGCTCGCCCGCTACGAGGCCACGATGTTCCCCCGCGGCGCCAAAGCCGCGGCGGCATCGCAGAAAGGCCTCGACATGATGTTCGTCGACGGCCGGCCGATCAAGATGATCGTGTTCTTCAAGGGCATGCCCGTCGTTTCGGCCCTCGCAAAACCGTTCGAGCGGCTCCTCGCCGGCCGGAACAAGCAGAAGTGAGAGGACGCCGGCCTCGGCCGGGACGACGCGGAACCGGATGTTGTTCCGGCCGGGCCGCAGGTGCTATACCCGCTGCAGCCTGGTGTCGCGACGGCGCGGTGCCACTAGCGAGCGGAGTGTCTGGTGGCGAACCGTGCTTTGCGCTCGTCCGTCGTGGTGGCGGCCCTGGCCGCGCCGCTGCTCCTGCCGGGGGCCGCGACCGCGGTGGCGGCACCCGGGCGGCAACCGGCGATCGAGACGGTGTCGAACCCGCGGCCCGCGCTCGTCAGCGGGGGACAGGTCCTGGTCAAGGTCGTCCCGGCGGACCGGCGGGTCACCGTCAGCGCGAACGGCCACGACGTGACCTCGAGCTTCCGCGCCCAGCCGGACGGCAGCCTGCTGGGCCTGGTGACCGGCCTGCGCGACGGCGTCAACGACCTGAGCGCCACGACGAGCGACCGCCACGGCCCGGACCGGCAGGCCCACCTGCGCGTCACCAACCACCCGATCACCGGGCCGGTGTTCTCCGGTGCCCAGCAGCGTCCGTTCTACTGCGAGACCCAGGCGTTCGGCCTTCCCGCGGCGGCGCCGCCGTCGTGCAGCGCGCCGACCCAGGTGAGTTACCAGTACCGGACCACCGCGGGAACGTTCGCGCCGCTCGCGGACCCGGTGTCCCGGCCGGCCGACCTCGCGACGGCCACGGTCGGCGGCCGCGCGGTGCCGTACGTCGTCCGCGTCGAGCGCGGCACGATCGACCGCGCCGTCTACGAGATGGCGGCGCTCTACGACGGCGCGCCGTCGCCCCTCGAGCCGGACGGCAGCTGGAACGGGAAGCTGGTCTACACCTTCGGCGGCGGCTGCAACGCGGGCTACCACCAGGGCACCTCGACCGGCGGGGTCGTCAACGACCTGTTCCTCGCCCGCGGCTACGCGGTCGCGTCCTCGACCCTGAACGTGCTCGACACCAACTGCAGCCCGATCATCTCGGCCGAGGCCGCGATGATGGTCAAGGAACACTTCGCCGAGACCTACGGCCCGGTCACGCACACCATCGGCTGGGGCGGCTCGGGCGGGGCGATCCAGCAGTACGACATCGCGGAGAACTACCCCGGCATCGTCGACGGCATCATCCCCGGCGTGTCGTTCCCGGACCCGCTGAGCACGGGCGGCCCGGTGTCGGACTGCCGCTTGCTGGAGCGGTACTTCGCCGGGCCGGGCGCGTCGTTCACCGCGGCGCAGAAGCAGGCGGTCGCGGGCTTCGCCAGCTACGACACCTGCGTCTCCTGGGACAAGACGTTCGCCAGCCGGGCCACGGCGACCGGCAGCTGCAACGCGGCCATCCCGGTCGCGGCGCGGTGGGACCCGGTCACGAATCCGGGCGGGGTGAAGTGCAACTCGAACGAGCAGCTGGTCAACCAGCTCGGACGCGACCCGGAGACGGGGTTCGTGCGCAGCCCGCTGGACACGGTCGGCGTGCAGTACGGGTTGGCCGCCTTGACGGCCGGGACGATCACCGCGGCGCAGTTCGTGGACCTCAACGCCACCATCGGCGGCCTCGACCACACCGGAACCCCGGTGCCGCAGCGGATCGAGGCCGATCCACGGGCACTGGCCACAGTGTACGCCGAGGACATCCTGAACTCCGCGTCGCAAGGCTTGCGGGAAACGCCGATCATCGACCAGCGGACCGATCTCGACTTCGCCGGGTTCGGCAACGACATCCACACCACCGAGTGGTCCTACGTGATGCGCCAACGGCTTCTGCGCGCCAACGGCACCGCGGGCAACCAGGTCATCATCGAAAACCACGCCACCGCGGCCGAAGCGGCGGCGGCCGGCGCCTACGAACTCGACGCCATGGACCGCTGGCTCACCGCGATCGACGCCGACGGCTCCCACCGCAGCCGGCAGCAGAAGGTGCTGGCGAACCGGCCGGGCGACCTCGGCGACGGGTGCTACCTGTCGCCCACGACGCGGATCACCGAGCCGCTGACGTACCCGGCGAGCGGCCGGTGCGGGGCGCAGTACCCGGTGGCGGCCAACACCCGGATGGTCGCGGGGGAGAGCCTGGCCCTCGACGTGCTGAAGTGCCGGCTGCGGCCGCTGGACTTCCGCGACTACCCGGTCACCTTCACCGCGGCCGAGCGGAAGCGGCTGCGGGCGGCGTTCCCTGACGGCGTCTGCGACTACCGCCGCCCGGGCGTCGGGCACCGCGCCCCGATCGGGACCTGGCTGAGCTACGGCGACGAACGGACCGGCACCACGCCGCCGACGAAGCCGCGGTGATTCCGGTATACCCGGAGTGGTGGGGGAGATTCGCACAGAGTTCATCAGGCCGCTGCTGACGTCGTTGTCCGCGCACCCCGCGGAACGCCCCGCCTACTCCGACGGACGGCGGACGCTGACCTACGGCGAGCTGGCCCGCGCCAGTGCCGGGCTGGCCGCGGGGCTCGGCGTCGCCCGGGGCGATCGCGTGCTGGTCCACGTCGGCAACCGGGTCGAGTTCGTCGTCGCCCTGCTGGCGGTGCTGCGCGCGGCGGCGGTCGGCGTGCCGGTGAGCGCGCGGTCGACCGAGACCGAGCTCGCCCGGCTGGCCGCCGACTCGGGGGCGACGCTCCTGATCACCGAGGCACGGCACGCCGCGGTGGCGGACCGGCTGGGGCTGCGGGTGCTCTTCGTCGAAGATCCGCCGCCGGCGGCGGGGCCGCCGCGGGACGACCTCGGGCTGGACGAGCCGGCTTGGCTGCTCTACACCTCCGGCACCACCGGACGGCCGAAAGGCGTTCTCCTGTCGCAACGGGCGGTGCTGTGGTCGACCGCTGCCTGCTACGTCCCCGTCTTCGGGATCGAGGCCGGCGACACCGTGGTGTGGCCGCTGCCGACCCACCACGCCTACGCCCTGTCGCTCGCCTTCACCACCACGATCGCGCTCGGCGCCCACACCCGCCTCGCCGACGGCTGCTCGCCGGACCTGCTCGCCGAGCACCCGGGCTGCGTGCTCGCCGGGGTGCCGGCCACCTACCTCCGGCTCCGCCAGGAGGCCGACGGCCCGGTGACCTCGCCGAGGCTGTGCCTGACCGGCGGTGCGCCGTGCACGCCGGCGGCCCGCGCCGCGGTCCGGGAGCTGTTCGGCCGTCCCCTCGTCGACGGCTACGGGAGCACCGAGACCGGCGGCAAGATCGCGGTGGAGCGTCCCGGTGCGCCGGGACTGGTCCCGGTGCCCGGCATGGAGGTCCGGATCGACGCGGGGGAGGTGCTCGTCCGCGGCCCGGGACTGCTGCTGGGCTACCACGGGCGGACCGGGTCTCCGTTGGAGGACGGCTGGTACCGCACGGGTGACGCCGGCCGGCTCGAGGACGGCCGGCTGGTGCTGGCCGGCCGGGTCGACGACGTGATCGTCAGCGGCGGGCAGAACGTCCACCCGACCGAAATCGAGGCGGTCTTGGAAGAATCGCCCTCGGTGCGGGAGGTCCTGGTGACCGGCCGGCCCGACGACGTCGTCGGGCAGGTGCCGGTGGCGTTCGTGGTCGCCGGGCCGGACGGCTTCGACGCCGAGGAGCTGCGCCGCCTCTGCCTGAGCCGGCTTTCCCTGCACAAGGTTCCGGTGGCCTACGTCGAAGTCGACTCGATCCCGCGGACCGCGTCGGGCAAACCGAAGCGGCACGCCCTGAAGCAACCGGATCTCGCGGCGGTGGTGCGGGCGGAGCTGACCGCCCTCTGCGGGCACGACGGCGGCGACGACTGGCGGGACCGGCCGTTCACCGAGCTGGGGTTGTCCTCACTGGCCGGCGTGCAGTTCCGGCACCGGATCACCGCGCTGACCGGCGTGCCGGTGCCGCATTCGCTGATCTACGACTTCCCCACGCCGGGCGCGGTGATCGCCGAGCTCACCCGGCTCGGCTCGGCTCGCCCGGCGGTGCCGCCGCGAGCGGCCCCGGCGCCGTCCGCGGAACCGATCGCCGTCGTGGCGATGGCGTGCCGGTTCCCGGGCGGGGTGCGCTCGCCGGAGGACCTGTGGCGGCTGGTGGCGGACGGCGTGGACGCGACCGGGGAGTTCCCCGCCGACCGCGGCTGGGACCTGGCCGGGCTGTACGACCCGGATCCGGACCGGATCGGGCACTCGGTGACCCGCCGCGGCGGCTTCCTCGACGGGTTCGCGGACTTCGACGCCGGGATGTTCGGCATCTCGCCGCGGGAGGCGCTGGCCACCGACCCGCAGCAGCGGTTGCTGCTGGAGACGTCCTGGGAGGCCTTCGAGCGGGCCGGCCTCGACTGCGCCGCGCTGCGCGGCAGCGACACGGGCGTGTTCGTCGGCGTCATGAACGAGGACTACGCGAGCCGGTTCACCACCCCCCACGAACTCGAGGCGTGGCTGGGCATCGGCTCCTCGCACGCGGTCGCCTCGGGCCGGATCTCCTACACCTTCGGGCTCACCGGGCCGGCGCTCACCGTCGACACGGCCTGTTCGTCGTCGCTGGTCGCGCTGCACCTCGCGGTGAAGGCGCTGCGCGAGGGGGAGTGTTCGCTCGCCCTCGCCGGCGGGGCCACGGTGATGGCCACCCCGCGGACGTTCCAGGCCTTCAGCCGGCAGCGCGGCCTCTCCCCGGACGGCCGCTGCCGGTCCTACGCCGCCGGAGCGGACGGCACGGCGTGGTCGGAGGGCGCCGGGGTGGTCCTGCTGGAACGGCTGTCCGACGCCCGCCGGCACGGGCACCCGGTGCTGGCCGTGCTGCGCGGCAGCGCGGTGAACTCCGACGGCGCGTCGAACGGCCTGACCGCGCCCAGCGGACGCGCCCAGCAGGCCCTGATCGCGGCGGCCCTGGCGGACGCGGGCCTGACCGCGGCCGACGTCGACGCCGTCGAAGGGCACGGCACGGGCACACCGCTGGGCGACCCGATCGAAGCGGACGCGCTGATCGCGGCGTACGGGCGCGGCCCGCGCCGGGAGCCGCTCCGGCTCGGCTCGGTGAAGGCGAACATCGGCCACACCCAGGCCGCCGCCGGGATCGCCGGCGTGATCAAGGTGGTGACGGCGTTGCAGCACGAGCAGCTCCCGCCGTCGCTGTACGCCGACGAGCCGAGCCCCCACGTCGACTGGTCGGCCGGCGGAGTGGCGCTGCTGGCGGAGGCCCGGCCGTGGCCGCGGACGGACCGGGTCCGCCGGGCCGGGGTGTCGGCGTTCGGGATCGGCGGCACCAACGCGCACGTGATCCTCGAGGAGGCCGGGGAGCCGGAGCCGACGGCGCGGCGGCCGTTCCCCGCGGCGCCCTGGCTGCTCAGCGCCGCGGACGGCGACGCCCTCCGGCTCGTCGCGGCGGGGTTGGCCGGAGCGCCCGACACGGTCGATGTCGCGTACACCCTGGCCCGGCGGACACCCCTTGCCCACCGCGTGCTGGTGCCCGCGGCGAACCGGGAGGCCCTGCGCGCCGTCGCCGACGGCCGCGTGCCGGGCCGGACCGTCCGGAGCGGCACCCGGCTGGCCGTGCTGTTCGGCGGGCAGGGCGCGCAGCGGGCCGGGATGGGCCGGGAACTGGCCGAGCGGTTCCCGGTGTTCGCCGACGCCTTCGCCGAGGCGTGCGAAGCCCTGGGCGGCGACCTGCGCGACATCGCCTTCACCGGCGGGGAAGCGCTGGACCGCACCGACCACGCACAAGCCGCGCTGTTCGCCTTCGGCGTCGCGCAGTACCGGCTGTTCGAGTCGTGGGGCCTGCGCCCCGACGTCCTGCTGGGCCATTCGATCGGGGAGATCACCGCCGCGCACGTCGCGGGCGTGCTGTCGCTGGCGGACGCGGCGACGCTCGTGGCGGCGCGCGGCCGGCTCATGGCCGCGTTGCCCGATGGCGGGGTGATGATCGCCGTCGAGGCCACCGAGGCGGAGGTGGCTCCCCACGTGGGCGAGGCGGTTGCCCTCGCCGCGGTCAACGGGCCGCGTTCGGTGGTGCTCTCCGGGGAGACGGCCGCGACGAAGGCGCTCGCCGAGCGCTTCGGCGGTGGGACTCTGCTGCGCGTCAGCCACGCCTTCCATTCGCCGCTGCTGGAGCCGATGCTCGACGAGTTCCACGAGGTCGCCGCCGGGCTGACGCACCGCCGTCCCGCGCTTCCCCTGGTTTCGTGCGTGACCGGAGCACTGGTCGAGGACATCGGGCCGGGCCACTGGCGCCGGCACGCCCGCTCGACCGTGCGGTTCGCCGACGCGCTCGCCACGGCGGCGGCGCCCGGCCCGGCCGCCGGCCTCGAGATCGGCCCGGCGCCGGTGCTCGGCCGCCTGGCCGCCGACGTCCTGCCGGTCGCGCCGGCCACGATGTCGGGCTCCGGGGTGCTGGCCGCGGCGGGCGCGGTGCACACGGCGGGCGTCCGGGTGGACTGGCCCGCGGTGTTCGACGGCTCGGGCGCGCGGGTCACGCCGCTGCCCACGTACCCGTTCAAGCGCACCCGGTACTGGCTGGACCAGCCGGCTCCGGAGCCGGACGGCGGCGACCACGCCGTGCTCGGCCCGGCGTTGGAGGCGCCCGACTCGCCGCGGGTGGTCCACGGCGGCTCGCTCGGCGTCCGCCGCCACCGCTGGCTCGCCGACCACGTCGTCGGCGGATCCGTGCTGGTGCCCGGGACGGTGTTCGCCGAGCTGGCCCTGCACGCCGGCGGCGCGGCCGTCGAGGAACTCACGATTGAAGCCCCGCTGCGCCTGGACACCGGGGACGTCCACGTCCAGGTCGTCGTGGACGAGCCGAGGATCGACGTCTACGCCCGGGGCCGCGACGAGAAGCACTGGCGGAAGCACGCCGGTGGGAAGCTGCGCCCGCGCGGCCCGGTGCCGCCCGGCTGGAGCGGGGCGTGGCCGCCGTCCGGGGCCGCGGAAGCCGACGTCGCCGAGGCCTACCGCGCGCACGCCTACGGGCCGGCTTTCCATGCGGTGCAGCGGTTGTGGGTGCGCGAGGCCGAGTTCTTCGCCGAGGTCGAGGTGCCGCCGGGCGTCGGGGGCCGGTTCGAGCTGCACCCGGTCCTGCTGGACGCGGCCGTGCACGCGACCGCCCTCGCCGAGGGCCCGGCGGCACAGCTGCGGGTGCCGTTCCTCTGGAACGGGGTCGAGGTCCACGCGCCCGGTGTGCGGCGGGCCCGGGTGCACGGCGTCCGCCTCGGCGCCGGCGCGGTCCGCGTCACGCTGTACGACGAAGCCGGGAACCCGGTGGCCCTGGTCGAATCGCTGACGACCCGGCCGATGGCGGCGCCGGACACGATGCTCTACCGTCCACAGTGGATTCCGGTGCCGCCGGTGGCGGCCGGCGAACCGGTCCGGATCGTCGAAATCACCGGAACGCCGGGTGACGTGCGCGCGGCGGCCGGCCACGCGCTCACCGTGCTGCAGGACTGGCAGGGCAGCGGCGACCGGCTGCTGCTGGTCACCCGCAACGCGACCGGCCCCGACCCCGACCCGGCCGCCGCGGCCGTGTGGGGGCTGGGCTGCGCGGCCGCGGCGGAACACCCGGGCCGGATCGGCCTGGTCGACCTCGAACCGGGGTTCCCGGTGACGAGGGTGGCCGAGCTCGCCGGGGGCAGCGGGGAGCCGCAGATCGCCGTCCGCGACGGCGTGCCGTACGCCCTGCGGATCACCCGCGCCGCCCCGGCGCCGGCCCGGCCGATCGACCCGGGTGGCACGGTGCTGATCACCGGCGGGACGGGCGCGCTCGGCGCCCTGGTGGCCCGGCACCTCGTCACCGCGCACGACGTCCGGCACCTGCTGCTGGTGAGCCGCCGCGGGCCGGCGGCGCCCGGAGCCGACGAACTGCGCGCGTCGCTGCGAGACCTCGGCGCGGACGTGCGGATCGTCGCGGCCGACGTCGCGGACCGGACCACCGTCGCGAGCCTGGTCGACAGTTGCGAGCCGCCGCTGACGGCGGTCGTGCACAGCGCGGCCGTGGTCGACGACGGTGTCCTGGCGGCCCAGACGCCGGAACGCCTGGACACCGTGCTGGGGCCCAAGGCGGACGCGGCGCTGGTCCTCGACGAGGTGACCCGGGACCTGCCGCTGACGGCCTTCGTCCTGTTCTCCTCGGTCGCCGGCGTGTTCGGCAAGGCCGGGCAGGCCAACTACGCGGCCGCGAACCGGGTGCTGGACGCGGTGGCGTGCCGCCGCCGCGCGGCGGGGCTGCCCGCGTTGTCGCTGGCGTGGGGGCTGTGGGAGCTCGGCACCGGACTCGGCGACCGGATCTCGGCCACCGCCCGGCGGCGGATCCGCGCGTCCGGTGTGGAAGGGCTGACGGCCGAGCAGGGCCTGGCGCTGTTCGACGCCGCGCTCGGCTCGGCCGAACCCGTGCTGGTGCCCGTCCGGTTCGACCCGTCGGCGGCGATGGCGCCGCCGACGGGCGGTGCGTCCGCGCGCTTGCCCGCGGCACGGGCGAGCTGGCCGGAAAACCCGGCCGAGCCGGAGCTGCGCGAGCTGCTGCGCGCGGAGGTCGCGGCGGTCCTGGGCCACCCGGACGCCGCCGTGATCGCCGACGACCGCCCGTTCCCGGAGCTCGGGTTCGATTCCCTCACCGTGATCGAACTGCGCACCCGCCTCGCCGGGTTGGCGGGCATCGACCTGCCCGCCACCGTCGTCTTCGACCGGCCCACGGTCGCCGAGCTGGCGCGGCACCTCCTGGAGCTCCGGCGGACCGCGAGCGTCGACCGGTAGGCAAAGGGGCCCTCGCAGTACCTGGATCGCCAGGGTCTCCCGGACGTTCCGGACGGCTGACAACCTCTTTGGAGTCGGCTTTCGGCCATTCCGAGGAGAAGCAACCACAGTGGACAACCAGTTCACCGCTCACGCAGGACTTTTCGATCTGAGCGGGAAGTACGCCCTGGTCACCGGCGGCACCAAGGGCATCGGGATGATGATCGCGCGCGGCCTGCTCCAGGCGGGCGCCCGCGTGGTCATCAGCTCACGCAAGGCGGAAAACTGCGCGGAGGCACAGCGGCTGCTGTCCGGGTTCGGCGACGTCCGAGCCATCCCCGCCGACCTGTCCAGGCACGACGAATGCCGCCGCCTCGCCGATCTCGTGCAGGCCGGCTCGGAACGCCTGGACATCCTCGTCAACAACGCGGGGGCGATGTGGCGCGAGCCGCTGGAGACGTTCCCGGACGAGGCGTGGGACACGGTGCTCGACCTCAACCTCAAGTCGCCGTTCTGGCTGGTGCAGGCCCTGCTCCCGGCCCTGCGCAAGGCGGGCACCGCCGACGATCCCGCGCGGATCGTCAACATCGGCAGCATCGCCGCGATCCACGTCGCCGAGGCGCCCAACTATTCCTACGCCGGCAGCAAAGCGGCACTCCACCAGCTCACCCGGGTGCTGGCCCGGGAACTCGGCCCGCAGCACATCACGGTGAACGCGGTGGCCCCCGGACCGTTCCCGTCGCAGATGATGGCGTCCACGCTCGAGGCCGTCGGCGACACGATCGTGGCGAAGGCCCCGCTGCGCCGGCTCGGCCGCGACGACGACATGGCGGGTGTCGCGGTGTTCCTCGCCGGCCGGGCCGCGGCTTACGTCACGGGCACGGTCATCCCGGTCGACGGCGGCATCGCCACGACCGCAACGGGGACCTAGGCGCCCGGGGGGTACCGGCAGAACCTCCCTCCGCCTGCGGGCCGGAGCTACGGTGACGAGGTGACCAAGATCGATCCGCGCACCGAGATCAAGGAGTTCCTGAGCTCCCGTCGCGCGCGGCTGACGCCGGAGCGGGCCGGGCTGCCCGCCTACGGCGGCCGCCGCCGGGTCGACGGGCTGCGTCGCGAAGAGGTGGCTCTGCTCGCCGGGGTGTCGGTCGACTACTACGTGCGGATGGAGCGCGGCAGCCTCGCCGGTGCCTCCGACGGGGTGCTCGACGCGGTGGCCGCTGCCCTGCAGCTGGACGAGGCCGAGCGCGATCACCTGTTCCACCTCGCGCGGCAGCGCAGGGCGCCCGGTCCCCGCCGCCGCCGACCCGCCGCGACGGTGCGTCCGGCGCTCCGGCAGGTGCTCGACGCCCTCACCGAGGCGCCGGCGTGGATCTGCAACGGCCGTTACGACGTGCTGGCCGTGAACCACCTCGCCCGCGCGCTGTATGCGCCGGTGTTCGCCGACCCGCGTCGGCCGGCGAACACCGCGCGGTTCGTGTACCTGGATCCCGAGGCGGCCAGGACCTTCTTCGTCGACTACGACCGCATCGCGGGCGATGTGGCCGCGAAGCTCCGCATGGAAGCCGGCCGCGATCCGCACGACGAGGAGCTGATCGCCCTGGTCGGCGAGTTGTCGACCCGCAGCGAACTGTTCCGGCGGCGGTGGGCCTCCCAGGACGTCCGGCTCCACCGGTCCGGACGCAAGCGCCTGCACCACCCGGTGGTGGGCCGGCTCGACCTGGACGTCGAGTCGATGGACCTGCCTGCCGATCCCGGCCTGCTCCTGACCGTCTACACCGCGCCCGCCGGCACGGCGACCGCGGACGGTCTGGCCCTGCTGGCGTCGTGGGCCGCCGGCCAGGAGCGGCAGCAACCCTCCGCGCTGGATCGTGCCTGAGCTACAGCTGGGTGGCGCCGCCGTCCACGGGGATCTCGGCGCCGGTGGTGAACGTCGCTTCGAACGCGAGGTAGGCCACCGTCGCCGCGACTTCGGCCGGCTCGCCGAACCGCTGCATCGGGATCTGCGCGGCCATCTCGGCCCTGGTCCGTTCGGCGACCTCCGGTGGCAGGGTCGCGTCGAGGATGCCGGTCGCGATCGGACCCGGGCTGACGGCGTTGACGCGGATCCGGCGGGGCAGCAGTTCCCGCGCCAGTGACCGGGTCATCGACCGCAGCGCGGCCTTGGTCGCGGCATAGGCGCTGATCATGTCGAGGCCCCTGACGTCGGCCGCCGACGTGGTGAGCACGACGCCGGCCCCCTCACGCAGCAGCGGCGCCAGCTTCTGCACGGTGAAGTACGGGCCCTTGGTGTTCACGGCGAACAGCTCGTCGTACCGCGCTTCCGGCATCGATTCGAACGGCGCGAACGCGGTCACGCCCGCGTTGGCGAACACCGCGTCCACCGCGTCGAACTCCGCGCGAACCACCCGGGCCAGCTCCTCGACGTCCGCCATCGACGCGGAGTCGCTGCGCACGGCCGTCACCCGCGCCCCGAGCCGCCGTCGCGCGGACTCGAGCTTTTCCTTGTCCCGCCCGGTGATCAGCACCCGTGCGCCGCGGGCCGCCAGCAGCTCGGCGGTCGCGAAGCCGAGTCCGCTGCTGCCGCCGGTGATGACCACGTTCTTTCCCTCGTAAGCGTTCATGCCCCCAGTGAACGGCCGGCCCCGGCGCGGCGTCCAAGTCCTGTTGCGCATGCCGCCATACCGCCCGGGCATGGCGGCGTACGCTCGAAATGTGGATCTCGACTTGCGGCTGGTCAGGTACTTCACGGTCGTGGCGGAGCACGGCAACATCGGCCGCGCCGCCACGGCTCTGCACCTCGCGCAGCCCTCGCTGAGCCGCCAGATCCAGCGGCTGGAGCGCCGGCTCGGCGTGCGGCTGTTCGCGCGCACCCCGCAGGGCACCAGCCTCACCCCGGCCGGTGCGGCGTTCCTGCCGCGCGCCCACGCCGTCCTCGAAGCCGCCGACGACGCCGTGATCCTCGCCCGCGCCGCCGACCCGCCGCGCGAGCTCACCATCGGCTACGTCGAGGGCTTGATCATCACCCCCGCGGTGCAGGCGCTGCGCCACCGCCACCCGGACGCGCGGATCCGGACGCGGATGCTGCGCTGGCACGACCTGCGGGCCCTGCCCGAAGGCCGGGTCGACGCGCTCGTCGCCCGCGAACCGCTGGCGTTTCCCGCGACGGTGACGCCGCTGTACGAGGAGCCGCGGGTGCTGCTGGTGCCCGCCACCCACCGGCTGGCAGGCAAGGAAATGGTCTCGGTGGACGACCTGCGTGACGAGGAACTGGTGGCGTGCGCGGTGACGCCGACGCTGTGGAGCGTCCCGCGGGACGGCGCGCCGCCGCCGGCGCCGGACGACAGCTTCGAGGACAAGCTCGAACTGGTGGCTTCGGGAAGTGCCGTGGCGGTCCTGCCGGCCGGCGACCACCGGCTCCGGTCACGCGAGGACGTGACGGCGATTCCGCTCGACGGCTTCGAGCTTTGCCGCGTCGTGGTGGCGTCGCGGACACGGGATCCGAACCCGCTGGTGGAGCCGTTCCGCGAGGCTGCACGGCTGCTGGCGGCGCCGGGGAACCGCAGCTGACCGCGATCCCGGGCGGAGCTCGGAATCCAGCCATCGTCGGCGGTTCGCGTTCCTGCTTTTCGGTGCCCGGCAACGGGATCGAGGCTCACGCGACCGTGGTCGACGGCGCCGGCGAGCCGGAGCCGCTGAGCGTGACCGCCCGCGCCCGGGTGCTCGCCAGTTCGTAGAGCAGGTCGTTGACCGGGGTCGGCGTGCCGGTCTCCCGGCCGAGCCGGACGACGGTGCCGGTCCACGCCTCCAGCTCCGACGGCCGGCCGGCCCGGATGTCGCGTTGCAGCGAGGTGGTTCCGTCCGCCGGGAGCCGGTCCAGGAACGCGATCTCCGCCGCCACGATGTCGTCGGCGAGCCGGATGCCCCGCGCGCGGGCCACCCGCTCGATCTCGGTCATGCTGTCCGCGATCAGCTGCCGCGTGCTCGCGCGGGCACGCAGCACGCCGTAGGGGGCGTCGGTGACGGTGCCGATCGCCCCGAGCGAGGCGAGCGCGAGGAACTTCTCCCAGAGCGCGGCCCAGACGTCGGTGGCCACCACCGCGGTCAGCCCCGACTCCCGCAGGGCGGCGCTCAGCCCGGCCACCCGCGCGCTCGGCGAGCCGTCCCACTCGCCGAAGGTGAGCTTTCCGCCGCCGATCTGGCGGACGCGGCCGGGTCCGTCGAGGAAGGCGATGACTTCCACGGCGCCCGGCAGGACGGCGCTCCGGCCGACGACCTCGGCCACCAGGCCCGGCGCGTCGACCCCGTTCTGGGTGGTGACGACCGCGGTCTCCCGGCCGATCAGCGGCTTGGCCGCGGTGATCGCGGGCTCGAGCTGCCACGTCTTGACCGCCAGCAGGACGAAGTCGGCTTCGCCGATTTCCCCGGGGTCGTCGGTGGCCCACGCGGGGGTGACCGTGAAGTCCCCGGCCACGCTCGCCACCGCCAAGCCGTCCCGCTTCAGCGCCGCGAGGTGCGCGCCGCGCGCCACGAAACCGACGTCGTGCCCGGCCGCGGCGAGGCGGCCACCGAAGTACCCGCCGACGCCACCGGCGCCGACGACCGCGATCTTGAGTCCCATACCCCCACGTTACCGGTTCAACCGGTAACTGGGTAGGGGTGCCGGACCGCTTTCACCGCCTCGGCGACCACGCGGAGCGTGCGGACCGGGTCGTCGCCGAGGGGGTAGACGCCGAGTTGGTCGGCGCCGGCGTCGAGGTGGGCGAGCAGCTTCGTCGCGACGGCGGCCGGGTCGCCGTGGGCGACGAGCGCGTCGATGAGCTTGTCGCCGCCCTCGCCGGCGAGGTCGTCGTCGGTGTAGCCGAGCCGCCGGAGGTTGTTCGCGTAGTTGGTGACGCCCAGCGCTGTCCCGGGTGGCGCGGACCGGGCGATCGCGCGGGCCCGCCCGGCATCCGGCTCGGCGAGGGCGAAATGGCCGGGCAGCAGCAGTTTGCCGGCGCCGAGGATCGAGCGTGCCCGCCGGGTGTGTCCGGCGGGGACCATGCACGGAACGGTGCCGGCGGTGCGGTCGCGGGCCAGGCGCAGCATCTTCGGCCCGAGCGCGGCCAGCACGATCCGGCCGGCCGGGACACCCCCGGCGGCGAGTTCGTCCAAATAGGACACCAGGGTGCCGTACGGCGAGGCGTACTCGGCGTGGACTTCGCGGTGCCCGATCCCGACGCCGAGCAGGAACCGGCCGGGGTGCCGAGCCTCGATCCGGTGGTAGGAGGCGGCGACGGTGGCCGCGTCGGCGGTCCACGCGTTCACCACGCTCGTGCCGAGGACCAGCCGGGTGGTCGCGTCGAGCAGTTGCTCGACGAGGGCGAGGTCCGCGGGCGGTGAAGCGTCCAGCCAGAGGGTGCCGTAGCCGGCTCGCTCGACTGCCGCCGCGCTTTCCGGGGTGACTTGGTGCTCGCGCAGGTGGGCGCCGAGCAGGCCGAGATCGAGGGTCATGCCCCTGACCCCACCACGACGGCCCGCGGCGAACGAGGGCCGAAGCGGCCGTGCAGCGATAACCTGGAGGCATCGTCGCAGGGGAGGGCCGGTGGAGCTACGGGCGTTGCGGTACTTCGTCACGGTCGCCGACGAACTCCACTTCGGCCGCGCGGCCGACCGGCTGCACATCGCGCAGCCCGCGGTCAGCAGGCAGATCGCGCGGCTGGAACGCGAGCTGGGGGTCCGGCTGTTCGACCGCTCGCCGCGGCGGGTCCGGCTCACCGAGGCCGGTCTGCGGGTGCTGGACGCGGCGCGGGAGGCGCTGGCGGCCGCGGACCGGGTGCGGGTCGCGGCGAGCCCGCGGGCCGGCGTGCTGCGCATCGGCACCGCGACGGGCCAGTTCACGGCTCGGCTGGAACGCGGGATCGACGCGTTGCGCGAGCAGGCGCCGGGATTCGACGTCGTGCTCGTCGACCTGCCGCTGCCCGCGCGCCTGAACGCGCTGCGGCAGGGGGAGCTCGATCTGGTGCTGGCGCGGGGCGTGCGGGCGGCCCCGGGGTTGCGGGTGCTGCCGACGTGGACGGAGTCCCTGTTCGCGGTCGTGTCCGTGCGGCACCCGGCCGCCGGTCGTGCGGCCGTCGGCGTGGCGGAGCTGGCCGACGGTCCCTTCCGGACCGCCGAGGACCACGACCCGTCGGTGGTGCGGGAAGCCGGCGCCCGGGGGTGGCCGGGCCACCGCGCGAGCACGGTCGGCGACACGATCGTCGAGGTCGGTTCCGATCCGCGCAGCTGGACCGTGCTGCCCGCCGATCAGGTCGCCGAGCTGCGCTCCACCCGGGTGCGGGCGATCCCGCTGGAACCCAGCGCGACGATCACGGGCAGTGTCGTGGTTCCGGAGGAACTGCCGTCCCGCTGCGCGGTGGCCCACCGGGCGGCGTTCGGCGACTGACACGGCGGGCGGTTCGCAGGACCGCCCGCGGTCAGGACAAGTGGGCGGACAGCAGCCAGGCGGGGACCGACTTGCGGCCGTTGCCCTCGTCGCGGACGTCGCTGCCGGCGAAGTCCGCGAAGTCAGGGAAGCTCTCGGGGACGTTGGCGTGGATGCGGGCCGGCCGGATCTCGTCGATCGTCCAGTACGCGCCCACCACCGCCCGCAGTTCCTCCGCGGAAACCGGGTGGACCTTGTCCGCGGGCACGGTCGCGCTGTCGAACACCAGCACGAAGTAGGACGCGCCGGGCGCCGCGGCCCGCACGATCGATTCCTGGTACTCCCGGCGGAGTTCGACCGGCATCGAGTGGAACAGGGTGCTGTCGACGACCGTGCCGAACCGGCCGTCGTAGCCGGTGAACGTGCTGATGTCGGCGACCGCGAAGGCCGCGTTCGGCAGGTCGCGCCGGGCGGCCTCCGCCCGCGCGAGCTCGATCGCCGTCAACGACAGGTCCAGACCCACCGTCGTGAAGCCCCGCTCGGCGAGGTGGAGCGCCGTCGCGCCCTCGCCGCAACCGGCGTCGAGGACCTCGCCGTGGAACGCGCCCTCGTCGATGAGCGCGGCGATCTCGGGTTGCGGCTCGCCGAGGCTCCACGGCGGCCGCAGGCCCGGTCCCATCTCGGGAGCCTGGCCGCGGTAGGCGGATTCGAACAAGGAGGGGTTCGTCATGCACCCCAGAGTGTCAACCGGGTTGACACATGTCAACATGGTTGACATGGACAGCTTCCGCGACGAGCCACTCGGCTACCTGCTGCACCGGATCACCGCGGCCCTGCGCGCCGAGGTGGCCGCCACCGTGCTCGGGCCCGCAGGCCTGGCCGCGCCCGCGTACCTCTGCCTGCGGATGCTGTCGCGGTCGCCGAAGTCCAACGCCGAGCTGGCCCGCGAGGCCCAGGTGTCGCCGCAGGCGATGAACAAGGTGGTGCGCGAGCTGCAGGAGCGGGGCCTGGTGACGCGACCCGCGGCGGTGTCCTCCGGCAGGTCGTTGCCCGCCTCGCTGACGCGCGAGGGCGTGGCCGTGCTCGGGCGCCTCGACCCCGCGGTGGCCGAGGCCGAAGATCGGGTCCTCTCCGGGCTGGGCGACCACGACCGGCGCGAGCTCCGGCGGCTCCTGGTGGCGGCGTTCCCCCGCTGACGAAGATGCGACGTGTCGTGATTCGGACGCGGCCGCCCTAGTGACGGATGACGGCGCCGGCGCGAGCCTGGTGCGATGCACTGGAGATCATCTGTTCTGGTCGTGGCCTGCGCCGGCACCCTCGTCGCGGGCACCGCCGGAGTCGCGAACGCGGCGCCCGGCCCGCAGGCGGCACCGTCACCCGCGGGCGTCGAACGCCATTCGGTCACCCTGCTCACCGGGGACGTCGTCCAGGTCGAACGGCAGCCCGGCGGCAAGCAGGCCGCCACTGTCCAGCCCGCGCCGGGCCGGGAGCACATCCGGTTCCACCAGCAGGAGGTCGACGGCCACCTCAGCGTCTTCCCCGAGGACGTCACCCCGCGGCTGGGCGCGAAGCAGGTCGACCGGACCCTCTTCGACGTCACCGAGCTGATCGCCGAGGGCTACGCCGACGAGCAGTCGGCGACTCTCCCGCTGATCCTCACCTACCGCCAGGGCGCGGACCTCCGGACCGCCCCGGCGGCGGCCGACCTGGGCGTGACGCTGAGCAGCGTCAACGGCCGTTCCGCGCGGGCGAGCAAGGCGAACGCCACCGCGTTCTGGGCCTCGTCGGGAAACATCGGGCGGATTTCCCTGGACCGCAAGGTCCGCGCCTCCCTCGACCGCAGCGTCCCGCAGATCGGCGCGCCCGAGGCGTGGGCCGCGGGCTACGACGGCACCGGCACCACGGTCGCCGTGCTCGACACCGGCTACGACCCCACCCACCCCGACCTGGCCGGGCGGGTGAGCGAGGCGGTCAACTTCACGACCAGCCCCGACACCACCGACCACTTCGGCCACGGCACGCACGTCGCCTCGACGATCGCGGGCTCCGGCGCCGCCTCCGGTGGCAAGCTGAAGGGCGCCGCGCCGGGCGCGAAACTGCTCGTCGGCAAGGTGCTCGACGACGACGGCTTCGGCTACGAGTCCTGGGTCCTCGCCGGGATGGAGTGGGCGGCGCACTCCGGCGCCAAGGCGGTCAACATGAGCCTCGGCGGCGGCCCGACCGACGGCACCGATGCACTGAGTGTCGGTCTCAACGCGCTCAGCGAGCAGACCGGCACGCTCTTCGTGGTGGCCGCCGGCAACGACGGCGAACAGGGCGCCTACACGGTCGGCTCGCCGGGCACCGCCGAAGCCGCGCTGACCGTCGGCGCGGTCGGCCGCGACGAAAGCCTGGCGTCGTTCTCCAGCCGCGGCCCGCGCCTGGGCGACAACGCCGTCAAGCCCGACATCACCGCGCCCGGCGTCGGCATCGTCGCCGCCCGCGCCGCGGGGACCGCCATGGGCGACGTCGTCGACGACCACTACACCGCCGCCTCCGGCACGTCGATGGCCACGCCGCACGTCGCCGGCGCGGCGGCGATCCTCGCCCAGCAGCACCCCGACTGGAAGGGCAGTCAGCTCAAGGACGCGCTGGCCAGCACCTCCCTGACCACCGGCGGGCTTTCGGTGTTCGAGCAGGGCGGCGGCCGCGTCGACGTGGCGCGCGCGGTGAAGCAGAAGGTCTTCGCCACCGGGACGCTCGACCTCGGCGCGGTCGAGAACGGCAAAGCGGCAGTGTCCAAAGAGGTCACCTACACCAACGTCGGCACCACACCGGTCTCGCTGAAGCTCGCGCTCGACGCCAAGTCCCTCGCCGGTGTCCCCGCCGGGGACGGGATCCGGCTCGGAAAATCCACTGTGGACGTTCCGGCCGGTGGCCGGGCGACCGTCACGATCACCGGCGATCCGGCGAAACTGGCGCCGGGCACCTACAGCGGGCGGCTCACCGCGACCGCGAACGGCGTGGCCGTGCACACCGCGCTCGGCGCGGACAAGACCGCGCCCAAGCACAAGGTCACCCTCACCGCGCTCGACCTGCGGGGCAAGCCGGCCGTCGCGCCGTGGCTGCTGATGTACGGCGAGGACTACCGCTTCGACGTCAACACCTGGCTGGGCGGCGACAGCCTCACGGTCGAGCTCGGCGCGGGCGTGTACTACCTGACCGCCGAGGTCGACGGGACCCGGGACGGCCGCACCGTGTCCCAGGTCGTCCTGCCGGAGCTGCGGATCACCGGCGACACGAATGTCGTGCTGGACGCCCGCAAGGCGGTGAAGGTGGACATCCAGACCCCGCAACCGTCCGAACAGGCCGGGATCTGGAGCTACTACACCTACCGGGAACTCGGTCCGCGCCGGATCGCGAACTACGCCATGCAGTTCGACTACACCCGCGAACTCCGCGTCACCCCGACACCGAAGGTGACGACGGGGGCCTTCGAGTTCGGCTCCCGCTGGTCGAGGATCGCGCCGCCGTTGACGGTGAACGTCCTGGGCGGCCGTGACGCCCTGACGAACCGCTATCTCGCCGGGTCGCCCAAGCTGGACGGCTGGCGGCTGCTGCAGGCCGTTTCGGCGGGACAGGGCAAACCGGCGGACTTCAAGAACGTGCGCGGGAAGGCCGCGATCGTCGACCCGGACCCGGCCGACTACAACCGCGACGAAGTTTCCCGCGCCGCCGCGGACGCCGGGGCGGCGATCGTCTTCATCGTCGTGCCGGACGGCTGGGGCACCGCCTCGGTGCCGTCGAACAGCGTGCCGTCGAACAGCGCGGCGCCGTTCCTCAAGATCCCGACCGTCCAGCTCGACCGGGACGAAGGGCTCGCGCTGCTGGACAGGATCAAGCGCTTCCCGGCTTTCCTGAGCCTGCAGGGGATCGCGGTCAGCCCGTACCTCTACGACGTGGTGCAGACCGAGCGCGACCGGATCCCGGACAAGCCCGTCCACCGGGTCACCGCGGCGAACACCGCGACCGTCACCACCCACTACCGCCAGACCGGCAGCGGCGGTGAGGCGAAGGAACAGCGGTTCGCGTGGAAGCCGTGGCAGGACTTCGCCGTCAACGAGTACCAGCGGTACGTGACGACGCCGTCGACCCGCCAGGAGTACGTCAGCTCCGGCGACGTCCTGTGGCAGCACCGGGTCAAGCACGGCCTGATCTGGGACGAGATGTCCCCGCTCCAGGGCGGCATGACCGCGGCGCCGCGCACCTACACGGGCCGGGAGAACCTCACCGAAGACTGGTTCGCGCCGGTGGTCCGGCCCGCCATCCCGCGAGGCGTGCCGGGCCTGGACTCGACCCGCGACGGCGACAAGCTCCGGATCCGGATCCCGGAGTTCGTCGACAGCCAGGCCGGGCACTACGGCTTCAACGAAGGTGACGACCAGGCCGGGCCGGCCGTCACGTCGGCGAAGCTCTTCCGCGACGGCAAGCTCGTGTCGGAACAGCCCTACGCGTTCGGCACCTTCCCCGCCGGCGCGGACCCGGCGACCTACCGGCTCGACCTGTCGGTGCGGCGGGATTCGCCGGAGTGGCTGTTCGGCACCAGCACGCAGACGTCGTGGACGTTCCGCTCGGCCCGGTCGGCGGCCCCGGCGCCGCTTCCGCTGCTGCAGCTGGACTACGCGGTCGACGCGGACACCGGCAACCGGCTCCCGGCCGGTCGCCAGGCCAGGATCGGCCTGACCGCCCGGTTCCAGGACGGGATGGCCGCGCCGGACGTGCGGTCGATGAAGGCCTGGGCGTCCTACGACGACGGCAAGACCTGGCGCGCCGTCGACGTCAAGCGCACCGGGAAGTCCTACGAGGCCACGATCGACCACCCGGCGCTCGGGGCCACGAACTCCTACGTCACGTTGCGGGTGCAGGCCACCGACAACGCGGGGAACAGCGTCGACCAGACGGTGCTCCGGGCGTACGGGCTCAAATAGCGTCGTGGACGGGCTCCGGGTGCCTCCCGCCGTCACGCGGCAGGAGGTACCCGGGGCTCGGCTCGTCCAGCCAGCCGAGCTTGCTGGCCTGCCAGGCCAGCTGCATCCGGGTGCGGGCGTCGACCCGGCGCATGAGGTCCTGCAGGCGCCGCTGGACGGTCCGGTAGCTGACGTTGAGCTGCGTCGCGATGGACTTGTCGCTGACCCCGCCGATGAGCAGGGACAGCAGTTTCCGTTCGTCGGGATCGAGGTGGGCGGTGGGCGCGGTGTCGCCGATCCGCAGCGGCGACGCGCGTTCCCAATAGACCTCGAACAACGCGACCAGCGCGGACAGCAGGCTGCTCTCCCGGACGAGCGCGGCGGTGGGCTCACCCGTGCTGTCGTGGCTGACCAGCGGGCACAACGCCACCCTGCGGTCGGAGATGGCCAGGCGCACCGGCAGCTTCGAGATCGAGCGGGCGATCTCGCCACCCTCGATCCCCTCCAGGACGTTGACGATCCGGCCGGGTTCTTCGAGCAGGCCGGTCTCGTAGATCACGCGGTACTGCACGCCGCGGGCCTGGGCCAGCGCCTCCTCGACGTTCTCCGACGCCGCCATCGCGACGTTGCCCTCCAGGCAGAACCACAGCGACTCCTCGCGGGCGCTGCGCTGGATGGCCAGTGCCTGCCGCCGGATCGCGTCCGCCCCGGTGACGACCTCGACGAGCTGCGCGGAGTCCCGCCGCCGTGCACTGCCGCGGTACTCCTCGGCGAGCTGGGACACCGCGGCCCGGGCGGCCTCCAGCTTCTCCTGGCCGTGCACCAGCAGCGGACCGAGGGAGACATCCGGCGGCGCGGACACGTAGTGCCCGTCGGCCAGGTTGACGAGCCCCTTCGCCAGCAGGACGTCCAGGACGGGCTCCACCTCGCCGCGGCCCACGCCGATCCGCCCGGCGATCTCGTCGGGCGCGGTCCGGTACCCGCCGACGACCACCCGGTAGACCCGTTCTTCCTCGGGAGTCATGCCCAGCGCTTCCAGCACACTGCCTCCTGGCCACAAGGCCGGTGGGTTTCCACCGGCGTCGACGGCTCGCCGACAACGTACAACGCGACCTGACGGACGTCGCCGGCGTCCCGACGCCGATGCTGCGGTGTCGCGGCGGAGCCGGCCAAGCTGGTTTCGTCGCCGGGACGGGTGAACTCGCAACCACCGACGAGACCGGCGGCTCGCGGATCCGCCGGCGACCGCGAGGGCCGGGAGGCCGCCACCGAGACGGTGACGGGGGAGGGCTGGCCGCTGCCCAAGGTGCGCGGCGGTGCACCGGTTCCGCGCGTCGGGCTGGGCCGGGAGGACGGGCTCGCCGGTTTCGGGTCGCGGGGCGCGGGTACTTGCCGCGGATGGCGGGAAGACGCGACGAACTCCAGCGGATCGCGGCGGAGAACTTCGGCTGGTCCCGGCTGACCGGTGAGCAGCTGACGGCGATGGAACACGTGATGGCCGGGCACGACGTCCTCGCCGTGCTGCCCACCGGGGCCGGCAAGTCCGCGATCTACCAGGTGCCGGCGCTGCTGCTGGACGGCCCGACCCTGGTGGTGTCACCCCTGATCGCCCTGCAGAACGACCAGATCGAGGGCATCGAAGACAGCCGCGCCCCGGCCGCGGTCGCGTTGAACTCCGCGCAACGCGCGGCCGAGCGCAAGCACGCCTGGGAGTCGCTGCGGTCGGGCGAGGCCGAGTACCTGTTCCTGTCCCCGGAGCAGCTGGCTTCCGACGAGGTGCTCGACGCGGTCGCCGAGCTGGGCGTCTCCCTGTTCGTGGTGGACGAAGCACACTGCGTCTCGGCGTGGGGCCACGACTTCCGGCCCGACTACCTGCGGCTGGCGCCGGTGATCGAGCGGCTGGGGCACCCGGGGGTGATCGCGCTCACGGCGACCGCGGCGCTGCCGGTCCGCACCGACATCGTGGCCCGGCTGGGGCTGCGCGACCACCGCGAGGTGCTGGCGAGCTTCGATCGGCCCAACCTGCGCCTCGGCGTCGATCCGCTGCCGGACGACGACGACCGGCACCAGGCCGTCATCACCCGGACGCGGGCGCTGACGGCGGATCCGGCGACCAGACCCGGCTTGGTGTACGTCACCAGCCGCAAGGACGCCGAAACCTACGCCGAAGAGCTCGCCGCGGAGGGCGTGCGCGTGGCGGCCTACCACGCCGGGATGAAGGCGGCCGACCGCGAACGGGTGCACGAGGAGTTCCAGCGCGGCGACCTCGACGCGGTGGTGGCGACGTCGGCGTTCGGCATGGGGATCGACAAGGCGGACCTGCGGTTCGTGCTGCACGCGGCGGCGCCGGAGTCGCTCGACACGTACTACCAGCAGATCGGCCGCGCCGGCCGCGACGGCGAACCCGCGGAAATCACGCTGTACCACCGGCCGCGCGACCTGGGCAGGCAGAAGTTCCTCACCGCGGCGAAGGCGCCGGAACAGGCGTTGACGGCAGTGGCCACCACCCTCGCCGGACACGACGAGCCCCTGAAGCCGGCCGAGCTGGGCAGGCGGGCGGAGGTTTCGGCGGCCCAGCGCACGCGGGCGGTGAACCTGCTGGAGCAGACGGGATCGGTCGGCGTCACCCCCGACGGCCGCCTCGAATACCGCGATTCCGAAGTGGACCCCGGACAGGCCGTCGAGCGGGGTGTCGAGGCCGCCGAAGTCCACCAGCGGCTGATCCGGTCGCGGATCGAGATGATGCGCGGCTACGCCGAGACCACCGGGTGCCGCCGCCAGTTCCTCCTGGGCTACTTCGGCGAGCGGCTCGAGCAGCCCTGCGGCAACTGCGACACGTGCATCGCCGGCACCGCCGAAGCGGCGTCCTCCGACGGTGGGATCTTTCCGGTCAACGGCGCCGTCGAGCACGCGGAGTGGGGCCACGGCGTCGTGATGTCCGCGGACGACGAAACGGTGACCGTCGTGTTCGACGACCACGGCTACAAGACGCTGTCGACGCCTGCGGTCCTCGAACACCGCCTGCTCACCGCCGTCGACCGGGCCTGACCGGGCGCGCCTCCTTTTCGGCGGCGACGGCGGACGCGGACACGAGCGTCGCCGCGGCGAGGCTGCCCCAGAGCACGGCCGGGCCGCGGGCGGCGAGCGCGGTGATGATCGCCGGTGAGACGGCGAGGCCGAAACCCGTGGAGAGCTGGAGGCGGGCCAGCGCGCGGCCCAGCACGTGGGCCGGGGCGAGCGCCGTGACGAGGGCGGTGGCGCTCCCGGCGCAGACGATCTCGCCCACCGTGCAGACCACCGACACCGCGGCGACGGCCGGGGCGCTCCAGCCGTGTCCTCCCGCGGTGGCCGCGAGGAAACCGAGGTAGGACAGGGCGATCACCACGCCGCCGAGTGCCAGCGCGGTCCGCCGGGCGAAGCGTGCCATCAGGACCGTCACCGGCACCTGCAGGGTGAGCACCAGCACCGTGTTCGCCACGAAGATGATCGCCGGCCACACCGGGGACACGTGCAGCTGGGTCACCAGGACCAGCGGGAGCGCGACTTCGGGGACGTTGAGGCAGAAGACGTAGACCACGTTGGCGGCCAGCAGGGCGCGCATCCGGGGTGCGGGGCCGCCGGCATCGGCCGGCGCCGCGGCCGGCTCGGCGCGGAGCCGGACCGACCCCGCCAAAGCCGCCGCGACGAGGTACGCGAGTCCGGTGACGACGGCCAGCACCCGCAACGCCGGGGCACCGCCCGCCAGGCACGCGGTGGCGAGGAGCCCACCAGCACCCAGGCCCGCGTTGCGCAGCGCCCGGCCGGCCGCGAGCGCGGCGTCGCGTTCCCGCCCGCGGGCGACCGTGGCCACGAGCGCCGCGTGGGCGGCCGGCCACGCCTGGTTGCCGATGCCGAGGAAGAGCGCGGCCGCCGCGAACGGGCCGGCGTGGCCTGCGGGCGTGGCGAGCAGCAGCGCGACACCCAGCACCCGCACCAGCATCGACGCCGCCACGGCCGTGCTGCGCGCGCCCCGGTCCAGCCGGCGGCCCACGGCGGGCAGGCACGCCAGGCCGGCGACGACCCCGGCCGTCATCGCGACGCCGGTGGCCGTCGCGGAAAGCCCCAGCCCCAGCACCCCGTAGAGCAGCAGGAAGGGCCGCAGGAGGCCGGTGCCGAGCGCGTCCACGGCCAGCGCGACGGCGTAGCGGGGGCCGCCGGAAGCCCGCACGAGGGCCCGCGGCCGGATCAGGGTCGTCATGGCGTCCACGGTGCGGCCGGCCGCCGGTGTCGCCGCCTCGATTGACGAACCTCGTCAACCGGTGCCGTCGTCGGCCGCCCGGCCAGCGACAATGCGGGAATGACCGTGCGGATCGACCTCAGCGGCCCTCCGGCCGGGCGGCTGCGGTTCGCCGTCTCGCCGCTGGCGGAGCTGACCGCGATGCTGCACGTCCTGGCCGAACCCGGCCACCACCCGCGGCTCGCCGGGTGGGCCGCGGACGTCTGGGCCGGCCTGCGGCCGGAGCTGGCCGAGCGGCTCCGGGAGGCCGAGTTCCTCTGGCGCTCCTCGCGAGCCGACTTCCTGGTCCCCGCCCGCCCCCGGCCGACGCTGGCCGGGGAACTGGACGACGTGGACCGGATCGACGACGAGGTCTACGTGACCGCCGCGCTCATCACCACCTGCGGCAGCAACCGGGTGCACTTCGGAGCGCCGTCACCGCTGGCCGACGCGACGGCCCGCGAGCGAGCCCTGGACCTCGCCCAGGCCCGCGGCGCGCTCCAAGAGGCGTTCGCGGAACGGCTGCTCGCGGACCCGGCAGCCGTGCGGGCGCGGGTGCGGGACACCCTCGAACAGTGCGCCGAAGCGTTCTTCGACGCCGCGTGGACGGGCGTCGTCGGGCACCTCGCCGCCGACGTGCGCCGGAAGAACGACCTGGTGCGGCACAAGGGCCTCGGAGCGGCACTCGCGTCCGTTTCCGGCGCGGTCACCCTGGCGCCCGACGGCAACGGCATCGTGGTGGACAAGCTGCAGGACAACGCGACCACCGCCGACGGCACCGGCGTCACGTTCCTCCCCAGCGTCTTCGGCCACCCGCACCTGGTGGCGGTGCACGCGCGCGGGTGGCCACCGGTGGTGCAGTACCCGGTCGACGGGCCCGAGCCGGTGTCGCTGGAGACGGTCACGGCCCGGCTCGAAGCGCTGTCGCACCCGGTCCGCCTGCGGCTGCTGCGCACCCTGGCCCGCGGCCCGCACACGACCGGCGAGCTGGCCCACGCCTGGGACCTTTCGGCACCGGAAGTGTCCCGCCACCTGGCCGTGCTGCGCCGCGCGGGACTGGTGTCCGGCCGGCGGCAGGGGAGGTACGTGCGGTACACCGTCAACGTGCCCGATCTGACCGCTTTGGGGTCCGACCTGCTGGCGGCCGTGCTGCGCTGAAGTGAGACTCGATCGAATTCCGGTCCGGGCGGAAACCTTTCCGGGACCGGCGGCAACCGGGGGACGGAAGCGAGTTCGACGGCCGGGGTGCCCCGGCGGATCCGAGGAGTGCTGCTTTGCGCAAGACCAGGTCCACCGGTGTCCGGCGCGGCCGCGGCGTACTGTACGGCGAGCCGTCCTGACCTGCACCAGGCCGGCGTTCGCGCCGGCCCGGTCGCGCGGTCCCGACGGGCAGACAGGAAGAGGACAGCCGAGACACATGCTCCTCGATGACACGTCGGCGGAGTTCCACGAGTTCTTCGAACGCCACTACGCCGGGCTGGCCCGGTTCTCGTTCCTGCTGACCGGAGAGCCGGACGCCGCCGACGACCTCGCCGCCGACGCCCTGATCGCCCTGTGGCAGCGCTGGGACCGGCTGCGCGCGGCCGACCACCCGCTGGCCTACGCCCGTGGGGTCGTCGCGAACCTGGCCCGCGAACGGATCCGCAGCGTGACCCGCGAACGCCGCCGGATCGCCCTGTTCTGGGCACCGGGGGCGCACCAGGAACGGAGCCCCGACGTGGCCGCCGTGGTCGACGTGCGGGCGGCCTTGGACCGGTTGCCGTTCGGGAAGCGGGCCTGCGTCATCCTCCGGCACGCCTTCGACCTGTCGGAGAAGGAGACCGCGCGGGCACTGGGCATCTCGGTCGGCGCGGTGAAGAGCCAGACCTCGAAGGGACTGGCCGAGCTGGAGCGCCTGCTCGGGGCGGGCGCGGCCGGGAACCTGGCGGCGGAAAGGAGGAGCCGGTGAACGACGAGATCGGCAGGCGGCTGCGCGAGGCCGCCGAGGCACACCAGCCCGACCGCGACCGGATGCTGGCCCGCGTGCACCGCGGCATGGCCGGCACCGCCGTCCGGCGGCGGCCGGGGATCGCGAGGTCCTGGCCCAAGGTGGTGCTCGCCGGCACCGCCGCGGCCGGCATCCTGGCCGTCGCCGGAGTCGCCGTCGCCGGCATCGACCAGACCGCGCCGGCCGGCCCGGACGGCGGGCCCACGCTCACCGTCCCGAGCCCGAGCGAGGTGCCCGGTCCGACGCGGCCGCCCCGCACGACCGCCGGTTCGGCACCGGCCCCCACGTCGGGTGTTCCGGGGCGGACGACCACCGGCCGTACGGCGCCGGTCAGCCCGAACCCCGCCGCACCGGCCGGCCGCCGGGTCTCCGACGGGCCGCTGTCGGCGCAAGGCTCCGTCGACCCGCACAGCACCGTCTTCTGGGCCCAGAGCGCCCTCACGCTCGACACCACCCAGCCGCTGACCGCGCTCACCGTGGAAGTGCAGGTCAAGCAGACCGGGGGAGTGCAAAGCACGGGCCAGTGGCAGACCGGGCCCGGCGACGACTTCACCGTCACCGCCCAGGAACGTGACGGCGGACTGGTGTACCGCTGGGAGCTCAAGCCGGGCCGGACCGTCCCGGCCGCGCACCAGATCTTCGCCGTCCAGTACAACCACGCGGCGGGCTCGCGCCACGCCGACGCGGACAGCTACCGCGTGCAGGCCACGGCCGCCGACGGCGCCCACACGGTCCAGGGCGGCTTCACCCCGGCGGGCTGAGGCCGGCCCGGGCCCGGCGGTGCGCACCCGCGCACCGCCGGGGCCTCGGCCGAAAGTACGAGACGAGCTCGCTCCAGCCGGTGCCGGGGCGCGGCGAGTCCTAACTTCCCCGGTATGACCACCGAAACCGCGCGGGAGAACCCGCCCAGCACGATCATCGCCGCTTTCTTCGGCTTCCTGGTGTCCACGGTGTCCGCGATCGCCGGCGGGCTGCTCGTCCTGAGCGCGCGCGACGAAATCGCGGCGGCGCTGCGCCGGGCGAACCCCGCGCTCACCCCGGAGCAGCTCGACCGGCTCACCCTGCTCGCGCAGGCCGTCCCGGTCGCCATCGCCGGGGTCATCGCGCTGATCTACCTCTGGCTGTCGTTCAAGCTCAAGGCCGGCCGCAACTGGGCCCGCGTCACGCTGACCGTCTTCACCGTGCTGCAGGCCGCTTCCCTGCTCACCACCGAACCTTCGTGGGCGGGCTACCTGAGCTGCGGGGTGGCTGTCGTCGCGACCGTGCTCGGCTACCTGCCGCCGTCCAACCGCTACGTCGCCGGGGTTCGGCGCGCGGGCTGATCCGGGACGCGGGATCATGACGGCCATGCGCAGAGCGGGGGTCCGGCGCGGCATGCTCGGCACCGAGCTCGCGGTGCTGGCCGCGGCGGTCGTCGCCGACGTGGTGCTGGTGCTGAACGTGCCCGGCGGAGGCGGCGGCTGGGCCGCACCGCTGACCGGGGTGCTGGCGTCCACGGGCACGGCGATCCCGGTGCTGGCCGTGCTGCGGCGGCGCTTCCCCCGCCACGTCGGCGTGCTGGGGAGCGTCGTCGCCGCGCTGTCGGCGATCAGCACGGTCGTGTCGGTCACCGCGCACCCGCGGCCGCAGCCGCCGATCGCCGAGATCGTGGCCGCCGGGCTGCTCACGGCTTCGGCCGGCCGCAAGCTCGAGCCGAAGCACGCGGCCGTGCTGGCACCGGCCCTCGGTGCGGTGATGATCGCCGCGCCGCTGCTCCGCTACGACGCCGGCGAGCCGGAGACGCTGCTGGCCGTGGCCGCCGCGGCGTACTGGGGTGCCTGCCTCGGGGTCGGGCTGATCCTGCGCGCGGCGGACGCCCGGCAACGGGCCGCGCTGGACCGGGTCCGCGGCCAGGAACGCCTGCAGCTGGCCAGGGAACTGCACGACCTGGTGTCCCACCACGTCAGCGGGATCGTCGTCCGCGTGCAGGCCGCCCGGGCGATCGCCGAAGCGAACGCGGACGTCGGCGGGCACGCGGCGGTCTACCGCGAGATCGAGGAAGCCGGCGGTGCGGCACTGGCCGCCGCGCGCCGGCTGGTCGGGATGCTGCGGGACACTCGGGACGTGGCTCCGTTGTCCGGTGCCGTGCTCGGTGACGCGGTGCGCGCGGCCGCCGGCTCCTCCGCCCGCGTGGCCGTCGCCGAGGAACTGGACCAGCTGCCGGTGCCGTCCCAGGTCGCCACGACCGTCCACCGCGTCGTGACCGAAGCGCTGACCAACGCCCGACGGCACGCACCGGCCGCGACCGAGGTGGTCGTCTCCGTCCGCGTCGAGACCGGCGACCTCGTGCTCGAGGTGGGCAACGACGGCGTGCCCGCGAACCCCCGTTCCGCGCCCGGCGGGTTCGGGATCATCGGCATGACCGAGCGGCTGGAGATGCTCGGCGGCAGCCTGACCGCGGGCCCGGGACCCGGGGCGCGCTGGACCGTCACGGCGCGGCTCCCGCTCGGCGGCGAGGACACGCCCTTCGACGCCTTGCCGAGGGGGCTCTGATGACCATCCGGGTGCTCGTCGCCGACGACCAGGTGCTGGTGCGCACCGGGTTCCGGCTGGTGCTGGACGCCGCGCCGGACATCGAAGTGATCGCCGAAGCCCCCGACGGGGAGACCGCGGTCCGGCTGGCGCGGCAGCTGCGGCCGGACGTCACGCTGATGGACATCCGGATGCCCAAAGTGGACGGTCTGCGGGCCACCGAGCTGCTGGCCGGGCCGTCCGTCGCGCACCCGCTGCGCGTGGTGGTGGTGACGACCTACGACGCGGACGAGAACGTCTACGCCGCCCTGCTCGGCGGCGCCAGCGGGTTCCTGCTCAAGGACGCCGGTCCACAGTTGCTGGTCGACGCGGTCCGCGCGGCGGCCGGCGGGGAGGCGATGGTGTCGCCGTCGGTCACCGTGCGCCTGCTCGCCCGGTTCACCGAAAAGGCGCGGCGGCGCGCGCAGGGGACACCGGGCCTGCTGACCGAGCGCGAGTCCGATGTGGTGCTCGCGGTCGCCCGCGGCCGGACCAACGCCGAGATCGCCGACGACCTCCGCGTCTCCCTCTCGACGGTCAAGACGCACCTGGCGAGCGTGCAGCGCAAGCTCGAACTCCGGAACCGCACGGAGATCGCCGTCTGGGCGTGGCAGCGCGGGTTGCTCGGATGACCTTGACCGGTGTGCGAGACTCGCCGAGTGTGCGGTCAGCGCGGTGACCGTCCCGGCCGGGCGGCGAGAAGTGCCGGAGCGGCTGCGGATGGCGGGCCGCCGGGTGGTGCAGGCGGTGCTGGACCAGGCGCTCGCCGCCGGCGTGGGGGTGTTCGCCGCGCTCGCGGCCGGCCTCCTCGTCATTCCGCTGCTGCGGTGGGGGCTGGTGCCGCCGAAGGTGATCCTGTGGGGCCCGGCGATCACGTTCTTCGCGGTCAACTACGCCTGTGACGCGGTGATCCAGATCTGGGTCCCGGCGCGCCGGGGCGGGGTCACGCCGGGCATGCTGGTCATGGGGCTGCGCGTGGAAACCCTGCGCGGCGGGCCGCCGAAGGTGCGCGCCTACGTCTTCCGATGGCTCCTGTTCACCGTCGACGGGCTGTTGTTCGGACTGGTGGCCGTGGTCAGCATCGTGGTGACCCGGCGCCGGCAGCGGATCGGCGACCTGGTGGCGCGGACCCTCGTGGTGCGGGCCGGTCCTCGTACTTTTGGTTGATCCCGGCGCCGGGAATGCGCGCCATACTCCGGGTGATCATTCACCCGGACGAGGGGTATCACGTGAAAAAGACGACAGTGGGCCGGTTTCTGGTCACCGCCGTGCTGCTCGCGGTGCCGGCGGTTCCCGCGGAACCGGCCGCCGCGGCCACCCCGGACCGCTACACCGGCCAGCAGGTGGCCTGGGGAGCGTGCCCGTTCCCCGTGGCCACCGGGGCGAAACCGGCCGAATGCGCGGTGATCACCGTGCCGCGGGACTGGGCGGACCCGGATGCCGGGGTGGACCTGAGCGTGTCCGTCAGCCGCGTCGCGGCGACGGGTGAACGTCTCGGTGCGCTCCTGGTGAACCCGGGTGGTCCCGGCGGGCAGGGCAGCTCCCTCGCGGGTGCGCTGGCGGGCCTCGAGCCGGGCGTGAACGAGCGGTACGACATCGTCGGCATGGACCCCCGCGGCACCGGGCACGAAGGGACCGCGGACACCGGGTTCGCCTGCCAGGTCCCGGTGGGACGGCTGCCGCAGGGGCCGCTCGACGCGCGCGACCGGTCGGCGGCGAGCATCGCCGAGCACCGGAAGACGCCGCGGGCGATCGCGGAGGCGTGCCAGAGCGACGCGGTCGAGCCGTTCGTCACGACGTGGCAGACCGCGCACGACATGGACCTGATCCGGACGCTGCTCGGCGACGAAAAGCTCAACTACCTCGGTTATTCCTACGGCACCTGGCTCGGCGCCAAGTACGCCTCGCTGTTCCCCGGGCACGCCGGCAAGGTCGTGCTCGACTCCAGCGTCGACTTCGAAGGCCGGCTCCAGGCCGCGTTCGAGGCGTTCCCGATGATCGGCCAGCGGCAGACCGACGAGGTCTTCGTGCCGTGGCTGGCCCGGCAGTTCCCGGCCCAGCTCGGCGCGTCCCCGGCCGAGGTGAAGCAGAAGATCGAGCGGCTGCGCGGGTTCTACGCCGGGCTCGGCGTCGCACCGGACCAGTTCGACGCGCTGTTCGTCGGCAACGGCAACGAAATCCGGTGGATCCTGGTGGCCGCCGTGCTCGTCGCCGGCGCGGGTGAGCTGGACGGCACGCCTGCCGAGCCTCCGGCGGCGCTCGCCGGGCAGCTGGACACGTGGTCGACGGCCGTGTTCGGCAAGCGGCTGGCGCAGCTGACCGGCGCCGACGTCGCCGCCGGGCTGGCGGCCGCGGAACCGGACTACCGCAAGGTTTCCGGGACGCGCTACGCGGTGGCGTGCGGCGACCAGCCGACCAGGACGGCCGGCTGGTACAAGCGCCTGTCCGACCGGCAGGGCCCGCGGTACCCGATCTTCGGCTGGGCCTACGGACTGACCGAGCCGTGCGGGTTCTGGTCCGACCGCCCCCGGCAGACCCTGGCCGGGCTCCCGCCGGAGGCGGCGGCCAACGTGCTGGTGGTCCAGGGCGAGTTCGACCCGCAAACCGGTTACGAGCAAGCACGTTCGGCGATCCGCGCGGCCGGGGTCCCGCTGGTTTCGGTCGACGACGCGGCGTTCCACGGCCAGTACGCCCTGGGCGGCAACCCGTGCGTCGACGGCATGGTCAACGTCTTCCTGGTCGCGAATTCCCGGCCGGGCCCGGTCACCTGCCCGGGAGTCCCGCTGCCCGGCGAGGACCGCGTGTTCCCGGTGGCCGGCCCGGTCACCGGCAGCCGTCCGGTGGCGGTCAGTGCCGCCGAAACCGGCGATCCGGCGTTGCGCACCGCCGTGCGGCGCACCATCGGTGAGCTCAACGACGGGCGTTGAAAGCACCCGCTCGACCGTCGGCACCGTCCGGCAGCACCGGCAGGGTCAGCCACGAACGGCCGCCGAAGTGGACCCGGTTGGTGGCCACGACCTTCCGGCGGTCGCCCACCTCCCGGGCGCCGGTGTTGGTGTTGACGTCGAAGCGGGGGAAGTTGCTCGAGCTGACGTCGAGCCGGATCCGGTGGCCGGCCCGGAACAGGTTGGCCGTGTCGGGTGCTTCGACGGTGATCTCGTACACCTCGCCCGGGACGAGCGGTTCCGGCTCGGCGAAGGAGTTCCGGTAGCGGCAGCGGAGGATGCCGTCGGTGAGGTTCATCGCGAAGCCCTGGGGGTAGTCGGCGCTCGGCGGGTGGACGTCGATCAGCTTGATGGTGAAGTCGGTGTCCGCCGCGGTGGACGAGACGGCCAGCCGCACTGTCACCGGCCCGGCGACCGCGACGTCGTGCGCCAGCGGCGGGGTTTGGAACACGAGCACGTCAGGCCGGCTGTCGAGGGGCAGGAACGGCGGCACCGCACCGAAGAACCGCTCGTCGGGACACTGGTGGAACGCGCCGCCGCTCATCACCGGCTCGCCGGAGGTCACCTGGCCGCCGAGGGTCGGCACCGGGTTCGCCGGGTCGTAGTCGTACTCCAGGCAGCCGCCGTCCGCCGGCTTCGGGCCGCGGGTGAGACCGCCGTCGGCGGCCAGGTGGAACACCTGCTCTTCGGCGGTCTCCGGCGGCCACGTCGTGGCGGTGCGCCAGCGGCCGCCGTGGTCGAGCCGTCCCTCGGGTGTGCGGCGGCCGGAGCCGCCGCCCATCAGGAAGTACCGCACCGGAGGCGGCGGCTCGCCGGCGGCGGCCAGGTGCGCGTCGAACCAGCGGAGCCGCATGGTCACGTAGTCGTCGTCGAGGTTTCCCTCCAGCGGTGCTTCCCGGCCGAAGTCGACGTCGCCGGCGTGCCGCGCGCTGCGCGCGCCGTGGGTCCACGGCCCGAGCACGAGGTAGGCGGGGCTGTGCTTCTTGCGGCCGAGCTCGCGGAAGTTCTCGGTCGCGGTGCGGATGTAGGGGTCGTACCAGCTGGAGATGTGCAGGCTCGGGACGTCCGGGAAGCGATCGTGGAAGCCGCGGGCGAAGATGCCGGGCTGGCGCCAGTAGTCGTCGAAGACGCCGTGTTCCCACTGCTGCAGCAGGTAGTCCTCGTAGTCGGGGACGAACCGCAACGGGGTCGCCCCGCGCCGCCACGGCATCCGGGTGAACCACGCCCGCAGGTCCTCGGCGTCCAAACTGGCTCGCAGCACCGGGTCGGCGAGCACCTTCGCGCTGCTGCGGGCGCGGTGGAACGCCCACGTCACCTGCTTCAGCTCGAACGCCCCGCCCATCCGGGTGCCGGCTTCGTACGCGCTGGCGAAGCCACCGGAGTCGAGGAACATGGCCGCCAGGTGGGGCGCGCCCAGCGACGCGAGGGCGGCCTGCGCGTGCGCCGAATAGGAGACGCCCATCGTCGCGACCCGGCCGTCGCACCAGTCTTGGGCCGCGATCCATTCGACGGTGTCGTAACCGTCTTCGGGCTCGTTGAGGTACTTGGTGAACGTGCCGCCGGAGTCGCCCCGGCCGCGGCAGTCCTGGCGCACGACCAGGTAGCCGCCGTCGACGAACCGCCGGGCGACCGCCTCGGGCGACGGCGGGCCGTCGCCGTCCGAGGGACGGGCGAGCCGGCGTCCGTACGGCGTGCGCTCGAGGAGCACCGGGCCGGCGGGGGGATCCGGCCGGGCCGCGTAGAGGTCGGCGACGAGGGCGGTGCCGTCGCGGGCGGGCACGTCGAGCACGAGCCGCCAGCACTCCCGGCCTCCGGGCAGCTTCAGCCGCTCCCAGCCGCCCATCAGAGCCCGCCCGCGAACTGCGCGCCGAGCTCGGGCCAGGCCGCGACGAGCTGGGGGAGCGGAGCGGTGGTGAAGTACTTCCGGTACAGCCGCGCGTAGGTGCCGTCGGCGACCATCGCGCCGAGCTGCTCGTCGAGCGCGGTGAGCAGGGCGCCGTGGTCTTTCGGCACGGCCATCGACGTCGGGTGCGCCACCGGCGCCGAGGCGGCTTGGCGCAGCGCGGGGTACTGCTCGAGGAAGTGCCCGGCGTCGGGGCCGCCGACGACGAAGGCGTCGAGGCTGCCGTTGAGCAGCTGGCTCACGGCGGCGTTGGCGTTGGGGAACCCGATCGGGACCGCGCCGGGCATCTTGGCCGGGACGAACGGTTCCTGCGTCGAGCCGGTCACCGCGCCGACCTTCTTGCCGGCGAAGTCGGTCAGCTTCGACGCACTGCTCCGCGCGGTGGTGAGCACCGCCGTGGTGCTCCAGAAGAGCGGTTTGGTGAAGGAGACGCTCTTCTGGCGTTCCTCGGTGACACCGAGCCCGGCAGCGGCCAGGTCGTACTGCCGGCTGGTCAGTCCGGCCAGCGACGACGTGACCGAGGTCGACTTGTAGTCCACCTTCAGCCCGAGCCGCTTGGCGGCTTCGTCGGTGAGGTCGATGACGAACCCGGCCGGCTTGCCCGACGGGTCGCCGAAGGCGAACGGGGGCTGGCTCGTCTGCGTGGCGGCGCGGATGGTGCCCGGCTCGATCAGGCCGTACGGGTTGCCGGCGTCGGAGCCGCTGCCGCATCCGGCGAGCAGCAGCCCGCACGCGGCGGCGATCAGGAGTGGGCGCATGGGTGATTCCTTTCGGGCTTCGTCAGAGGACGCGGGCGAGGAAGTCGCGCAGCCACGCGGTTTCCGGGGCGTCGAGGGTCGGCCGGGCGGGACCGGCTTCGGCGATCCGGCCTTCGTCCATGAACACCACGCGATCGGCCACCTCGCGGGCGAAGCCGATCTCGTGCGTCACGGCGAGCATGGTCATGCCGGACGCGGCCAGCGTGCGCATGACGTCGAGCACGTCCTTCACCAGTTCCGGGTCGAGCGCGGAGGTCGCCTCGTCGAAGAGCATCACCTCGGGTTCCATGGCGAGCGCGCGGGCGATCGCGACGCGCTGCTGCTGCCCGCCGGAGAGCCGGCCGGGTCGCTGGTGGGCCAGGTGCGCCAGGCCCAGCCGGTCCAGCTGGGTCATGGCGGCGGCTTCGGCCGCGTCCTTGCCGAGGCGGCGGACGTGCCGCAGCGCGGCGGTGACGTTCTTGAGCACACTCAGGTGCGGGAAGAGGTTGAAGTGCTGGAACACCATGCCGACGCGGCTGCGGACGGCATCGACGTCCACGCCTTGGCCGGTGATCGCCGTCCCGGCGACGCGGATCTCGCCGGACGTCGGCTCCTCGAGCAGGTTGAGGCACTTGAGCAGGGTCGACTTGCCCGACCCGGATCGCCCGATCACGCAGACGGTCTCCCCGGCGGCCACGTCCAGGTCGACGTCACGGAGCACTTCGACCGGGCCGTACCGCTTGTGCAGGCCGCGCACGGACACGGCGGCCATCAGACTGCCGCCTTCGCCGGGACGGCCGGCACCGGCGCCGCCGTGGTGAACCGCCGGCCTTCGCGCATGCGCCGGTCGAGCCGGTTCACCGCGTAGGTGAGGGGAACGGTCAGCAGCAGGTAGCAGAGCCCGGCGGCGACGAGCGCCGACGAGTTGTACGTGGCCGCCTGCCGTTCCTGGGCGATGAAGTACAGCTCCCGCTGGCCGAAGCCGAGTCCGAGCAGGTACACCAGTGCGCTCTCCTTGACGTCGATGATGAACTGACCGGCCAGCGCGGGCAGGACGTTCCGCACGCCCTGCGGGACGACCACCACCCGCATCGCGGTGAGGTACGGCATGCCGAGGCTGCGGGCGGCGTGCAGCTGCCCGGCCGGGACGGCCTGGATGCCGGAGCGGAAGATCTCGGCCGAGTACGCGGCGGAGATCAGCGCGATGGCGAACACGGCGTAGCCGAGCGGTTCGCGGCCGAACGGGCGCAGGCCCGCCGCGGGCAGGCCGACGCCGACCAGGCTGACGGTGACGATCGCCGGCAGCCCGCGGAAGACGTCGACGTAGATCCGGGCGGGCAGCCGGACCAGCCGCCGCCGGGACAGCAGCAGCATGGCCAGCAGCACGCCGCCGGCGACGCCGGCGACGATCGCCAGTGCGGCGATCAGCAAGGTGTTGCGCAGCCCCTCGGTGAGCAGCGCGGGCAGCACGTCCAGGATCTCGTGGAGATCGAAGAAGGTGCGGAGGAAGTCGGGCATGACCTGGCCTCTCGTGTCGCGATCCCGGAAGGCTAGGTCCGATTCCCGCCCGCGTCGCGGATGCTTACCGCGACCGCGGTAAGCATCCGTCCTAAGCTGCGGTCATGTCCGTGGTGCTGACCGTTCAGGGAGCGCGAGCGGCGGACCTCGTCACGGGGGTGTCGCCGCTGGCCGAGCTGCTCGCGTGCCTGCATTCGATCGCCGAGCCGGAGCACCACTTCGAGGTCCGGCCGTGGCTCACCCGGATCCGCGCCGACACCTCGGAGGCCCTTCAGGGCCGGTTGACCACCTACGCGCCCCTGTGGGCCCGGCGCCGCTGCCGGCTGTTGCTGCCCTTCGAGCTGCCGCTCGGGCAGACCTTGGAGGCGGAGCTGCGGCGGATCGAAGCACTGCCGCTCGACCGGTTCGCCGCGACCGCGGCCGAGGCGATCCACGGCGGCCTGGTCGAGCTCGGCGACCTGCTGGGCGACGCGGCGGCGAAGGACGCCTATGTCGTCTCGTGCGAGCGGCGGTCGTTCGGCCGCGGGGAGCTGGCCCGGCACCTCGTCGCCGATCCGGCGGCCTTCCGCGCGGACCTGCTGGACGTGCTGCGCGCCTGCGCCGGGGAGTTCTTCGCCGACGAGTGGGCGCGGGTGTCGCACCGGCTGGAAGCCGAGTGCACGGCGGTGCGGGCGCGGGTGGGCGCGCTGCCGGTGGCCGAGGTGCTGGCCTCGCTGAGCCCGAACGCGGCCGTGCGCCACGACCCGGCGTCGGTGGTGTTCGACAAGCTGCAGTCGCTGCGCGCCGACCTGCGTGGCCGCCGCTGCCTGCTGGTGCCCTCCGTGCACGCCCGGCCGCACCTGATCGTCAAGACCGATCCGGAGTACCCGGTGGTCGTGCACTTCCCGGTGGCGGGCGACGGCGCTCGCGACACCCTGGCACAGGTCCGCCTGCGCCTGGCGATCCTCGCCGACCCGGCCCGGCTGTCGCTGTGCCGCCACCTGGTCAACGAGCCGATCACGACCTCCGACCTCGCGGCCCGGACCGGCATGACGGTGCCCCAGGTGTCCCGTCACCTCGGCCGCCTGCGCGAGGCGGGGCTGCTGGTCTCCCGCCGGGACGGCCGGATGATCCAGCACCGCCTGAACCTCCAGCGCCTGCTGCCGTTGGGAGTCGACGTGCTCACCGCGATCATGCGGTGATGCCCGAGTTCCCGGTGGCCGGGTCCCGCCCCCCGTCACCCCGTCACCCTGATGCCGTCAGCCCGCGTCCCAGATGGTCTGCACGTGGCTGACGAACTCGGCCCGGCTGCCCGCGGCGATGGCCCCGGCCCGGGTGCGGTAGCAGTCCAGGACCGCGTCGAACCGGGTGACGTGCAGGAATTCCCGCACGGCGGGCCGGTCCCCGGTGACCACCCGCACGCGCGACGTGCCGGCGCTTTCGTGCACGGCGAGGATCGCCCGTGCCCCGGCGACGGACAGGAAGGACAGCCCGGACAAGTCCAGGAACAGCACTTCGGGCGGGTACTCCGCGGCGAACAGCTGGGCGGCGGCCTGCTCGAGCCGGAGGGCCGTGCCGGCATCGAGGTCGCCGTAGAGCACGAGGACGACGCCGCTGGAGTCCCGGTGCGAGTGCACCACCTCGAGCCGCTCGGGCCGGCGGGGCCCGGTCACGGCCGCCACTCCTTCGGCCGTGCGCCGGGACTCTTCGCGAAGTCGCTGGTCATGGTGGACACACCGTCCCTGGATCAGGTTTGCGGCCCGGTGGAGGCCGTCGGCATCGACTACCCGGTCGGGTGAGGTGCAAAACCGCACCCGGTCGAAGCGGAATCCAGCGGATGTCCGTGACCGGGCAGCGCTTTCAGACCTGCTCTTCGCCGGCGACGGGTGCGGCGGCCGGGGTGGTGCTCGTCGCCGTTGCGATATCACTGCGCGACCTTGCGGGCTTGGCCGGAGGTGATCCGGTGGGCTAGCGTCGGTTCCTCGGGGGCATCGGCGCCGGCCGGCGCGGACATCCGGCCCCTTCGTCCCGTCGGGCCGGCCCGCGGCGAGACGGAGGCGCAGTGGAGATCGGGGTCGCGCTCGAGGTGAGCAAGCGCCCGCAGAGCGCTTTGGTGACGGTGTCCGGTGCCCTCGATCTGGCCGGCTACGGCTTTCTCCGCGACGGGTTGCTCAAGGTCGCGGCGGACGGTCCGCCGCGGCTGGTCGCCGATCTCGAGGCATTGGCGATCGGTGAGCTGTCGCCGTCGACGGTGTTCCCGTTCGTCGCGAAGCGGATCGCGGAGTGGCCGGGCATCCCCTTCGCCGTGGTCACCCGGAGGCCGCAGCACCTTCTCGCCTTCCACCGCCACGGGATCGAGCGGTTCGTCCCGGTCCACCCGAGCGTCGCCGCGGCGGAGACCGCTCAGGACACCCCGATCCGGCGCACCGCGCGCAAGGTCCTGCCGCGCATCGACGACGCGGCGACGCTGGCCCGGACGTTCGTGCGGGAGCACGCCTTGCGGTGGCAGGTGCCGGAATTCATCGACGGCAGCACGCTGGTGGCCGGCGAGCTGGTCCGCAACGTCCTCGAGCACACCGCGTCCGAACCCGATGTCCGGCTCGACCTGCGCCGGCAGCTGTTGTCGGTGTCCGTGGCCGACGGCAGCGACCGGCCCGCGGTGCTGCTCGAGCGGGCCGACATCCGGGAACCGGGCTTGGGGCTGCGGATCGTGGCCGACACCGCGCAGGCGTGGGGGAGCAGCCGCCGCTGGTCCGGGGGAAAGATCGTGTGGGCGGTGTTGAAGTCCGAGCGCGCGCGATCATGACCGCGCGGTGCCGGCCGCATCGCGCCCAGGCGCACGCCGGGTCGAGCCGGCGACGCTAGTTCGGCTTCTTCCGCGGCGCGGGCTCGAGGACCGGCAAAGCATTGTCCAGGCAGGTGATCCTGAGCAGGCGGGTGATCGCGGCGGTCGGCCGGAGGTGCAGCCGGGTACCTGCCTCGCCGGCCGCCGCGTGCAGGAGGAGCAGGGTCCGCAGCCCGGTCGAGCCGCAGAACGTGACCGCGGTCAGGTCGACCGTCAGGCGCCACGGCCGGGCCGCCAGCACTTCCCGGACCGTTTTCCGCAACTCGGGGCTGGTCGCCAGGTCCAGTTCCCCGGAAACCGCCACGGTCACCACGCCGGGCTCGTCCTGGACGATCCGAGCCTCGAACGGCACCGCGACCACACCGGAAAACGTGCGGCCGGAAGAACTGTTCTGCGCCATGAACGCTCCAATTCCGTCGAACGGGCTCGAGGAATGTGAGACGGCTCGTGCTCGAGCCGGATCGCCACCATAAGCGCACGCTCTGCGGAACTCAACCCGCCGGCGGCGCCGATTCAGGCTTTCAGGGGAACCGAGGTTCTTCTCCGGGACCGGTCGTGGTGATTCCGGCGATTCTCCGGGAGGTGAGCAGGGTGGCCCAGACGACCTTGCCGCCTGCCCAGGTCCGGCTGCATCCCCAGGCCCGGGCGAATTGGGCCACGAGCTTGAGGCCGAGCCCGGGTTCGGTCGCGGTCTGCCGTTCGTGCAGTTCGGCGGGGCGCGGATCGTCGTCGGCGACGGCGATGGTGCAGATGCCGCGGCGGAGGTCGACGCGGACCTCGGGGCGGGAGCGGGTGTGCTGCAGGGTGTTCTCGACCAGTTCGGTGACGAGCACGAGAGCGTTGTCGATCAGTTCGGGGATGCCCCATCTTCGGCAGATTTCGGCGACGAAGTCGCGGGCGAGGGCGGGGGTGGTTTCGGCGTGGGGGAAGTCGCGGACCGCTCGCCGGCGCACCGGGTCGTGGAATCCGCGTTCGGCTTCGGTCACGTCCCGGTGTACCCGGGCGTAGCGGGCCATCGGCAGCCGGCTGAGCAGCGCGTGCTGGTCCGGGCGCGCGGTGACGAGCGCGAGGGGGATGCCCGGCCAGTCGCTCAGCCGCATGGCGACGAGGGCGAAGACGCTGAGTTGCGCGTCGTGGGCGAAGCCGAGGCCGGAGACGTCGGCGATCAGGCCGTCGGGGGCTTCGGTGGCGGCTTTGAGCAGGCCGTCGCGGACGGTGGCGTGGGTGGGCAGGCCGAGGGTGCCGGTCAGGGCGAGCACCGTCGAGCGTGCTCGCCGGGTCAGTTCCAGCCGCACTGCAGCCATGACCCTCGCCTTTCCGCGGCCGCCGGACACGGCCGCAGCGTGACGCCAGGGGAGTGGCACGTCATCGTGTTGTCCGATTCAGGGTAACCCGTTCGGTTCGGCCGGTGCCTGCGTTCCGGTGCGCCCCGCGCCGTCGTCGTGGGCGCCCGCTGTGGAACCGGGCCGCCGGATCGGCGGCGTCACTCGCTTTCGGCGGGGGCCAGCGTGGCGTGGTTGCGGACGAGGGTGGCGGCGATGTCGGCCAGTTTGACGTTGAGGTCCTGGGAGGTGCGGCGCAGGAGGTGGAAGGCGGCTTCGGCGTCGATGCCCTGGCGTGCCATCAGGATCCCTTTGGCTTGCCCGATCACGTCGCGGGAGGCGATCGCGCGGCGGAGGTGGGTGCGTTCGAGGGTCGGCGGTTTCGGCGCCGTGGGCCTGCCGGAGGGCCAGTGTCGCGTGGGTGGCCAGGAGCAGGGCGCGGTGGCGGTCGGTTTCGGTGATGCCGCCGCGGTGGGCGTAGATGTTCAGGGCGCCGGCGAGCCCGGCGGGTTGTGCGGGCAGCAGGGCGGTGGAGAGCACGGCGCCGAGGCCGTGGGCGGTGGCGACGGCGGCGAACTGGGGCCAGGCCGAGCTCCGGGCGAGGTCCTGGTCCAGGGCGTAGGCGGGGCCGTCGGGGTGCGCGGCGTCGAGGCAGGGCCCGGATCCGGTGCGGTACTGGACGTCGTCGAGGTCGGCGGCGATGTCGGGGATTTCCACCGGGGTGAAGTAGCGTCCGCCCGGGTCGCGCAGGGTGATGCTGACCAGCCGGGCGTGCGGCACGACGACCGTCGTCGCGGCGACCACGTGCTGCATGGCCTGGCTGACGCTGGTGGCGTCGAGCAGGATCCGCGTGAGCGCCGCCAGCTGGTCGCCGAGCTGCCGTTCGTCGGACGGCGCCGGGGCGGCGGCGAGCGCCTCGTCGACGCTGGCGTGCACCGGCAGGGTGCCGGCGGGCAGGCCGCGGTGCAGGATGCGGGCGTTGAGCGCGTCCGGGTCGAGCAGGACTGCGGTGTGGACGCCGTCCCGCGCGCGGCGCACCGCGAACTCGCCGAGCGCCCGGACCCCGGCGGCCGAGAGGAGGTCCACGTCCCGCAGGTCGAGCACCACGAGGTGCGGGGGTGGGAGGGTGACGGTCGCGTCGAGCAGCTTGCCCAAGGTGGCCTGCGCCGTTTCGGCTCCCAGCGTCCCACGCACCCGCAAGACGAGGGCGTGCTCGGCGTCGACCGCCATGACCTCGGCTCCGGTACCCATGTCCCACCTCCTCGTCCGTTACCCCGCCGGAATACCCTGCGCGGCGCGTTCGCAATCGGGGTGGCCGGCGTGGCGTGCGCCGCGGCAGGCGGACAGCGCGGCGGCGGATTGATTTCGCATCGGCGGACGCGCGGATATCCTGGTGCAAAAGCAGGGTGATGGGAATCCGGCCCATGGGAAATCCTGAATCGGTGAGTGCGGCGACGAGGGGCGCGGAGCGTGCTCGTGCGCGGAGCGCGATGGCGGGCGCACGCGTTCGCGAGCTGGCCGCCCGTCGAGCGGCCTTGGCCCTCCAGGCCCGCGCCGAGCTGGATCCGGCTGCCGCGGCTCAGGCCGTCCACCACGCGGAGGCCGCCCTGGCGCGCGCGGCCGGCGCCCGGGAGAGCCTCCGCCAGAGTCTCCTGAGCTCGGCCGAAGCGCACGAGCGCGCGGCACGGGTCCTCGAGCGGCGCGCGGCCGAACGCGGCGCCGCGGCCGGGCTCGCGGAGCGGTGTCGCGCCTCCGAACACCGTGCGGCCGCCGAGGCGGACCGGCGGCAAGCCGCGGACTGTGCGACACCGCCGCCGTCGCCGGACGCGAAGGCCGGCTCGGCGCGGGGTGTCGTCGCGCCGCCCTGAACACGCCGGTCGCTTCGCCGGGCCGGCACGGCGGCCACCCGCTCGAGTGACCCGTCGGGGGTTTCCGTCGCTTCGGTGCGCCGCGCGGCAACCGATGTGCCGGGCACAGTTGGTCGGCATCCGGCCGTTGCGTCATCGTGGGCGGCCCTTGTGGCGCCGGGTATGCTGGCAGCGGTTCGTCTTCAGCTCTCCGGACGTGCCAGCCCGTCGCGGGTCGATGGCGACGGGTTCGCCGGCGCTTTTGCGCGCCGTGCCGACGTCCGGAGGGAGTGCCCCCATGGCCTCCGGGCGTCGGTGCGGGCGGCTTCGCCACCACCGATCCCCGAGGGGAACCCATGTCCGTGACGGCCACGCCTTCGGACGTCTATGTCCACCAGAGCCGCATCGACTGCATGCCCGGGTTCGTGGGCGAGGGCTTCTCCTGGCATTCCGACTTCGAAACCTGGCACGCCGAAGACGGCCTGCCGGCGCCACGGGCGGTCAGCGTGTCGCTGGCGTTGCGCGACAACCTGCCCTACAACGGCGGGCTGATGCTGATCCCGGGGTCGCACCGCACGTTCGTCCCCTGCACGGGCGAAACCCCGGCCGACCACCACCGGAACTCGTTGCGGGAACAGGAAATCGGCGTGCCGGCCCAAGCGGACATCGCACGCCTGGCCGCGGCGCACGGGATCGACCAGTTCACCGGGCCCGCGGGGAGCGCGTTGTGGTTCGACGCCAACGTCCTGCACGGCTCGGGCAACAACATCACCCCGTATCCGCGTTCGAACGGGACGTCACCCCGCTGCGCCGGGCCGGGGACCGATGACGCCGGGGTCAGCCGAGCTGCCCCGTGGTCACCCGGGCGTGGAGGTGCTGCAGGGCGGTGAGCACTTCGTGGCGGTGGTACCACTGCAGCCAGGCGCCGGTCTCCCGGCAGAGCCGGTGCACCCGGTCCCACGCCGGGCCGCGGAGGACTGGGCCGGGGTCCGCGTGCAGCGTGGTCAGCACGCCGGCGCAGCTTGCGCTGAGGTCCTGGAGCGGGATGCTGTGGGCCGCGGCGAACCCGGCGCCGAGCAGGACGCGGCGGGTGGCCGGCCGGCAGTACAGCGGGTCCCGCGCGATGTGGGCGCTGAGCACGGCCGCGCCTCTGGCCCGTGCGGCCGTGCACGTCGACTGCTCGCCATCGAGGTGGGCGAACGCCTCGGCGAACTCCGCGCCGAGCCCGTGGCACGCGGCCAAGCGCAACTCGGTCTCGGTTTCCCCCGGCAGCTGCGCATACCCCGCCGCCGCGCCGGTGCCGGCCAGCGTCACTCGCAGCAGCAGCTCCACGACGGTCGAGGGCGTCTTCCCGGACCGGTCGGCGGCGAAGCCCAACGGCGGCGCCGGGCGCTGCAACGGGCCGATGAGCCAGGTCCGGTCGCGCGGGCGAGGCAGTTCCACGAGCGCTTTCGCCAGGACGAGCAGCTTGATGTTGTGGTTCCGGGAGGCGTACCGCAGCAGCCGGAACGCCTCGTCCATGTCGGCCAGCCGATAGCGCTCCTGCAGAATGCCCAGGGCCCGCGCGATCACCGGCCGGCTGGCGAGCTTCGAGCGCAGGTCGGCGACTTCGTGCCGCAGCCGGTCCAGCTCCGCCCGTCCGTCCGGGGCGAGGTGCGGCAGGGCCTTCCGCGCCGCGTCCAGCGTCACGTAGGTGTCGATGACGTCCGTGGCCTGCGCGGCGCGCAGGACCCGCAGCACGATGCCGGCGCCGGTCACCACCCGCAGGCGCCGGCCCTCGGCCGCCAGGGCGTCGGCGACGGCGTGCAGCTGCCGGACGCCGGGTGCGGTGAGCAGGGTGACCCGGCTGAGGTCGACCACGGGGTCCGGGGCGCCGACGGCCAGTTCCCGCACCCGGTCACCGAACCCGGGTCCGGCGTTCAGGTCCAGCGCGCCCGTCACGACGATGACCGGCCGCTCGCCGTCGGCGACGACTTCGGCGGACCACAGCGGAGTTCGCACCCTGCGTTCGGTTTCGGCCACGCGTGCCCCCCTCCCGCCCGGAGCCGCCGACATACCCGGATTCGCGACCGGCGAAACATCGCCACACCGAACGGTCCCCGAAAGGAGCACACGATGGCCCGAGGAGACGTGCGCACGGTCGGCGGTGGCCGGAGGGGGTCGACTGTCTCGCTCGCAGGTCGACCCCCTCGGACCTTCGCTGGTCGGAAGCGGGTCCTCCACAACGCCGGCGCCGGCCTCCGGGCGATCGCGTGGTCGAGTGACCGATCGTTCTCTCTGCTAACCTCGGAAGATGGTGCGCAACGCCCGAGGTCAGGTCTCCGAAGCGCGGTCGAGGCTGCTCTCGACGGCCACGCGCATCTTCTACGCCGAGGGCCTGCACTCCGTCGGGATCGACCGGGTCGTCGCGGAGGCCAAGGTCACCCGCGCCACCCTGTACCGGCACTTCCCGAGCAAGGACGACCTCGTCGTCGCGTACCTCCAGGGTGTCCACGAGATGGAGCGCGAAGGAATCGGCAAGGTCATCGCCGCCCGCCTGCCGGCGGCCGACGGGGTGCGGGCGATCGCCAGGACGATCGCCGACGGTATCGGGTCGGCGCACTTCCGCGGCTGCGCCTTCCTCAACGCGGTGGCGGAGTACCCGGATCCCGCCCACCCGGTGCACCAAGCCGTTCTCGCGCATCGCGAGTGGTTCCGCCGGACGGTGACGGACCTGCTCGCGCAGGTGGGGACGACCCCGCCCGAACTCGCGGGGCGCCACTTCGTGATGCTGCGCGACGGCGCGATGGCGGCGGGCTGCCTGTCGGATCCCGCCGAGGTCTGCGACACGTTCCTCCAGGGTGTGGACGGGATCCTGCAGCACCGCCTCGACTCCGCGGGGAAATGACGCGGAGAGCCGCCGGCTGTTCTGTGCCGGCTGCCTGACCGCGGTCCACTCGCGCGTGGGGCCCCGCTGCCCGTCAAAGGGCACGGCAGCCGGACGTAAGACTTCAGATAGAACGATCTGTCTTGACTTCCCGTGGGCCGCTCGCCAGGCTGAGATGAGATAGAACGTTCGGTCTTGCGAAAGGGATCATGGTGACTACTGTCGACTCGCCCGCCGTTGGTGGGTTCGCCCCGGCGCTGCGCCGGTTGTACTTCGTGCGGTTCGCCTTCGCCATCGGGTGGGCGGTCCTGGTGTTCCTGACGACCAAGTCGGGCCTGGGGGCGGCCGGTGTCGCCCTGGTCGTCGTGTACCCGTTGTTCGACGTGGGCGCGGCCGTCGTGGACGCCCGGTCTGCGAAGCGTTCCGGCTCGGTCACCGGGCTGTACGTGAACATGGCGATCAGCCTGCTCGCCACGATCGGCATCGGTGTCGCCGCGACTTCGGGCATCCCGGCGGTGCTGCGGGTGTGGGGTGCGTGGGCGATCGTGGCCGGGCTGGTCCAGCTGGTCGTCGGCGTTTCCCGCCGCGGGATGGGCGGCCAGTGGCCGATGATCCTCAGCGGCGGCATCTCGGTGCTGGCCGGGGCCAACTTCGTCATCAGCGCCTCCGCGGCGAACCCGGCGCTGTCCGGCGTGGCCGGTTACGCCGTCCTGGGCGGCATCTTCTTCCTCGTCTCGGCGATCCGCCTCGGCCGCGCCGCGAAGGGGAACTGACGTGACCACCTACGACGTCGTCGTCATCGGGGCCGGCCCGGTCGGGGAGAACGTGGCCGACCGGGTGGTGCGGGGCGGCCTGAGCGCCGCCATCGTCGAGCGGGAACTGGTCGGTGGCGAGTGCTCCTACTGCGACGACGGCACGGTGTCCGTCACGCTCACCGACGGCGAGCAGATCGAAGCCGACGAACTGCTCGTCGCGATCGGCCGCACGCCGAACACCCAGGACATCGGCCTGGACGCGATCGGCCTGGAGCCGGGGGCCTGGCTCACGGTCGACGACACCATGCGGGTCAACGACTGGCTGTACGCGGCCGGCGACGTCAACCGGCGCGTTCTCCTGACGCACCAAGGCAAGTACCAGGCTCGCGCGGTGGGAGACGTCATCGTGGCCCGTGCCCAGGGAGAGCCGGTCGACGACGCTCCCTGGGGGCGGCACGCGGCGACCGCCGACGAGCGCGCGGTGCCCCAGGTGGTCTTCACCGAGCCGGAAGTCGCGTCGGTCGGCCTGACCGCGGCCAAGGCCGGGGCCGCCGGGCTGAACATCCGGGTCGTCGATTACGACCTGGCCGCCACCGCGGGATCCGCCCTGCACGCCGAGGGCTACCGCGGGCACGCCCGGATGGTCGTCGACGAGGACCGCAAGGTGATCGTCGGCTGCACCCTCGTCGGCCCGGACGTCGCGGAGATGATCCACGCGGCGACCGTCGCCGTCGCCGGCGAAGTGCCGATCGACCGGCTCTGGCACGCGGTCCCGGCGTTCCCGACCGTCAGCGAAGTGTGGCTGCGGCTGCTCGAAGCGTACGGCCGCTGACCCACCCGGCCGGGCGGGCTCAGTGCGGCGCCTCCCCGGTGAGTGCCGCCCGGATGGCGCGCTCGACGATGTCTTCGAGGGCCGCCGGGATCGGCCGGTCGGCGCCGAGGTAGCGGCGGACGGCGGCGTAGGGCAGGTCGACGACGATCAGCAGGATCTCCGCCGTGCTCCGCCCGGTCGCTGTCTTGAGGCCGGTCACCAGGCGGCGGATGTGCTGGTCCCAGCGGGCCTGATCGGCCTCCCGCGCGGCCCGGCCCTCCGCGGGCCAGGCGGCGGGCTCGAAGGAGGCGAGGCCGGCCAGCAGCACGCGGGCGTCGGCCGGGTGGTCGCGGCACCAGGTCACGGTCCGGCGCCCGAGTGCGACCGCCGCGGCCACCGGCTCGTCGTCGAAGAGCGGGTACAGCTCGTCGTGGAAGCTCTGCACCGCCCGGTTCCAGACGGCGGCCAGCAGGGCCGCGCGGTTGGGGAACCGGTGGTAGACGGAGCCGCTGGACACCGCGGCTTCCCGGATCACGCCGGCGATGGTGATCGCGTCGGCGCTTCCCGCGGCGAGCAGCCGGGTGGCCGCGTCGAGGATCGTCGACGTGTCGTGCACGAGGCGTGGCATGCGTTGACGATAGCGAACGCACCTTCTAGAGTCCTCTCTCTAGAGAGAATCGTCTAAGGAGTGCCATGCAAAGCCTCGTCGTCACCGGTCCCCGCGGCCTGGAATGGCAGGACCGGCCGGCGCCCGGCCTCGCCGCGTCCGGGGACGCGCTGGTGCGGCCGATCGCCTCGTCCGCCTGCGATCTCGACCGCCGGCTCGTGGTGTCGCCCGCGCCGTTCGAGGCGCCGTTCGCGCTCGGTCACGAAGCGGTCGGCGAGATCGTCGACCTCGCGGACGACGACTCGCCGCTGCGCGTCGGCCAGCGGGTGGTCATCCCGTGGCACATCAGCTGCGGCACGTGCGAGAACTGCCGGCGCGATCTGCCCGGCACCTGCGCTTCCGTGCCGCGCCTGGCGTCCTACGGCACGAGCGCAGGTGGGCTCTGGGGCGGGTTGTTCGACGAGCTGGTCCGTGTCCCGTGGGCCTCGGGCAACCTCACACCGCTGCCGCAGGGCGTCGATCCGGTCGTGGCCGCCTCGGCCTCCGACAACCTCACCGACGCCTTCCAGGCCGTCCGGCCGACCCTCGACGCCCGGCCCGGCGCCGAAGTGCTCGTGGTCGGGGGAACCGCCAGCCTGGGGCTGCTGACCGTGCTGAGTGCCGTCGCGCTGGGCGCCGGGAAGGTCACCTACCTCGACGTCGACGAAGGGCGCCGCGCCAAGGCCGCCGCCGCGGGCGCGACCGTCATCGCGGCCGACGCGTATCCCGACCGGCTCGACGGCGCCTTCGACCTGGTCGTGGACGCTTCCGCCGCGAGCGCGGGCTTCCGGTGCGCCCTGCTGTCCACCCGGCCGGGCGGCACGTGCGTCATCCGGTCCGTCTACTTCGGAGAGCCTCGGCTGCCGTACTTCTCCCTGTACGGCACCGGCGTCACCCTCGTCGTCGGTCCGCCCCACGCGAGCCCGCACGTCCCCGCCGTGCTGAAGCTCGTGGAAGGCGGCACCTTGGACCCTTCGCCGATCCTGGCCGGCCCGTTCGGCTACGAGGACGCCGTCGAGGTGCTGCTGGACCCGCCGCCGGGGAAGCCGGTCTTCACCCGATAATCGACACCGTGTCGATTATTGTCGACGAGGTGTAGAGTCCATCGACCTGGCGGCCTTCGAAGAGCCGGCGCCCGGGTGCGCCCACGCGCGGCAGCTCGACGTGACCGACGACGAGGCGGTCTCCGCCGTGGTCGCCGAGATGGAGCGCGCTGTCGGCCCGATCGACGTGCTGGGCGATCCCGCCAAGGCCGCCGCGGCGGTGCTCGAGGTGGTCGAGGCCGAGAAGCCGCCGGTGCACCTGGTGCTCGGCTCGGACGCGTTGCGGCTCGTGGCGAGCGGCCGGGCCGCGGTGACCGCCGACATCGAGGCGTGGGCGGAGCTCTCGCGGTCCACGGACTTCCCGGACGGGCACCAGCTCGCGACGGCCGATGCCTGAGCCGGGGCGCCGGCGCGCCGCACCGTCCAAAGGGGACGTCCGCGAGGCCAAGATCCTCGAAGTCCTCGGGGAACTCCTGGCGGTCAAGAGTTTCGACGCGCTCACGACCAACGACATCGCCGAGCGCGCCGGGCTCTCCCGCGCGTCGGTGTACTTCTACTTCAGCTCGAAGCAGGAGGCGCTCGTCGCCCTCTTCGCCAAGACCGTCGAGGCGTTGCACGAGAAGTCCCGCGCGGCGGCCGCCGACCCGGCGGCGCCCCGCGAGGCGATCGCGACGGCCCTGCGGCGCACCCGCGACCGGTGGCACGAGCACGGCCTGATCATGCGTGTCGCGATCGACCAGTCCTCGGCCATCCCCGAACTGGGCGCGCTGTGGCGGGAGACCGCGGACATCTTCATCGACGCCATCACGACGGTCCTGGTCCGCGCCGGGGTGCCGGACGAGGACGGCGCCGGCGGCGCGCGGGCCATCGCGGGCGCGCTGTGCTGGATGGTCGAGCGGACGTTCTACCACGCCTCGGCGGTGTCGCCCGAGGCCCTCGACCAGGCGGCCGAGACCTGCCGGGTGGTGTGGCTGCGCGCGGCGGGCATCCGGTCCTGACCGGCGGACAACGTCCCGAGCGCCGGTGCCGAACCGGGCCTCCCCGAGCCGCCGACGCGTGCGATCATGGCAGGACACCACGGCCGGTCACCGGCAGCGTTCGGCCGTGGCGCCGGGATGGGCGATCTTCGCCGGTGTCCCGGGCCGAGGGGTACTTCCGCTGGGGGCAGGTCGTGAGCGTCGAGGCCGAGTTGCGCGAGGAGTTCGACCGCTGGGAGCGCAGGGAAACCGCGGTCCTGAAGGTGCTCCCGTACCCGTTGCTGGCGGTCAGCGTCGTGTTGACCCTGCTGCAGCCGCTCTGGAACGCGCAGGTGTACCTCCCCGGCGTACTCGGGCTCGCCACGCTGCTCGCCGCGTGGGTCCTCTGGTTCCACACGGTCCACCCGCAGTGGCACGGCAACACCCCGCTGATGGGCTGGTACTACACGGGGCTCATGGCGTTGACCGCCTGCCTGGTCCTGCTCACGCCGTGGTTCGGCTTCTTCGCCTTCATCGGCTACGTGCACGCCCTCCACTACCTGAAGGGCGGGTGGCGGTACGTCGGCGTGGCCGTCACGTCCGCGGTCTCGGCGGTCTCCTACGTGGGCGGGGCCGCCAACATCACGGCCGAGGCGTGGTGGCGGTGGCCCGCCGTCAGCGCGCTCACCACGGTGATGGCCACGCTGGCCTTCTCCGCCGACGTGATGTCCGATCGGCGCAACCACCGGCAGAAGCGGGCGCTGGCCGAGCTGCACAAGGCCAACGTCGAGCTGGAGACGGCACTGGCGGAGAACGCGCGCCTGCAGGCCGAACTGCTGGCCCAGGCCCGCGAGGCCGGCGTGCTCGACGAGCGGCAGCGGATGGCGCGGGAGATCCACGACACCCTCGCCCAGGGGCTGGCCGGCATCCTCACCCAGCTCCAGGCCGCCGAGCAGGCGCCGGGCGAACCGGCGGTGTCGCGCCGGCACGTGGCGAACGCGATGGACCTGGCCCGCGAGAGCCTCACCGAGGCCCGCCGGACGGTGCACGCGGTGGGACCGGCCGCACTGGCGCGGGCCCGCCTCCCGGAGGCGATCGGCGACGTGGCCGGACGCTGGTCGGAGGTGCACCGCGTCGAGGCGGTGCTGACCACGACCGGCGACGCCCGGCCGATGCACACCGACGTCGAGGTGACCCTGCTGCGGACCGCGCAGGAGGCGCTCACCAACGTCGCCAAGCACGCGCGGGCCAACCGGGTCTCCCTGACCCTGTCGTACATGGAGGACCTGGTGACGCTCGACGTGCTGGACGACGGAGTGGGTTTCCGCCCGGACGCCGACCGCGCCGGCGGCTCCGGGGACGGGGGCTTCGGGCTCGCCGGCATGCGGCAGCGGGTGCAGCTCCTCGCGGGGCGGCTGGACGTCGAGTCCGAACCGGGCGGGGGCACCGCGATCACGGTGACGGTGCCGGCGATCCCGGCCGGGAGCGAGCGGTGATCTCCCTGCTGATCGTCGACGACCACCCGGTGGTGCGGGACGGGCTGCGCGGCATGTTCGGCGCCGATCCGCGCTTCGAGGTGGTGGGTGAAGCCGGTGACGGTGCGGAGGCGCTGGCGGCCGCCGAACGGCTGCGCCCCGACGTGATCCTGATGGACCTGCGGATGCCCGGGACCGACGGGGTCACCGCCATCAAGGAGCTGGCGCGGCGCGGGATACCGTCACGGGTGCTGGTGCTCACGACGTACGACACGGACAGCCACGTGCTGCCGGCCATCGAAGCCGGCGCCACCGGCTACCTCCTCAAGGAGGCGCCGAGGGCGGAGCTCGTCCGCGCGGTGGAGGCCGCCGCCCGCGGGCAGGCCGTGCTTTCCCCCGCCGTCGCGACCCGGCTCCTGGGACAGGTGCGCAAACCGGCCCCGGCACCGCTTTCCCAGCGGGAGCTGGAGGTGCTGGAACTGATCGCCGGGGGCTCGACGAACCGCGAGGCGGCGAAGCAGCTGTTCATCAGCGAGACGACGGTCAAGACCCACCTGCTGCACGTGTACGCGAAGCTGGGCGTCAACGACCGGGCGGCCGCCGTGGCCGCCGCGTTCTCCCGCGGTTACCTGAAGCCGCGGGACTGACGGCCGGGCACCGGCACTGCCGGGCAGAGCCCGGCCGGCTGAGTTCGTGGTCATCCGATCGGTGGATGCGGCGTGGTCATCCGGTGGACCGGGTTTCAGCCGCCGGCCCGCGATTCGGGTGATGTGGGCCCGGTGCCGGTGCTGGGACGGTGTGCGTGCCAGTGAATCGGAGCCGGAAGGGATCGCGGATGAGTCGGTCGGAGCGCAATCGGATCAGTCGTCGTGTGCTGCTCGCCGGCGCGGGTGCCGCGGCAGGCGCCACGATGGCCGCCGGGGTACCCGGGTACGCGGCCACCGAGCCGACGGCGGCCGGGCCGCCGACGATCCGGCCGGGCGACCCGCGGTACGACGGACTGTTGCGCGGCAACAACTTCCGGCACGTGGGACGCCCGGACGAGATCCGGGTGGTGGGCTCGACCGAGCAGGTGGTGCGTGCGGTGGCCGAAGCGGTCCGGGCCGGGCGGCGGGTCGCGGTGCGCAGCGGCGGCCACTGTTTCGAGAACTTCACGACCGACCCGGCGGTGCGGGTGCTGCTCGACCTCTCGGCCATGGACGAGATCGGCTACGACGCCGGCAAGCGCGCGTTCTCGGTGCAGCCGGGAGCCACGCTCGGGCAGGTGTACCGGGCGCTGTTCAAGGGCTGGGGGGTGACCATTCCCGGCGGCGGTTGCCCGGGGGTGGGCGCCGGCGGGCACTTCGCGGGCGGCGGGTACGGGACCTTGTCGCGCCGGTACGGCTCGGTGGTGGACCACCTGTACGGCGTGGAGGTCGTGGTGGTCGACCGGGACGGCAGCGTCCGGGCGGTGACCGCCACCCGGGAGCCGGACGACCCGCACCGCGATCTGTGGTGGGCGCACACCGGTGGCGGTGGCGGCAACTTCGGGGTGGTCACCCGGTACTGGCTGCGCTCGCCCGGCGCCACCGGCGATCCGTCCCGGCTGTTGCCGCCCTCGCCGCGGCGGATGCTGGAATGCGTGCTCGCCTGGCCCTGGGCGGGCACGAGCGAGCAGGACTTCACCACGCTCGTGCGCAACTTCGGCGTCTGGCACGAGCACAACAGCGCGCCCGGCTCGCGGTCCGCCGGCCTGTTCGGGCTTTTCCTGGCCCAGCACCGGAACGCCGGGTACTTCTCGGTGGTCGGGCAGATCGACGCGGACCTGCCCGGCGCGGACGGCGTCGTGACCGATTTCCTGACCGCCGTGACCGACGGCACCAGCGTCCGGCCGATCGCGGACCTGCGGCGGACGCTGCCGTGGCTGCACAAGACGACCTGGCCGGGCACGGGCGAGCTGGGCGACGGGGCCACCCGCCGGTACAAGCTCAAAGCCGGGTACCTGCGCAAGTCGCTGACCGACCGGCAGCTCGCCGCCGTCCACCGCAACCTGACGAACGCCGGCGGGGGCGCGGAGTCCGGCTTGCTGCTCGTCGGCTACGGCGGCCAGGTGAACGCGACATCGCCGGACGCCACCGCCGTGGCCCAGCGCGACGCGGTGATGAAAGCGGTCTACCAGACGGTATGGGCCGACGAGGCCGACGACGCGGCCAACCTTTCCTGGATCCGCACCTTCTACCGCGAGGTGTACGCCGAAACCGGCGGTGTGCCGGTGCCGGACGACGTCAACGACGGCTCCTACATCAACTACCCCGACACCGACCTGGCCGGCCCGGCGTGGAACACCTCCGGCGTGCCGGCGCGCACGCTGTACTACAAGGACAACTACCCACGGCTCCAGCAGGTCAAGGCCCGCTGGGACCCGCGTGGCGTCTTCCGGCACGCGCTTTCGGTGGAACCGCCGGGTTGACGTCCCACGCTGCTCGGTTCGGACCACGCCGTCAGCGCGCGGCGCGCTTGATGAGCTCGGCCGTCGCGGCGGGCTGCGCGATCATCGCGACGTGCGAGGCGCCGGCTTCGACGGTGTGCGCGCCGGCCCGCTGCGCGGCGAATCGCTGTGCGGCGGCGGGAAAGACGTCGTCGTTGCGGGCGACGAGGAACCAGGAGGGAATGGTCTTCCAGGCCGGAGCGCCGGACGGTTCTCCCAGCGCGCGCACGTCGATCGGCCGCTGGCCGGCCCACATCAGGTCGGTGGTCGCCTTGGGCACGTCGGCGGCGAACACGTCGTGGAACACCGCTTCGGCCAGCAGGCTTCGGCGAGATGTGGTCATCGATGCCGGCCGCCACCGTGCGGATGCCGTCCGGCAGGGCGTCCGCCGAGACGTCCTTGCCGGGGAACCCGCTCGCGCCGGCGCGCAGGGCGTGGGCAGCGGGACTTCGTCAGGCTGGCCCACGGACCTGTCCCGTCGTCGTGCGACTGCTGGCACGGGTGTACTGAAATCGCAGTACGCCGGAGCGCGGTGACGCGGTCGCCGGTAAGCTGACGTCCGATGCAGAAAACCCGCCAAGCCTCCGCGCCGCCGGATGAGCGGACGCCGCAAGGCGCAGGCTGGCTCCCGCACGGGTATCACCTCGGCAGCCACTCCCACCGCGACGGGCAGCTGGTGTACGCGGCAGCCGGGGCCTTCACCACCACGACCGACTACGGGACCTGGATCGCGCCCGCCGACCGGATCACCTGGACGCCGCCGGGTTTCGAGCACTCGCACCGCTTCTACGGCCGGACCGACGCCCGTATCCTCGCCGTCCCCGCCGGCGAGTGCGGCGACCTGGTCGGGCACCCCTGCGTGTTCGCGGTGTCGCCCCTGTTGCGCGAGGGCATTCTGGCGCTGACCGGCGACCGGGCGAAATCCGCCGACGCCGACCGGCGGCTGCGCGCGGTGGTGCTCGACGAACTCGGCGAGATTCCCGAGCAGTCCTTCCACCTGCCCGAGCCGCGCGACGATCGGCTGCGCGCCGCGACCGATCTCCTGCACGCCGATCCCGGCCGGACCACGACCCTGGCCGAACTGGGGCGGGCCGCCGGGACGAGCGAACGCACGCTCAGCCGCCTGTTCCACACCGACCTCGGCATGAGCTTCCACCGCTGGCGCACCATCCTGCGCATCCACCACGCCCTGATCCGGCTCACCGCCGGCGACTCCGTCACCGACACGGCGATCACCTGCGGCTGGTCGAACCCATCGACCTTCATCGAGGCGTTCACCGCCGTCGTCGGGCAAACCCCCGGGCGCTACCAGGCCGGGCTGCGCGACCGCGGCGAATAGGAAAGCTGGCGGGTTTCCGTTATCGCACGTCGGGTTATCGGTGGACGGCAAACACCGGCCCGGCCACAGTGGCGATCATGACTCGAACAGAAGAAACCACCACCGCCGTCATCGTGGGCGGCGGGGTCGCCGGGCTCGCGCTCGGCACCTTCCTGCAACGCAGCGGAATCCGGTGCGTCATCTTGGAAAAGCACAGCCGCGAGCACGTCGAGAACCGGCAACGGGCCGGGTCGCTCGACGCCCAGGGCGTGCGCGTGCTGCACGAATGGGGAGCAGGAGAGGCCGTCGAAGGGCCCGCTCACGATTCCTCCGACGAGCGGATGCCGCTGATCATCGACGGCGAAGAGCGCGAATGGAAGATGGACGGCGACGAGGACGCCGAAGGTGCGTTCGTCCCGCAGCAGGTACTGGTCCGGAACCTGATCAGGATGTTCCTGCGTGACGGTGGCGACCTCCGGTTCGAGGCCGCGGACATCTCATTGGACGGTCTCGACACCGAGCAGCCCCGGGTGCGCTACCGGGACGCCGCCGGCTCGGCCACGGTGATCGGCTGCGACTTCGTCGCCGGCAGCGACGGCCACCACGGCGTCAGCAGGACGGCCATCCCCGACGGCTTCCTCGCCGGCCACACCCACGAGTTCGGCTACGCCTGGCTGACCGTCATGACGGAGGTGCCCGCCGTTCCACCGGCCGTGATGGCGGTGCATTCCCGCGGCTTCGCCGCACAGATCACCCGCGGCCCGCAGGCGAGCCGCGTCTACCTGCAGTGCCCGGTCACCGACACCGTCGAGGACTGGCCGGACGAACGCGTCTGGAGCGAGCTCGGAACGCGGTTCGGCCGGCCTGCGCCGCGGGGCCCGATCGTCAGCAAGCAGATCGTGCCGCTGCGCGGTGTGGTGTTCAGCCCGATGAGCTACGGCCGGCTCCACCTTCTAGGGGATGCCGCGCACTTGATTTCCCCGATGAGTGCGGAAGGAATGAGCCTCGCCCTGCACGACGCCGGGAAACTCGCCCAAGCGATCGTCCACCAGGTCGAAAAGGACGACGGGAGCCTGCTGGCGAGCTACTCGGACACCTGCCTGACCCACACCTGGGAACGACAGGCGTCCGCGGTCGCGATGACCGACACGATGCACGACTCCGGTGACCCCACCTACCGCGGGGAGTTCCTCAAGCAGGTCGCGCGGGCGAACCTGGAGAACTTCCTCCAGCCGCGGATGCCGACGAACTGACCCGCGTCCTCGGATCCGGTCAGGATCCGGTCGCCCGCGGCAGTACGGAACCGGCTCGGCTCAGCACAAGTCGAGGAGGACGAGTGTGCTTTCCTCGGCGACGGCGTGCCCGGTTTCGATGAGGTCGGCGGCGCGGGCGAGGAACGCGGTGAGTGACGGCGCGACCGGCTCACCCAGGTCCGGCACGTTGGGACGGCACACGACCTGGCCCACGGTGCCACGCTCGCCGGGATCCAGGTCCAGGAGGTAGCAGTCACCCTCGAACGCGAGGAACGGCAGCCACGACTCCGACCACACGGTCCACCGGTAGCAGGCGGGTTGCGCGACCGGCTTGGCCATGTCGCCGACCGCCTCGGTCAGCATGCGGTGCATCTCGATGATCTCGTCGACGGTCAGGAAGTGGTGGAAGTTGAGCGGGCCGTACAGGTGGCCGGGATCGTCCTGGCCGGCTGAGGCGCGCAGCAGCGCACACAGCTCGGCCGGCAGGGTGAGGCCGGTCGCGGTGGCGAGCCGGTCGAGGTCGTGATCGGTGGCGCCGGGCAGGAACGGTGCGGTACCGGGCAGCCGCCGCTCGAGGGCAGCTCGTAGGCGCGCGAACTCGCGGGCGGTGTGGTTCATGGTGGTCAGTCTGCCGGACGCGCAGGCCGGCCGAACGCCATCGGCACGAGCGCGCTCTCCTCAAGGGCTTCGAGGAATCGATTCGGCGGGGTGAAATCCGTAGACGACTTCCCTGATCTCCCGAACAGCGGCGTCCACTTCGGACTCGGTGGGGAGCGTCGGTGGGTAGTGCCGGCCGATCGGCTTGTACATGAGCGTCGCGGGCAGTTCGTCGCCGTTTCGGGACGGGACGGTGTATCGGACGGGAAGCTCGACGAAGCCGACAGCCCGAAGCGGGGCCCGGTTGGTCTTCGGCGCCACTTCGATGTACCAGCCTCGGGTGGTGGGGCGGTCGGCGAGCATCTGGAGCTCGACCTGGGCGATCATCGGGCGCAGGGCGCCGACGCCGCGCAGGTCGTCGGTGAACAGCCCGTAGCCGCCGAATCCGGCGGTGGTCAGCGTGAAGAACGTGACCAGGCCGGCGACTGCGGAGGTGGGTGTGCGGCGCAGTGTCCAGAAATGCAGGGGTACCGGGTACTTTCGGGTGAACTCCGACTCGGGGATGCCGTACTCCGTAATACCGAAGGCGGTGCGGTAGAGAGCCATTGTGGCGGCCCAGTCGGGATCCGTCGGCGCGGTCAGTGCTCGCGCGTGCGGGATCGGATGTCCTACGTAGCGCGAGAGGGAGAACGTTCCGACGGACGCGAGCGTGGCCAGGTGAGCTGCGACCGTCCGGAACTCGGGGCAGCGCTCCGGGTCCTCCACGCGCATGGCCCAGCGGATGTAGTCGGCCACGGCCGAGCGCACGGTCCGCGGCGTGCACGGCTCGCCGAACGTCTTGCAGATGAGGAGCAGGTTGGTGACCGGTTCCTGGGTTTCCGACAGGGCCGGCTGGACGTAGGGCAGGTCCAGGCCGTGGAAGCCCCACCGGTCCCAGATCAGTGCGCGATCGGCCGGGTTGAGGTTGTCCGGCGTCCCTGTCGGGACGAAGGGGTCGTTGATCTCGGCGAACACGTGGGCAAGCGGTGTGCCGGTCTTGGTCGTGGCATCCGCTTGGAGGGCGCGTTCGGTCTCGGCGAGGATGGCTCGTCCCACGCCCGCGTTGCGGGCCGCGGGGACAACCATCAGGAACTCGATCATTCCCGCATTGGGTCCGGCGAAGTAATCCATGATCGAGCAGCCGACCGTGTCACCATTCCGCGAGGCGAGAATGATGTGGTAGTTGTTGCGCCCGTACCAGCCCCGCTCACGCAGCCGCAGGTACTCGATCATGTTGCCCAGTGATTCCCGCTCGTCGGGGTCGGGGAACTCGGCGGCGTAGTGGTCCTGGTAGAAGGCGGTGAGCGCGGCGATGTCGGCGTCGGTGGCGGTGAGGTCGCGGAAACGGATCAACCGACCATCACCTCCGGGTGTCGTCGGTCGTTCGGGTCGGCCTTCGTCCTGCTCACCTGGTCCTTCTGGTAGCCGGACACGGTGTTCGGGAGTTTGCAGGCCGCATGCGCGACGCGGGCCTTGCCGGGGAGAGACGTGCGCATTCGGTCCCGCCGGCCTTCGGCGTCCAGCTGTGCCAGCCAGGACTCGGTGAACAGCAGCTCGTGCATGGACTCGCCAGGTGGGGCGGGGTACCTGATCGGCTCACCACAGCCGCAATCGTCTATCGCGCAGGCAAAGCTCAGGATCAGATCGGGATGTTCGCGCAAGATCGACTCCAAGGAGGTGCGCGCCTTGGCGGCCAGTTGCCGCTTGAGCATCAGGTACGTGGAGTCATCGGCCACGTTGCCGTGCTCGAAGAACGTCAACATGTTCTTCCACGGTTCGCTGTGCCTCGGCCGCCCATCGGTGCCGCAGAGAACAATGATCACCCAGATGTAGGCAGAGTAGTAGACGCTGTCTGTCTCGCTCGGTGCGGTGATCGGTCCGCTCGTCTCCAACACGAGCTGGTTCTGTCCGTCGCGTAGCAGCTGGGTCTGGGTGCTGCACAGCAAATGATCGACTGCACCCGCTGCCTTGATCACGCCGGTCACTTGCCAGCTTTCGGCGAGGACCACGTGTCCACCGCGGGCTACCCGAGGCGGAGGAGGTTCGTCGGCGTTCCGGACGGCGAGCGCGATCGAATTGCTCTCATCGCCGTAACCGAGTTGCATGACTTTCTTTCCTTCCCAACGCTTGCACGTGCCGAACGGGATGCTCGGACCCCAGGTCAGCCAACACGTGAACAAGAACGCCTGGAAGCTGCGGATGTCTCCGAGACCGTCGTCCAGTTCGTCAACAGTCGCGCGGTGTCCTTCAATGAGCTGGGGCCAGTCTTCGCCATATTTGCCCAGTAGTCCGGACAGCAACTGCAGGGGTGCCACGAAGGCCTCTTGTATATGCACCTCCGACATGAAGACTTCCGGGTTGGCGTCAACCTTTGCGTTTTCCGCGAGCCGGACCCGGAAGTACCTCAGAATTTCCTCTTGCACCTCCGAGATCGCGAAGCAAGTATCCACTACGATCTTGTTGTTGTCGGAATTCTTCATCAGTTTGTCAGTCAGCGAACCGATGTCGTCATGCCACTCCCGTAGCGCTTTCCGGTAGGCTTGCAGCTTTGCGCGGAATTCGGAGCGGTGCCGGTACTCCCAGCGGTCGGGTCCTTCCGGGCGGGGGTTCAGCAACTCGGCCTCTACCCGCATGCAAGCCGCTCGGTAGAGTTCTTTGCGTGATCGGCCGTAGCTGAGGAAGGTCAACACCATCCAAGTCGCTCGAACGATCCGGGTGATCTTGAACCTTCGATGGATCGTGCGGTTGAGCAGCCGGATCGTCGGTCTGAGGTATGCGAAGAAGATGAAGAGACCTGCGAGTGTGGGTAGCCCGATCTGAAACAGCGTGTTGACGATCTCCATCATTCTCCACGACCTGCGATCCTGCTTGGAGGCAACGGCTTCCCTGACCCAAGGAAGCCCAGGTGGGTGGTACCTTTGCCCAGGGGTCGTGATGATCATGTCCGCTGTTACAGCGCCGCGCGGCACTGATCGACCTTCTTCGACGCCGGCCGAGCCGGCGTCTTCGCTCCTGCCGAAATGATCTTTTCGTGGTGGGTCACTGTGGGTTGGTGGCGGTGGCCACGAAGTTTCGGGCAACCTCGTGCAGCTTCATGTTCTGCTCTTGTGACTGTTTGACGAGCAGCTTGAAAGCGTCGTCGGGCGAGATGCAGTGCAGGGCCATGAGGATGCCCTTCGCCTGATCGATCACCGCGCGGGAGGTCAGGGCGGCGCGCAGCTGGCTCATGGTCTCGCGGGCGGCCTGGTGCCGGCGGGTGCTGCGCAGCGCGGCTTCGGCGGCGGCGGTGTACAGGTCCAGCAGTGCTGCGTCGAGCGCGCCGAAGCTGTTGCCTCCGGTGTCGTACAGATTGAGCGAGCCGCGGTACTGGCGGTCGACGAACAGCGGGGCGGACAGGGAAGCGACGACCGCGGACTCGGTCGCGGCCGCGGCGAACTCGGGCCACCGTTGCCCCGCATCGGTCACCTTGACTCGTTGCAGTTCGCCGGTCTGGGCGGCTTCCAGGCAGGGCCCTCGCCCGGCGTCGTACTGGGCCTGATCGACGTGGTGCGCGCTGTCCCCGGTCGCTGTCGCGGTGTAGGGAACACCGTCGCGCAGCAGCGTGATGCTGGCGAGCTCCGCGTCCGGCACGGCGTGGATGACCTGCCGGCACACCCGCTGCAGGACCACCGGCAGTTCCTCTTCTTCCGCGAAGGTGCCGGCCAGCCGATCCAATGCGGCGGTGACCTCGTCCACTCTTCGCGCGGCGTCCCGCTCGTAGAGCAGGTCTTCGTCCATGTGGTGCTCCTCGGGGTGGTCTGCGCAGCGTCTGGTGATCGAGTGTTCACTTAGGGTGCAGGTGTGGTGGCTTGCTTGCTGAATGACAACAGTAGGCCTCGCCGGGTGGCTGGGCAGCTCAGGAGAGGACTGGCGCCGACGATGCAGGCGAGCGGCAGACGACCACCCGGACCGGGACGGCCGTCCGGATCAACCCCGGAGGGTCAGCAGCCGACGCGGCGGGTGGTAGTCGTACGTCACGTTGTCGAATGCGGACTGAACCCGGTCGGGGATTCGCTACCGTCCTGGTGTGACGCTGCTGGGGATCTTGGAAGACGACGAGTACCTGCCCGAGTACGGGACCTTGGTGGTCCGCGACCGCCACGCCGCGGACGGCCTGGAGCCGCTGGAGAACGAGCTGCTGGGGGAGCTGGCGACCGAAGCGCTGTCCGGCACCGTCGCCACGGCCGGGGACGGGTGGGTGCACGGCCACGCCGGCGACCCGTTCCAGTCGGTGCGGCTGGAAGCCCACGACGCGCCGCCGCGCCTCGAGCTCGACGGTTGGGAGGACGTCGTCGAGTCGCCGTTCCACAGCCGCAGCGGGCGGGTTGCCCTCGGGTTCCTCACCGGGGGCGAGCACGACGAGACCTTGGAACTCGGCCGGCGCGGGCTGTTCCGCGTGCGGGTCGCTCGCCGGGCCGCCGCGGACGGGGAGGAGGGCGACGTCTGGCTCGTGCAGTTCTGGCCGGCCGACGGCCCCGGTTTGCCACGCTGGGTGCGGCGGACGCGGCCGGCGCTCTTCGGGCCCGATCCGGGGTGGCAGCAGGTGCTCGGCTACCCCGTGGTGTCGGCCGGGTGGGCCGCCGCCGGGTACGGCCCACCCCGGCCGGATTCCTGGCTCGACGAGCCCCTGCAAGGGGATCCGCCGGACGCGGCGATCTGCGCGCAGCTCGGCCTCGCACCGCCGGTGTCCCAGCGGGACGCGGTCGCGCTGCTGGTCGCCGCCGGCGTGCTCGTCACCGACGGTGACGGGTACCGGCTCGCCGAACACCCGCCGCTCGCGACGGACCGCCTCTCCCTGCCCGAAAGCCTCGCCGCGCAGGTGGCGCGGTCGGCTGCCAGTGCCCGCTACACCTGGGCGGCGGCCGACGTCGCCAGCGTCGCCGCGTGGGGCGATCCCGCCCCGGTCGACGACCTCGCCGAGCGGCTGCTCGTCGCGCCGGAGGAGGTGCCCGGCCTGCTCGCCCACGCCGTCTCGGACCATCTGGTGCAGCAGGTCGGTGGCGGCATCGCGGCGCTTCCCCGGCGGCGGCCGGAGCAGGCTTCGATGCCCGTTTCGGTGGTGGTGCCGTCGCGGGCGGAACACCCGGCGACGCTCCCGGGGCCGCCGCCGCGGGCCGGGGTCGTCGGGGGCGACGGTGAGGTCATCGTGTGGCGCGCGGGCGAGCCGGTCGTGCTCGGCCGGGTCCCCGACCGGTACCGCTACCGCGCCCACGAGACACCGGTGGGGATCGTGGTGGCCACGTCCGGCGGGCCGGGGATGCTGGTGCGGTGGGACGGCACCACCGAGCGGCTGCCGGCCGACCTCGGCACCCACCCGGTCCGCAGCGCCGACGGGCGGTTCCTGGCCGGGGTCGAGCACCACGTCGGGCGCCGGTCGTGGGACCGGCCGCACCTGCTGGACGTCACCACCGGCGAGGTCGCGTCCCTGCCCCGGACCGACGAGCTCACGCGCCGCGCGCTGGCCGTCATCGACGGCGCGCTGTACTACGCCGACGGCTTCCATACCGGCAGCCGGACGTTCCGCTGGCGCCCGGGCACCGACCCCGAGCCGCTCGCGCCCGGCCTCTGCCAGATCGACCCGCTTTCGGGCACGGCGCTGGAACGCGGCACCGACGGCGTCTTCCGCCACGACCCGGCCGGCACCCGCACCCCGCTCCCGGCCGACCGGCAGTACGAGCTCGCCCCGGGCGGCGAACTGCTGTACGCGTTCCAGTACGCGCCGCCGTCGGTCTGGCTCCTCACCGGCGGCGAACCGGAAGAACACCCGTTGCCGGAAGGCTGCGACCTCAGCACCGCGATCCCCTCGGCCCCGTTCTGGGAGACGCCCACGACGCTGGTGTTCACCCACGAACGCGGCGGCGGGAGCCGGGTGGTGCGCTGGGATCTCCGGTCGGGCCGGTTCGACCACTTCGACCTGCCCCCGGTGGCCGGGTACCGGCCGTTCGCCGTCCAGCCCGTCCTCCGCCCTGTCTCGGGTGGGTCATAGGGTCGATCGCGGTCCACAGTGGACTTCCATCCGGCGGGAGCCGCCCGCGAGCGGATGCGGGCGGCTCCGGCGGACCCGGTCAATAAGCTCCACAAAGGACCGCCGGATCAGACCTTGCCGGCCACGAATTCGGCCGCGTCGGCGGCGTTGCCGCCGTAACTGAAGTGGGCCAGGACGTTCGTGCCGAGGAACTGGCAGATCGGGTCGCCGTCGGCGCAGTAGTCCTTGGTGCGGCTTTCGTAGGTGCCCGTGACGCTCCGGCCGACCCACCGGATGGGGTTGCCGAACAACAGGATCGCGGCGACGCGCGGGGCGAGCGCGGCCGGGATCGTCGCGACGATCGGGCCGCCGACGATCACCCCGTCGCTGCTGATGCCGATCGAGTTGTCGACCACGTTGGCGCCCTGTGAGTAGCCGACCAGGACGAAGCGCTGCCGGGGGCAGGCCGCCGCCTGGCTCGTGACGTGGTTGACCAGGTCGCGGTTGCCCTGCTGGACCGAGGCCGGCTCGTTGAGGTCCGCCGGGTAGTTCACCGCGTAACTGCTCACCGAGCGCGGCTGCAGCCGGCTCTGCACCGCCGAGTAGACCGCGTCGCCCACGAACAGGCCGAGTTCGCCCGGTTCGAAGGTGCCGCGGGCCACCGACACGTCGATGTCGGTGCAGGCGGCGGCCGAGGCGGCCGGCGCGGCGAGGACGACGCCGAGGCCGGCGAGAACGACCGCGATGGAGGCGGAGAACACCCGGGCTGCGCTGCCGAGGACGGATCTCATGGGCTATCAACACCTTTGCTCGGAAAGGAAAACCTCGATGGCGAGGGAACGGCCGACGGCGACGGTGGATCCGCCGTCGGGCGAAAGCGACTGTCGCACTGGTGTCCCAGCCGGGCAAGAGGTGTCCGCGCGGGCGGCCGCGTGGCTGTGCGCCGGTGACAGAAAGTCCATTGTGGACACTCAATTCGGACGTTTCGCCCGCCGGTGCCGGATGGCGCCGACGAGGGTGGGGCCCGGACGCCTGAACGCCGCGAGCCGCCGGTCCGGCCGCGCGCAGGTCCGCAGCGCCGGCGCCGGGGGACTGCGGGAGCCGCGGTGCCGCGGTCTTGATCGATTGAGGGGAGAGATGCCGCCCCTTGGCGGTGTCCCCTGCTCCGAGGCCGCTGTTTTACTGTCGGGTAAAGCGCGGAATGCCAGCACGAACGGGTGGAGGAACGCTTGACACCCCGGCACAACGGTCACCGGCTCACCACCACGGCCGTCCGGCGCGCGGCCGACGACGGCGACGGCGACGATTTCCGAAGACGCGGTCAGGCGCACGAGCTCGCCGAGCTCATGCGGCCGGCGCTGCCCACCCTGGTCGAGCAGATCGTCCGCGAGGTCTGGCGGGCGGTCCCGGTCTACGCCCGGCCGGACGAGGGCCGCTACAACCACGTGACGCGGCAGGGCGTCGACTGTGCCGTCCGGCTGTTCGTGGACCTGATCGAGGACCCGTCGACCGCGCGGGACAAGCTGCACGAGACGTGCCGGCGGCTGGGTGCCGGCGAGGCGCGCGCGGGCCGCACCCTGGACGATCTCCATGCGGCGTACCGGGTGGGTACGCGGGTGGCCTGGCAGGGGATCATGCGGCTCGGGCAGCGCCATCGCCTGTCGTCGATGGCCATGGGACGGCTGGGGGAGATGCTGTTCGGCTATGCCGACGAGCTGGCGAAGATGTCGTTCCAGGGCTACCGCGAGGCGCAGGCCGAGATCGAGGGGGCCCGCGAGGGTCTGCGCCGCCGGTTGCTGCAGCTCGTGCTCGAGCGGCCGGCCGTGTCCCTCGAGGTGATCACCGATTCCGCCCAGGCCGTCGGCTGGTCGCTGCCCGAAACCGTGGCGGCGGTGTCGGTCGAGCCGCACGCCCACGTGAGCCGCGTCCCGGTGGCCGGGTGGGGGACGGATGTGCTGAGCAACCTGGAGCTGCCGCAACCGCACCTGCTCCTGCCGGCCCCGGTCGACCGCGAGCGGCTGCAGCGCATCGCCGCGGACCTCGGGGTGCGGATCGTGGTCGGTCCCTCGACGCCGCTGGACAAGGCGGCGAATTCGCTGCGCTGGGCCCGTGCCGCCGAACGGCTGGTGGCGGCCAGGGCTTTGCCCCCGGCCCGGATCACGTGGTGCGCCGAGCACCTGACGACGCTGTGCCTGTTGGCGGACGAAGACCTGGTCGACCAGCTCGCCCGGCACCAGTTCGGCCCGCTGGCCGGGTTCTCGGAGGCCACGCAGCTGAGGCTGGCCGAGACGTTGCTGTCGTGGCTGGGCCACGGCGGCAAGATCCCGAAGATCGCGGCCGAGCTGGTGGTGCACCCGCAAACGGTCCGCTACCGCCTGCGCCAGCTCGAGCAGGTCTTCGGCGACCGCCTCCACGACCCGGAGACCCGCTTCACGATGGAGCTGGTGCTCCGCGCCATGGCGCTGCGGCGAGCGTCACGCGACGGCTCGGGTGAGCCCGGATAGCGCACCGCGAGGAGCACGGGGAATAACGCCCCAGGATCGAGCCCGGACGACACGAACCGCGGCTCAGGGACCGATATCGCGTCCGGGCAAGGTACCGGTCTCGGTGAGGAACGCTTCGACCAGCGACAGCCACTGTTCCGGCGCTTCGAGGACGACGGCGTGCCCGCTGTCCAACTCGGTCCACCGCGCACCGGGGATCCCGTCGGCGTAGGTCCGCATCGAGGCCGGCGCGATGAGCCGGTCGTGCTTCGTGCCGATGACGAGGGTCGGTGCCGTGACGTTCGGCAGGTCCGGTTCCACGTCGATGCGCCGGACCAGCTCGATCTGCTCGGTGGTGCCGTCGGGCGTGGTGTACACGATCAGTTCCAGGAGGCTCTCCAGCTGCCGGTCGGTCAGCGTGCCGAGGAACGTCTCGCTGAACATCACCGAGGCGATGAAGCGGGCCAGGGCGGTGTGGTCGCGGTCCGCCAGGCGCTGCCACTCGTCCATCCGGGCGCGCGTGTCGGCGTCGATCCGCGGGGCGCCGGCGGTCAGGATCAGGCCGGTCACCCGGTGGGGGTGCCGGATCGCGGCGCGGACCGCGACGGCGCATCCCATCGAGTAGCCGAGGATCGCGAAGGTCTTCGCGTCACCGGCGGCGGCCACGAGCTGGTCGGCGAGGTCGTCCAGCCGCAACGGACCGCTCGCGCGGGGTGTCTCGCCCGATCCGGGGAAGTCCGGGCCGAAGGACGGCACCGTGCGGGAAAGGGCCGGGATCAGCGGCCCGAAGTTCGCGCGCACGGTGCCCGCCGCTCCGTGGGCGAGCAGGAGCGCGGCCGTGGCCGGCCGGACGGCGGGCACCGTGGCGTCGTGGGTGGTCATCGGCTGCGGGATCAGTGCGCCGCGTCCAGCAGCGCGCGCTGGTCCGCGGTCAGCTCCAGGTCCACCGCGTCCAGGCTTTCGTTGAGCTGCGCCACCGACGACGCGCCGACGAGCGGGATGACCGGCAGGTCGCCGCCCAGCATCCAGGACAGCACGACCTGGTTGGCCGTGGCGCCGGTTTCCCGTACCACCTCGTGCAGCGCCTTGAGCCGGGCCTGCGTGCCCGCGTGGTCGTGCAGCTCGCCCAGGGGCCGGTCTTCGCGCACGTAGCCGCCGGACAGCAGCGGCGTGTACGCCACCAGGGTCAACTCGGGACGATCCTTCAGGTAGGTCATCAGCTCCGCGCCGAACAGTCCTTCGTTGCCCTCCTTCCAGCGCCGGCTCGGCACGTCGGTGCGCGCCCGCAGGTAGGTGTGGTGGTACTGGACGACCTCGTAGGCGGGCAGGTTCGCGGACTCGGCGAGCGAGCGCCACTTCTCCAGGCGCCACGACCAGTGGTTGCTGGCGCCGATCATGGCGACCGACCCGTCCTTCACCAGGGACGCGAAGGTCTCGACGATGTCCTTCTGCGGCGTGTCCATGAAGTCCGCGTGCGCGTAGAGCAGGTCCAGCTGGTCCACGCCGAGGTTCTCGCGGCTGCGCGCCGAGGACGCGCGGATCACCTCCGGCGCGAGGCCTTCGGGGTTGAAGGCGAAGCCCGGCGTCTTCGGGCGGCCGCCGAGCTTGGTGGCGATGACCACCTCGTCGGTGATGCCCCGGCTGCGTCGCCACCGCCCGAGCAGCTGCTCGCTCTCGCCGCCCTGGGAGCCGGTGACCCAGAAGGCGTAGTTGTTGGCCGTGTCGACGAACGTGCCGCCGGCTTCGACGAACCGGTCGAGGATGGCGAACGCCCGCTCCTCCTCGACGGTCGTGCCGAAAATCATCGCGCCCAGCGCGAGCGCGCTGACCTCACGACGGCTGGTGCCGATCTTGCGGTACTTCATCCGAGTGTCGTCTCCCCTGTGGTGGATGCAGGCACCCCATGGTGCACGGTCGCCTCGGTCACGACCGCGCCGCCTGGTCGATGAGCTTGTTCAGGCCCGCCGGAGTCGGCGTGATCAGGAAGTCCCGCAGCTTCACCGACACCCCGAGCTCGTCGCGGATCAGCCGCAGCAGCCGCACCGCGCCCATGGAGTTGCCGCCGACGGTGAAGAAGTCGGTGTCGGCGGTCAGCTCGACCTCCTTCTCCAGGACGCGGGCGATCAGGTCGGGTGCCGTACCGAGCCGGTCCGGTTCCTCCGCCACGACCTGCTGCCCGGCCGGTGCCGCCACGGCTTCGAGCGCCCGGCGGTCCACCTTGCCGTTGCCGGTCACCGGCATCCGGTCCACGACGGCCCACAGGCTCGGCACCATGTACACCGGCAGCTTCTCGGCCACCAGGTCGCGCAGGTCCGCGGTGCCGACCGGCCCGGCGGGGACGATCGCGGCGAGCAGCCGCTTGTCCGAGCTGTCCCCGTCGGTGACCACGACGGCCGCGTCGCGCACCCGCGGGTCGGCGGCCAGCACGTCGGCGATGGCGGACAGCTCGATGCGGAACCCGCGCAGCTTCACCTGGTCGTCGCGGCGGCCGAGGAAGCGCAGCCGCCCGGCCCGGTCCACGCGGACCAGGTCACCGGTGCGGTAGAGCCGCTCGGGGACGTCGGGGGAGAAGGTGCCGAACGCCCTGGCCGTCTCGCCTTCGTCGGCCACGTAGCCGTGTGCCAGGCCTTCGCCCGCCGCGTACAGCTCGCCGACCGCGCCCGGCGGCACGATCCGGTGCCGCCGGTCCAGGACGTGCACGCGCGTGCCCGGCAACGGGGTGCCGATCGGCAGCGGCCCGGCCGACTCCGCGGGCGAGGTGACCGAGTGGGTGGTCGTGAAGGTGGTGTTCTCGGTGGGGCCGTAGCCGTTGGTCACGATGATCCCGGGGTGGCGTTCCAGCACGCGCGCCACCTGGGCGTGCGGCACGACGTCGCCGCCGGTGATCAGCTGCCGCAGGCCGCCGAGCCCGGCCGGCGCGAACTCCTCGACCAGCCGGAACAGCCCCGCGGTCAGCCACGCGACGGTGACCTCGCGGTCGAGCAGGAACCGGCCGAGCTCACTGGGCGCGGGCAGGCCCGCCGGGTACACCTCCAGCGCCGCGCCGTTCGCGAGCGGGCTCCACAGCTCCAAGGTGGACGCGTCGAACGCCAGTGGCGACAGGCGCAGCATCCGGTCTTCCGGTCCCAAGTGGACGAAGTCGGGCTCGTGCACGAGCCGCACGATCGCCCGGTGCGGGACCCCGACGCCCTTGGGCAGACCCGTCGAGCCGGAGGTGAACGCGATGTAGGCCAGGTCGTCGGGACCGGTGGCGGCGGGTTCGGCGGCCGACGGCTCCCAGGCCGGTTCCCACGTCGCGCAGGCAGGCACGCCGAGGTGGGCGACGGCCTCCGGGGAACCGGCCAGCGCGGCCTTCGGCGCGGCCTTGGCCAGGATGTGCCGGACCTGGGTCTCGGGCTGGCTCAGGTCCACCCCCACGTAGGCGGCACCCGCCCACGCGATGCCCAGCACCGCGACGACTTCGGCGATGGACCGGTCCAGCGCCACCAGCACCCGGTCACCGCGGCCGACGCCGAGTTCGCGGAGCCGGCGCGCCTGCTCGGCCGCCGCGCCCGCGAGCTGCGCGTAGGTCAGCTCCAGGTCGTCCTCGCGCACCGCGACCGCGTCCGGCGTGCGCTGCGCCGCCCGGCGGAACAGCTCGTCCGCGGTGACCGCGGGGAAGTCGCGGCGCGTGTCGTTGACGGCGTCGAGCACCTTCCGGCGCTCGTCGGACAGGCAGCGCAGGTCCTCCACCCTGCCCTCGGCCGTGGCCAGTTCCCTTGCCGCGGTGGTGAAGTCGTCGAGGAACGCCCGTGCGTCGGCCTCGTCCCAGAGCGCCGTCGCGAACTCGAGCTGCGCTTCCAGCGTCGGGCGCGACCGGCCGAACAACAGCGACAGGTCGAACTGGGCGCCGCCGCCGTGGCCCTCCTCGATGCGCAGCTGCACGTCGCCGGCGTCGATGCGGTGCGGCACGAGCTGATCGTGCATGCCGAAGGAGACCTGCACCAGCGGGTGGGCGCTCAGCCCGCGCTCGATGCCGAGCCGGGTGACCAGTTCGTCGAACGGCAGCGCGCCCGCCTCGATGCCGCGGGCGAGCGAGTCCTGTACCGCGCGCAGGTAGTCCACGACCCGCGCGTCGTCGTCGACCTCCACCAGGATCGGCGCCAGGTTGCCGCCGACGGCGATCAGCTCGGCCAGCTCGGCGGTGTCACGGCCGTAGAGGGCGACGCCGACCAGCAGCCGGCCGACGCCGGTCCAGCGGCTCAGCGCCAGGCCGTAGGAGGCGAGCAGCAGCGCGAACGGGGTGATGCCCAGCTCCCGCGCGCGGTCCCCGACCAGGGCGCTCAGGTCCGCCCCGAGGTCGAGCGGGATGCGGTGGCCCGCCGGGTCCTGGATCGTCGGGCGGGGCTCGTCGGTGGGCAGTTCGAGCACGGTGGGCACGCCGTCGAGGTACTTCAGCCAGAACTCGGCCAGGCGGTCCCACTCGCCGCTGGCGCGGTCCTGCTCGTGGCGGCGCAGCAGGGCTTCCGTGGTGGGCGCGGGTTCGGTGCGCGGCAGCGGCAGGCCCGCCTTGAGGGCCCGGTACGAGCTGAACAGCTCGTCGAGCAGCAGGCCGACGGCCCACCCGTCGAGGAGCACGTGGTGCGCGATCAGCACGACCGCCTGCCGCTGCGGGCCGGCGACGAACAGGTAGCGCAGCGGGGGAGCGGCGGTGAGGTCGAAGGGGACGCGGCTGTGCTCGGCGGCCGCGGCGCGGACGGACTCCTCGAAGTCCCGGCCGTCGGAGGTGATGTCCACGATCTCGGGGACGACCTCGTCCAGCACCACGGGGACGATCTCGTCGTCCTCTTCGCGCAGCACCGTCCGCAGCGAGGCGTGCCGCGCCGTCGTGGCGGCGGCCGCGTGCCCGAAGACTTCGCGGTCGAGCGTTCCACTGTCTACATAGGACGTGAAAACGAGATTGTAGGAGGATCCGCCGAGGGTGCTCTCGAGCAGCCACATGCCCCGCTGCATCGGCGTCAGCGAGGGCGCCGACGGCTCGGGTGCCGCGGTGGTGGTGGCCGCCGCGGTGCCGACGGCGTTCGAGAGCACCGTGCCCAGGGGGGTCGACGAGAGCAGCTCCGCCACCGACAGCTTCAGCCCGAGCTGCTCCTGGGCCATGGCGGTGAGCCGCATCGCCCGCAGCGAGTCGCCGCCGAGGGAGATGAAGCTCCGGCCGGCGAACCCGGCCCGGTCCGTCGCCGGTCCGAGGACCGACAGCGCGATTTCGTCCAATGACATGCCGACCTCCGGGTCACTGAAAAGGGGAGTGGTGCTGACCGGGACGTCAGCGGCGCTTCGCGGTGATCGGCACGTGCTTGTAGCCGGACACGAAGTTGGAAATCAGCCTTTCGGGGGTACCGGCGGCCTCGAAGTCCTTGTACTGCGCCAAAAGCTCCTCGAACAACGTGCGCAGGGTGATCCGCGCCACACTGTGCCCGATGCAGTAGTGCGGGCCGATGCCGAACGCGAGGTGCTTGTTCGGCTTGCGCCGGATGTCGAAGTTCCAGGCGTCCGGGAACTCGGTCTCGTCCCGGTTGGCCGCGCCGATCCAGGTGACCACGGCGTCGCCCGCCGCGATCCGGGTGTCCCGCACGACCACGTCCTCGGTGGCGTACCGCAGCATGTGGTTCACCGGGGACGCCCAGCGCAGCGCCTCTTCGACCGCGGTGGTGCCGAGCTCCGGCTCGGCGGCCCACTGCGGCAGCACGTCGGAGTCGATGAACTCGGCCATCACGAAGTTCGGCGCGTGCGGGGTGGTCACGTTCGCGCCGAGCAGCAGGCTGTAGCAGTTGGACACGATCTCGCCGGGCGACATGTGCCTGCCCTCGAACCGGGTCTTGATCAGCGTGCTGATCAGGTCGTCGCCGACCCGGTCGCGGCGGAAGCGCACCAGGTCCTGGAAGTAGGCGAACAGCTCGCGGTGCGCCATCTCCAGCGTCTTGTCCCGGGTGCCCTCGTCCTGGTACTCGGGGTCGTCGGCGGCGATGCAGATGGTGGTCAGCCTGCTCAGCCACGGCCAGTCCTCCGGCGGCAGCCCCATCATCGTCCCGGTGACCGACATCGGCATCGCCAGCATGGCCTGGCCCCAGTCGAACACTCCGCCGTCGCCGATCGGCGCGATCAGCTCGGTGATGAGCTCGCGGATCATCTCGCGCTGCCGGTCCACCGCCTTGACGGCCAGCGCTTTCTTCAGCCGCGCCTGCATGATCGTGTGCCGCGGCGGGTCGGTGACCGCGAGCTGCTGCCCGCCGGCGGGGTCGTCCATGCCGAGCAGTTCCAGCATGGTGCCGCGTTCCGAGGTGAACAGGTGGGTGTTGCGGAGTACGTAGTCGGTCTCCTTGAAGTGCACCACCGACCAGAACCCGCGTCGGTCGTCGACCTGGCGCCAGCTCAGCCCGTCCTGCGCCTGCAGGTCCCGCCACAGCTCGTACGCCTTGCCGCTGCTGTAGAAGCGGGGGTCTACCAGGTCGGTGTCGACGGCGTGCACCGGGCATCCGGAAAGGGTTGCGTTGTGGACGGGCATGGCCGGTGTCCTCATCGGTTCGGGGAGCGAGCCATCCGGCAGACTCCTGGTCGGCGGGCGGGCGCGGATTAATCCGGGCGGTATCAAGATTAATCCGGTAGCCGGATTAATCTTGATACCGGCTACCTGGTGTTTTGTGCGTATGTGCAGGTCATTCCGTATGCGATCGCCGGTGGGTCGCCCATTTGGACATCACATTCGGGTGGACGTCAACAGTCGACCGCATGGTGGAATGCGCGGCGTCGTTGCCGCGAACGGAGAATGAATGAGCGGTATAACCGCAGGTCGGGACAAACAACCGGCCAGTGACCGGCCGCATTGCTGCGTTCGGCCCAACCGTCGTTGGTCCAAGCAGGGCTCCGCAGCCCCCAAGGGCAGGCGTCGGTCATGATCAATCCCCAAGAAAGCCCCAGTCCGATCCCCAGTCGTGCTGTTTCCAGCCCGGTGCGCGGCCGATACCCGGCCGTACGTCGCGCCCAGTTAAACACCAGGTTCGCGAAAGCGTCAACCAGTGCTCCTGTCGTCCCGGCTCAATTGTCCAAGATGGACATTGGTATTCGCCGAGTGGGAACCGCTTGACGGACCTCGGCCGGCTGCTATAGTGCGATTTGGCGACAGTGGAAACAACTGATCGCCATCGACTGGGGCCTAACGGGGTTAACACTGGGGTTCACTCCCGTTCAATGGAATTCACTGGGGGTTTGGTCATGCGATCGCTGCCGAATGCGCGCGCCTTGGCGCGCCCTCGTCGGGTTGGCGAGGTCCGAGCGCGTCGATGACTAGTTCTGTTGCTGCACAAGGCATCTGGTACCCGGCGACACCGACCCAGCAGGGTCTCTGGATCCTCGACCGCATCGAACGGCTGCGTCCCAGCTACCTCTTGCCGAGCGTCCTGGAACTGACCGGACTCCTCGACCACGAATTGCTGACCACGGCCGTGGAACGCGCGATGGCACGTCATCCCGCCCTGCGCTCGCGATTCCGGCTGGACCCCGCGGCGCTGCGCGTCGAGTACCGCACCGACGCGTCCGCGCCCGAGGTCGGCTTCACCGACGCGGTCGCCGACGGCTGGGCCGCGGACGAGATCGAGCGCCTGGTGGAAGCGCTGTGCTACACGCCTTTCGAGCTGGGTGAGGAGGCGCCGGCGCGGGCCGAGGTGATCCGCGTCGCACCCGATCGGACGCTGCTCGTGCTGACCGTGCACCACATCGTCTTCGACGGCGTGTCCCGGCAGCTCCTGGTGGAGGAGATCGGCACGACCTATCGGGCGCTCGCCCAAGGTGTGGAGCCGGAGCTGTCCACCCCGCCGCACCCGGCCGAAGTGCAGGGCGGCCTGGTGGACGAGGGGCACGCCGAGCGGGTCGCCGACGTGGTGGACCGGCTGCGGGGTGCGCCGACCACGGTGGCGCTGCCCTACGACGGCGACCCGGACGACCCCGAGCTGTCGCTGATCGGTACCAGCGCGAACCTCGTGCTGGACGCCGACGTTTCGGAGGCGGTGCTGGCCGTCGCCGGGCAGGAGGGCTGCACCCTCTTCATGACCGGGGTGGCCCTGCTGGCCGGCACCTTCGCGCGGACCACCGGGCAGACCGACTTCCTGTTCGCGGTCGTCTGGCCCGGCCGGGACGACCCGGCGGCCGCGGACGTGATCGGCATGTTCATGACCACGCTGGTGCTGCGGGTCCGGCTGGACGCCGGCACGTCGTGGCGGGAGCTGCTGCGGACCGCGCGCGTCGGGGGCATGGAGACGTTCATCGACTCGGACGTGCCGCTGGACGCGATCGCCGCCGCGCTCGACCCCGGGCGCGACATGGCCCGCCCCCCGATGACTCCGGTGCTGGTCAACCTGGCCGAGACGGCGGACCCGCTGGTGCTCGCCCCCGACGTCGTGGGCCGCTACCAGCCGCTGCACCCGGAGTACAGCAAGTGGGACCTGGCGCTGTTCGTCGGGCTGGACCAGACCACCGGGCGGGACCGGCTCGAGTTCCTCCTGAACCACCCGGCGGACCTGTTCACCGAGGCCACGACCACCGAGTTACTGGAGGCGCTGCGCCGCAGCGCCGCCGCCATCGCACACGATCCGGAGGAAACCGTGCTGAACCAGGCTCCTGTGAACCAGGCCGAGCTGGACGACCCCGCCGCGCGGCTGGGCCTGGTCCGGACCATCTGGCAAGAGGTGCTCAAGACCGACGACGTCGGCGACGACGTCAGCTTCTTCGACGCGGGCGGCGACTCGCTGCGGCTGGTGGTGCTGGTGGAGCGGCTGAGCCAGGCGTCCGGCCGGATGCTGCGCACCGTCGACCTCTTCCGCGCCGGGACCGTACGCGGGCAGGCGGAGCTGCTGGCCGCCCCCGCCGCGACCGCGGGCCGGGGCAGCAGCCGCGACCGGCTGCTCGGCGCGGTGCGCGAACGCCGCACCGGCGACCAGCGGAATTGACCGGCCGCGCCGAGCTCGGCGGCACACCTGAACGGGAAGGAACGCGGTGACCACCACGGATAACGCGGTCGCTGTCGTCGGAATGGCGTGCCGCTTGCCCGGCGCCGAGAACGTCGAAGAGTTCTGGAAACTGCTTCGCGACGGCGTCGAGGGCATCACCCGGTTCGACGTCGAAGACCTGGTGCGGAACAAGGGCGCCGACCCGGACGACGTGCGGCAGCCGAACTTCGTGCCCGCCAAGGGGGTCATGAAGGACTCGGCGAACTTCGACTGGGAGTTCTTCGGCTACAGCCGTGCCGAGGCCGCGCGAATCGATCCCCAGCAACGGGTCTTCCTGGAGGCGGCGGCGTCCGCGTTGGACGACGCCGGTCTGGACCCCACCCGGTTCGACGGCTGGATCAGCGTGTACGCGGGCGCCGACCGCACCCAGACCGGTGCCGGGATGGACCTGAACCCGCTGGACCACATGCTCGGCATGGAAAAGGACCACGTCGCCACCCGCGTCGCCTACAAGCTCGGCCTGCGCGGCCCGGCGTTGACCGTGCAGACGTCGTGCTCCACCTCGCTGGTCGCGATCCACATGGCCGTGCAGAGCCTGCTGAACCGGGAGTGTGACGCGGCGCTGGCGGGCGGGGTCGCCGTCGCGCCGAAGGGCGAGTGGGGCTACTGGCACGAGCCGGGCGGCCCGCTGTCCGCGGACGGGCACTGCCGTCCGTTCGACGCCTCCGCCACCGGGACCGTGCCCAGCGAGGGCGTCGGCGTGGTGGTCCTCAAGCGGCTCGAGGACGCGCTGGCCGACGGCGACCGGATCGCGGCGGTGGTGCTCGGCTCGGCGCTGAACAACGACGGTGCCGAGAAGATGGGCTACACCACACCGTCCATTCCCGGCCAGCGGGACGTCATCCGCTACGCGCAGAAGCTCGCGGGCGTCGACGCGGCCGACATCGACTACGTCGAGGCGCACGGCACGGCCACCCCGATCGGCGACCCCGTCGAGGTGCAGGCGCTGACCGAGGCGTTCCGGATGTCCACCCCCGACGTCGGCTACTGCCTGCTGGGCGGGGTGAAGGGCAACCTCGGGCACACCAGCGCTTCGGCGGGCGTGGCCTCGTTCATCAAGACCGTGCTGATGCTCGAACACGGCGAAGTCGTCCCCAGCCTGCACTTCGACCAGCCGAACCCGCTGCTGGACCTCGAGGACACGCCGTTCCGGGTGTGCACCGAGCACCGGCCGTGGCCCGACCGCGGCACCCGGCTGGCGGCGGTGAGCTCGTTCGGCGTCGGCGGCACGAACGCCCACGTCGTCCTGCAGGAACCGCCGGCACGCGCGGACGCCGCGCCGCGACCGGGTGGGACGCTGCTCCCGCTCTCCGCGGCCACGCCCGAGGCGCTGGCGAAGCTGCGGGAAAACCTTTCCGTCGCGGTGCAGGGGGAACCGGATCTGCACGCGGTGGCCCGCACGCTCGCCGAGCGCCGCATCCACAAGCACAAGCAGGCGTTCGCCGTGTCCGGCACGGAGCACGCCGCGCGGCTGCTGGCCGGCGCGGGCGACCCGGTGCCGCCGCGGCCGCTGGGCAAGGTGGCGTTCCTGTTCCCGGGCCACGGCACCCTGCGGTACAACGCGGGCGCACCCGCCTACCGGCTGCTGCCCGGTTTCCGCCGGCGGTTCGACGAGGTCCGCGAGGTCGTGCTCCGGACCTGCGGCGTCGACCTGACACCGGTGGTGGCCGAGGCCGACGGCGGGCCCGGATGGTTCGACGACGGCATCAACCAGCAGCTGGGCCTGTGGGCGCTGGGTTACGCGCTGGGCCGCCAGCTCATGGACTGGGGCATCACCCCGGTCGGCCTGTTCGGCAACAGCATCGGCGAGTTCGCACCGGCCACCCTCGCCGGGGTGTGGTCGCTCGCCGACGCGGCCGCCGTGGTGCACGAGCGGGCGCGCGTCGCGTGGGCCGAGGCACCGCCCGGGCGCATGCTCGCGGTGAACGGCACCTCCGACGAGATCCTGCGCCGGATCGGCGCGGACCACCCGGTCAAGGTGTCGGTGATCAGCCGCGGCGGGGTGGTGCTGTCCGGGCTCGAGTCCGACGTGGACGAACTGCTGGCCGGGGACGCGCTGGCCGGGCTGGACGTGCGGGCGCTGGCCGTGGACCGGCCGGGGCACTGCGCGCTGCTGGTCCCGGCGGCGGAGTTCCTGCGGAAGGTCATCGCGGAGACCGAGCCCTCGGCGCCGGTGCTGCCGCTGGTGTCCGACAGCACGGGCACGTGGGCCGACCCGGCCGCCGTCGCCCGAGCGGACTACTGGACCGCGCAGTTCACCCGGCCGGTGCTGCTGGACGCGGGGATGCAGACCTTGCTGGACGCGGGCGTCGACACGTTCCTGGAGCTGGGCCCCGGCGGTTCGATGCTGGGCACGGTGCGCTGGAACGAAGGCTGGGACGACACCAAGACCGGGCTGCCGCTGCTGGGCCGGGCCGAAGACGGTGACCTCGGCCTGCTGCGGGCACTGGGCACGCTGTGGGAACGCGGGGTGGACGTGCTGGGCGAAACCGTGCTCGCGGCCACCGGGTCGCTGGTACGCCGGTCCCTCCCGCCGCACCCGTTCCTCGGCACGGACCCGGCCGGCGACCAGCCGGTGCGGGCCGCCGCCCGGACGAAGGCGCGGCCGGTGCAGCTCGGCGACTCGGTGCGGCCGGCACTGGAGCGGGTGTGGGCCACGGCGCTGGGCCAGCCGCCCGCCTCGGACGAGGACCACTTCTACGGCCTCGGCGGCGAGTCGCTGATGGCGTTGAACATGATGAGCAGGCTGCGGGACCAGGCCGGGCTCGTGGTGTCGCTGGCCGAGTTCTCCCGGGAACCCACGTTCGGGCGGCTGGTCGAGCTGGCCGAGCGGGACCGGCCGAAGGCGCGGGCCCAGCGCGCGCCGGTGAACGCCGTGCTGCTGCGGGAAGGCCCGGGCCGCCCGCTGTTCCTGGCCGCCGACGCCGCGGGCACCGCGCTCAGCTACCAGCCGCTGGCCGACCGGCTCGACGCGGGCCGCCCGGTGTACGGCCTGGAACCCGATCCGGCGGACGGGCGGCACCAGTCCGTGACGCAGGTGGCGGCGCACCACGTGGACGCGGTGCTCGGCATCCAGCCGGAGGGTCCGTACACGCTGGGCGGCTGGTCGTTCGGCGCGGTGATGGCGCACGAGATGGCCCGCCTGCTCGTCGAGCGCGGCGAGGTCGTCGACGTGCTGCTGTGCCTCGACGCGTTCGTGCCGGGCCGGCGCGGTGTGCCCATCGGGCTCGACGCGGAGTTCCTGTACAGCCACGCCTACTTCCAGGTGGCCGGCGTGCTGGGCCTCGGCGAGGTCGGCCGGCAGATGCGGCGCAACCCCGCGCTGCACAAGCTGTTCCTGCACAAGGCGCGCGCGATGGCGCCCTACCGGCCGCGCGCGGTGGACTGCCCGGCCGTGGTGTTCAAGGTCGGCTTGGACGCGCGCGGGGCGGCGAAGCTCACCACCCGGCTGGCCCCGCTGTACGGCGGCGGCGTCCGCGTGATCCCGGTACCGGGGAACCACTGGTCGGTGCTGACCGAGCCACACGTGCACCAGCTCGCCGAAGACCTGCTCACCACGTTGCCCGGCGTCGCGCCGGAAAGGAATTGAGGTCCTGGATGTCCACTGAACCGCGTGAGCGCGGCACGAGCACACAAGAGCTCGACGCGGACCCGCCCGAGGCCGTGCCCGAACCGGGCGCGGAGGCGACAGCGGCACCGGAGACCCCGGAAAAGCCGTTGATCAAGAACTGGGACTTCCAGGCGCTGTGGACCAGTGAGGCGTTCGCCGCGATCGCCAAGGAAACCGCGGAGATCGCCTACCCGCTGCTGATCCTGGCCACCACGGGGTCCACGGTGTACGCGGGCGCCGTCGGCTCGATGCAGCTGATCACGGCGAGCCTGATGTCCATCCCCGGCGGCACGCTCGCCGACCGGCTGGACCGCAAGCTGCTGCTGATGGGCTGCAACCTGATCCGGGTCGTGCTGCTGGGTTTGTTCAGCGTGCTGATCTTCACCGGCAGCGCGAGCATGCCGGTGATCTTCGGGATCGCGCTGTGCTCCTCCATCTGCTTCGGCATCGGGCAACCCGCCGGGGTGGCCGCGATCAAGGCGCTGGTACCGCCGTCCCAGCTGACCGACGCCACCGCGCAGAACCAGGTCCGGTACTTCGGCGCCACCCTGGTCGGACCGCCGATCGGCGGTGCGCTCTTCGGCGTGGCCCGGGCGTTCCCGTACCTCGCGGCGGCGGTGTCGTTCCTGATCTCCACCGTGCTCCTGCTGTTCGTGCGCAAGCCGATGCAGAACGAGCAGAGCCGGGCCGCCAAGGAGAAGGGTGGTACGGCCGAGGGCTTCAAGTTCCTGTTCAAGCAGCCGATCCTGCGCCCGCTGATCATCTGGATCATGGGCTCGAACATGGCGTTCACCCACTCCGGCGTGTTCCTCGCGCTGATCGCCACCGCGGAGGGCCGGGGCGCCTCGTCCTCGTTCATCGGCGTCACCCTCGCCGTCGCGGGGGTCGGCGGGCTGGTCGGTTCGATGGCCGCCGGGTGGGTCTTCAAGAAGTTCAAGCCGTCGACGATCGTGCTGTGCGGCGCGTGGATCGGCCCGGTGGTGGCGATCCTGCTCGCGGTGACACCGGGCGTGATCCCGCTGGGCTTCATCGTCACGCTGGTGTTCATCCGCGGCCCGATCATCAGCACGGTGTTCCTGTCGTACCTCGCCGCCGTCGCCCCGGACAAGGTCCAGGGCCGCGTGCTCGGCGCGGTGTTCTTCATGTCCATGAGCGCGGCGCCGATCGGTGTCTTCCTGGTCGGCCTGGTCTTCGACCTGGCCGGCTCGACGTGGGTGTTCATCACGATGTGCGTGATCTCGGGGGTGGCCGCGCTGCCGACCCTGACCAAGCGCATCCGCACCCTGCCGGCCCCGGAGGCCGTCGCCGTATGACCGTCATCGGAGAAGAAGGAAACGGAATGAGCACTGAAGCGCAGCCGGGCGTCGACTACGAAAAGCTCCCCCCGGAGTACTTCACCGATCCGGCGTACCCCAACAAGCACGCCGACAACGCCGTGCTCCGCTCGAAGTGCCCGGTGCACCAGGTCAACCACCCGGTCGGCGCCGAGGCGTACGTGGTCATGGACTACGAGACGGTCAGCGGCCTGTTCAACGACCCGCGGATCTCCAAGAGCGTGGACAACGCGCCGGCGTGGTGGCAGGACCTGCTGAAGGACTCCAGCCCGACGCTGATCCGCAACATGCTCACCGCGGACGCGCCGCGGCACACCCGGCTGCGCAAGCTCGTGGCGCAGGCGTTCACCCCGCGCAAGATGCAGCGGCTGCGGCCGAGCATCCAGGAGACCACCGACACCTTGATCGACGGCTTCGGACCCGAGGTCGACCTGTTCGAAGAGTTCGCGATGACCCTGCCGCTCAAGGTGATCTGCGAGTTCCTCGGGGTCCCGTTCGAGGACCGCGAGAAGCTGCACGAGTGGGGCCTGCTGCTCAGCGGCGCGCCGTACGCGACCGAGGAGGAGAACGCCCGTCTCAAGTGGGCGAGCGACAGCATCGAGCAGTACCTGAAGGAGCTGCTGGAAGCGCGGCGCGCCGACCTCGGCGAGGACCTGGTCAGCACCCTGATCCGCGCCGCCGACGAGGACGGCCGGTTCACGAACGACGAAATCGTGTCCACGATGATCCTGCTGATCAACGCCGGCCACAAGACGACGGCGTTCACGATCAGCAACGGCATGGAAGCGCTGTTCGCCAACCCGGACCAGCTGGAGCTGCTGCGCAACGACCCGAGCCTCGCGCCCAGCGCGGTCGAGGAGTTCCTGCGCTACCAGCCGCCGGTCTACCGCGGCACGCTGCGCCTGGCGGCCGAGGACATGGAACTGGCCGGGGTGCACATCGGCAAGGAGTCGTTCGTGCACCTGATGATCAGCTCCGCGAACCGCGACCCGAAGGTGTTCGACGACCCGGACCGCCTGGACATCACCCGCACCGGCAACCGGCACTTCTCCTTCGGTCACGGCGCGCACTTCTGCCCGGGGTCCCCGCTTTCCCGTCTCGAAGCCGAAATCGCGTTCAACACGCTGTTGCGCCGGCTCCCGGACATCCGGCCCGCGGTGCCGCTCGACGAGCTCACCTGGCTCTACGACAACTCGGTCGGCCGCGGTGTCTCGCACCTGCCGATCACGTACACCACCAAGCTGCCCCGCTAGTCCTCGACGCACAACCTCTTGGAGCGCTACATGACCGACACTCCCGTAACGCTGATCACCGGTGGTGGCAGCGGTATCGGCGCCGCCACCGCACGGCAGCTGCTCGACAAGGGGCAGCGGGTGAGCATCGTCGGACGCGGTCAGGAGCGGCTGGACCGGTTCGCCAAGGAGGTCGGCGAGCCGGACGAACTGCTGACGATCCAGGGTGACGCCGGGGACTGGGACGTGGTCCGGTCCGCGGTGGCCACCACGCTGGAGCGCTTCGGGCGGCTGGACGCGGCGGTCGCGAACGCCGGCTACGCCACGCACGACGACCTCGCGGAGGGCGACCCGGCGGGCTGGAAGGACATGGTCCTCGCCAACGTGCTGGGGCCGGCCCTGCTGGTGCGGGCCACGCTGCCCGAGCTGAAGAAGACGAAGGGACGCCTCGTGTTCGTCGGCAGTGTCGCCGGGCACGCGTACGGCGCGGGCAACATCTACGGCATCACCAAGTGGGCGGTCACCGGGCTGGCGGAGAACACCCGCCGCCTGGTCACCACCGACGACGTCGGTGTGACGCTGGTGTCGCCGGGCCGCACCGACACGCCGTTCTGGGACGAGTGGGGCGGCGACAAGGGCGAGCTCGGCAAGCTGCTCACGCCCGACCAGATCGCGGACACGATCGTCTTCGCACTGAGCCAGCCGTCCCCCGTGGACGTCAACACCATCATCGTCCGGCCGCTCGGCCAGCCTGCCTGAGGGGACGCGAAGTGAAGATCGCACTGGTATGCCTGCCGTTCGCCGGAGCGGGGGCCTCGTTCTTCCGCCCGTGGCAGGAACACGCGGGTGAGCGGCTGGCCGTCGTGCCGGTGCAGCTGCCCGGCCGGGAGCGGCGGATCGACGCCGAGCCCTACCGCGACGCCGTCGTCGCGGCCGACGAACTGCTGCCGGAGCTGGTGCGGCAGCTCGACGGGCTGACCGACGTGGTCCTGTTCGGACACAGCCTGGGCGCGGTGCTGGCCTACGAACTGGCGCACCGCGTGGCCGCGCACCCGGATCTGGTGCTGCGGCACCTGTTCGTCAGCGGGTCGCCGGAGCCGCACACCCAGCGGTCCGAGCGCGCGACCGGGCTGGGCGACGACGAGTTCCTGGCCCGGGTCTCGCGGTTCGCCGGGTTCAGCCACGAGGCGCTGGAAGACCCGGAGATGCGCGAGCTGATCCTGCCGACGCTGCGCGCCGACGTGGAGATGCACGAGAACTACCGGCCGAGCACCGAAGCCCGGCTGCCCGCGCCCATCACGTCGCTGCGCGGGTCGGACGACACGCTGGTGACCGCGGCCGAGGGTGCCCGCTGGTCGGAGGTGGCCGGCGCCGGGTTCGAGTACCTGGAGCTGCCCGGCGGCCACATGTACCTGACGGAGTCGGCACCCGACCTGCTCAAGCTCATCGACACCACGGTCTGAGGGGATTCGCGTGCGGTTGACGGGAAAGGTCGTCGTCATCACCGGGGCGGCCCGCGGGATTGGCCGGGCCACCGCGCTCGCCTGCGCCGCCGAAGGCGCGGACCTCCTGCTGCTGGACGTCTGCGCGGACCTGGCGGGTGTGCCGTACCCGCTGGGCTCGGCGGGCCAGCTGGAGCACACCGCGGCGCTGTGCCGGGACCGGGGAGCGTCCGCGCTCACCGCGAAGGCGGACGTGCGCGACGCGGTGTCGGTCCGGGACGCCGTGGAGCTGGCGATCGAGCGCTACGGCCGGATCGACACCGTGGTGAACAACGCGGGCATCGCCGCGCCTTCGGGCAAGCGGGTGCACGAGATCACCGAAGACGAGTGGTCGCTGATGATCGACGTCGACCTGACCGGCGCGTGGCGGCTGATCCGCGAGGTCGGCAAGACCATGAGCGACCAGCGGTCGGGCAGCATCGTGAACATCGCGTCGACCGCCGGGCTGGTCGGCTACCGGCACTTCGCCGGGTACGTGGCCGCCAAGCACGGGCTGATCGGGCTGACCAAGGCCGCGGCGCTGGACTACGCGCCGATGCAGGTGCGGGTGAACGCGGTGTGCCCGGGCAACGTCCGGGACACCACCGAGGGCGAAGGCCTGATGCTGCGGGAGATCGCCCGCGCGCTGGACGTCCCCGCGGACGAGCACGTGGCCGCGTTCACCCAGTCGCAGCCGATGAACCGGCTGGTCGAGCCGGACGACGTGGCCGGGGCCGTGGTGTTCCTCGCGTCGGACGACTCGGCGCAGGTGACCGGCTCGGTGCTGACCGTCGACGGCGGATTCACCGCGCACTGACCAGGAGGACATGTGTTTTCAGGTGCCCGATGCCACGCGCTGCGGATCCGGCTCGCCGAGGCGGTCCGCCCGGAGGTGCTGACCGCACCCGGCTGGTCCCGGCTGTGGGTGGAGGACGTCCCCGCGGGGTCCGCCGAGCCGGTCGCGCACCGGTTGCGCGAGGCCGAGATGAACCGCGCCACGACCGGCCTGCGGTGCACCCTGCTGCGCTACCGGGACGGGATCGCCGACCTGGTCCTGGTGGCGGACCGGGCATTCCTGGACGCCGCCGGGCTGCGGGCGGTCGCGGCGGCGCTGACCGGCTCGGCTCCGGTGGAACCCGCCGGCACCGACGTGGTGCCGGTCGCCGCGGCCGCGGTGCCCGACTGGGCGGGCGCGGCCGACGTCGTGGCCGCGGGTGCGGCCGAGCTGGTCCTGCCGCTGTCCGAGGCCGGGACGGCGGAGAGCTGGCGCATCGCGCTCGCGATCACCCTGATCCGCTACGGCTCAGTGGGCTCGCCCGGCTGGGCGGTCATCGGCACCGACTCGGGCGCGGTCCGGGTGCGCCCGGGCGCCGCGGCCGAACCGACCACCGAGCCGGCCGCGGCGGGGCTGCTGGTGTCCGACGTGGACTTCCACACCGACGAGTACCGGCCCTGCCTCGTGCCGCCGCTGCCGCTGACGTTCTCGTCGTGGCGCAAGGGCGGCACGGTCCGGTTGCGCTGCGACCACCAGGCGGGCCGGATCTCGCCGGCGCAGGTCGGGCAGTTCACCCGGCACCTCGCGCACGTGCACCGCCAGGTGCTGGCGAATCCGGGGGTGGCGCCCGAAGCGGTCGAGCTGCTGGACGCGGCCGAACGCGAGCGGGTGGCCGCGCTGGGCCGGCCGGAGAAGGAGCTGAGGACCACGCCGGTCCGGATCGACGCGGCGTTCCGCGCGGTCGCGGCCCGCACCCCCGAGCGGGTGGCGCTGACCGACGGCGAAGTCTCGCTGACCTACCGCGAGCTCGACGATCGTTCGGACGCGGTGGCCGCCGGCCTCCGCGCGCTGGGCGTGGCGGACGGCGATCGCGTCGGAGTGTGCCTGGAGCGCACCGCCGAACTCGTCGTCACCCTGCTGGGCGTGCTCAAGGCGGGCGCCGTCTACGTGCCCACCGACCCCGCCTACCCGGCCGAACGGCTGGCCTACACCGCGGAGGACGCGGGTCTTCGGCTGGTGCTCACCCGGCTGCCCGAACTCCCCGGGGTCACCCCGGTGACCCCCGACGAGGTGATCGCGGCCGCGACGGAGCCGGTCACCAGCGCGGTGTCGGCGGACGACCCCGCGTACGTGATCTACACGTCCGGCTCGACCGGCCGGCCCAAGGGCGTCGTGGTGCCGCACCGCAACGTGATCGCGTTGGTGGACGCGACCCGCGAGGAGTACGGGCTCGGCTCGTCCGACGTCTGGACCCTGTTCCACTCCAGCGCGTTCGACTTCTCGGTGTGGGAGATCTGGGGCTGCCTGCTGACCGGCGGCCGGCTGGTCGTGGTGCCCTACTTCGTCTCCCGCGAACCGGAGAAGTTCCGCGACCTGCTGGCGGCGGAGCGGGTCACCGTGCTCAGCCAGACTCCGTCGGCGTTCGCGCAGCTCCTGGAAGTGCCGCACGACGATCTGGTGGTGCGGCTCGTGGTGTTCGGCGGCGAGCCGCTGGACCAGCGGGCGCTGCTGCCGTGGTTCGACGCGCACCCCGAATCAGAGTGCCGCGTGGTGAACATGTTCGGCATCACCGAGACCACCGTGCACGTCACGCACCAGACGGTCACCCGGCGGCACGCGCTGGCGGGGTCACGGTCGGTGGGCCCGGCCCTGCCCGGGTGGCACCTGTACGTGGTGGACCCGTCCGGGCGGCTGCTGCCGCCGGGCGTGCCGGGCGAGATCTGGGTCGGCGGTGCCGGGGTGAGCGCCGGCTACCTCGGCCGGGACGACCTGACCGCGCAGCGCTTCACCGAGGACCCGGTGCGGCCCGGCGGCCGGGTCTACCACTCGGGCGACCTGGGCAGGCTGCGACCGGACGGCGCGCTGGAACACCTGGGGCGCATCGACAGCCAGGTGAAGGTGCGCGGGTTCCGCATCGAGCTGGACGAAATCCGCTCGGTGCTGCTGGAGGACCCGGACGTGCGCGCGGCGGCGGTCGTGGTGCGCCGGGACGACCCGGCCGACGCGGCCACCGCCCGGATCGACGCGTACGTGGTGCTGGCACCCGGCGTTTCGGGGGCCACGGCCGGTGTGCGCAAGCGGGCCGCCGAGATCCTGCCCGACTACATGGTGCCGACCTCGGTGACCGCGCTGGATTCCCTGCCGCTCACCACCAACGGCAAGCTGGACGCCTCGAAGCTGCCGGCGCCGGAGGCCCCGGCGGGCCCGGCCGAAGCGCCCGTGGACGGCGACGACCTCGCGTCCCGGATCCGCGAGGTGTGGGGCTCGGTACTGGGCGTCCCGGTCGGGCTGGACGACGACTTCTTCGAGCTGGGTGGCAACTCCCTCTTCGCGGTCCGGATCGGGGCGCGGATGCGGGAAGGCGGCCTGCCGCCGTTGCAGCTGCGTGAGCTGTACCGCCACCCGACGATCCGGTCGGTGGTCTCGGCTCTCTCGCCGACGAGCTGAACGCTCCACAATGGACAGCTACCCGAATGCGGGTGCGCCCGACTTACCGGAAAGGAAGCCGTCGATGCCGAAGTCGATCTACGAAGTGGGCGAGATCCCGCCCTTGGGCAGCGTGCCCGAGAAGATGTACGCCTCGGTGATCCGCCCCGAGCGGTACGGACCGCCGAGCAGCGCCTTCGAGATCGAACGGCTGCCGGTGCCCGAGCTGGGCCGCGGCCAGGTCCTGGTGCTCGTGATGGCGGCCGGGATCAACTACAACAACGTCTGGGCGGCGCTGGGCTACCCGTTCGACGTGATCGCCGCCCGCACGAAGGCCGGTGACAAGACCGGGTTCCACATCGGCGGCTCGGAGGGTTCCGGCGTGGTGTGGGCGGTCGGCGAGGGCGTCCGCGACGTCAAGGTCGGCTCCGAGGTCTGCCTTTCCGGGCTCCAGTGGGACGAGTCGGCCACCGACATCAGGCTGGGCGCCGACCCGATCCTCTCGACCTCGCAGCACGTCTGGGGTTACGAGAACAACTTCGGCTCGTTCGCGCAGTTCACCGTCGTCGACGAGTACCAATGCCACCCGAAGCCGGCGAACCTCACGTGGGAGGAGGCGGCCTGCTTCATGCTGACCGGCGTCACGGCGTACCGGCAGCTGCGCGGCTGGGAACCGCACGTGGTGCGGCCGGGCGACCCGGTGCTCATCTGGGGCGGCGCGGGCGGGCTCGGCTCGATGGCCATCCAGATCGTCCGGTTGTACGGCGGCATCCCGATCGCGGTCATCTCCGACGACGCCCGCGCGGAGTACTGCATGCGGCTCGGCGCCGAAGGCGTCATCAACCGCAAGGAGTTCGACCACTGGGGCCGGATGCCCGACGTCACCGACGACGAGGCGATGGCCCGGTGGACGCACGGCGCGCGCAGCTTCGGCCGCCGGATCTGGGACATCCTCGGCGAGCGCCGGTCGCCGCGCATCGTGCTGGAGCACGTCGGCCAGGACACCATCCCCACCTCGCTGTACGTGGCCGACTCGGGCGGCATGGTCGTGATCTGCGGCGGCACCAGCGGCTACAACGCCGACACCGACCTGCGGCACTTCTGGATGCGCCAGAAGCGGCTCCAGGGCTCGCACTACGCCAACTCGCGCGAGTGCCGCGAGGTGACCGAGCTGGTCGGGGCGGGCAAGCTGGACCCGTGCCTGTCGTGGTGCGGTGACCTGAGCGAAGTGGGCAAGGCGCACCAGATGATGCGCGACAACGCCCACCCGCCGGGCAACATGGCCGTCCTCGTCAACGCGCCCCGCACCGGGCTGCGCGACCTGGAGTCCACTCTCGACGCACTCGTCGCGGTCTGAAGGGGGCACCGATGATCGACAAGGTGGGCATCGTCGGCTGCGGCGTGATGGGCGCGGGGCTGGCCGAGTTGTGCGCGCGGTCCGGCTTGGACGTCAAGGTGGCCGTGTCCCGTCCGTCGTCGGCGGACGCGGGGCTCGGCCGGATCAGCCGCTCGCTGGAGCGGGCGGTCGACCGCGGGAAGCTTTCCGGGCCCGATCGTGACGCCGCGCTGGGCCGGATTTCCTTCGCCGCCGACCTCCTCGAGTTCGAGGACCGCCGGCTGGTCATCGAGACCGTGCCGGAGGACGAGGCGACGAAGCTGGACATCTTCTCGCGGCTCGACAAGGTGGTGCGGGATCCCGACGCGATTCTCGCCTCGAACACGTCCTCCATCCCGATCGCGCGGCTGGCCGCCGTGACCTCGGCGCCGGAGCGGGTGATCGGCCTGCACTTCTTCAACCCGGTCCAGGTCCTGCCCCTGGTCGAGGTCGTCGCTTCGCTGGTGACCGCGCCGGGCGTCCGGGAACGGGCGGAGGAGTTCGTCACCGGCGTGCTCGGCAAGGAGGTGGTCGGCTCGCCGGACCGCGCCGGCTTCGTCGTCAACGGGCTGCTGGTCCCGTACCTGCTGAGTGCCGTGCGGGTGGTCGAGTCCGGCTTCTCCACCGCGTCCGAAGTGGACCGTGGCATGACGCTCGGCTGCGCGCACCCGATGGGGCCGCTGGCGCTGATCGACCTGATCGGCGCCGATGTCGTGGTGCACGTGGCGCGGGCCCTGTACGCCGAATACGGGGAGCCGTTGTACGCGCCCCCGCCCCTGCTGGTCCGGATGGTCGAGTCCGGGCTGCTCGGCAAGAAGTCCGGGCACGGTTTCCATTCCTACGGATAGCCGGGCGGACCGAGGAGAGGATCGGAACATGACCAAGCGGACCATCGGGCTGCTCGGCACGGGTTCGTACGTGCCGGAGCGCGTGGTGACCAACGAGGAAATCGTCGCGATGGTACCGAACATCACGACGGAATGGATCATGCGCAAAACGGGGATTGCGACCCGGCGCTACGCGGCCCCCGGCGAGGCGACGTCGGATCTGGCGGCGAAGGCCGCGATCCGGGCCCTGGAAAGCGCGGACCTCACGCCCAATCGGATCGACTATTTGATCGTTTCGACCTCCACCGGCGACTTCCCGCAGCCGCCGACGGCCTGCGTGGTGCAGAACCTCATCGGCACGCACGACGCGGCGTGCTTCGACATCAACGTGGTGTGCGCCGGTTTCGCGTACGGGCTCGAGATCGCCCGCCGCCTGGTGGAGGCCCAGCCCGACGCGCACGCCATGGTGATCGGCGCCGACCTGTACTCGCGCTTCCTGAACTACGACGACCGCAGTACGTCGGTGCTGCTCGGCGACGGTGCGGGAGCGGCCATCGTCGGCGAGGTTCCCGAGGGACGCGGATTCCTCAACGTCCACCTGAGCAGCCACGGCGAGGCCCAGGACCTGATCAAGGTGCCCGCGGGCGGCAGCCGGACGCCGACCACGGCGGAAACCCTGGCGGCCGGCGGCCACCTGTTCACCATGCAGGGCCGTGCCGTCCGGGACTTCGTGCTCGACAACGTCCCGCAGATCCTGGAAAAACTGGTCACGGACGCCGGTTCGAGCCTGGCCGACGTCCGGTGTTTCGTGCCGCACCAAGCGAACGGGGTGCTGCTGGACCACCTGGTGGAGGCGTGCGGCTTGACCGACACGCACACCCACCGCGTGGTCGAGCGGTACGGCAACCTCGGCAGCGCATCCGTGCCGGTGACCCTCGACGACGCGGTCCGTTCGGGCGTGGTCCACGACGAGGATCTGGTCCTGCTGGCGGCCTTCGGTGGCGGGATGTCCGTGGGTGCCACCTTGCTCAGGTGGTCCGCCGCCGGATGAGGCACCCGGCGCCGATTCTCACCGAGGTCTCACCGAAAACAGTATGATCTGCCCATGCGATTCGGACTTTTCATTCCGCAGGGCTGGAAACTCGACCTCGTCGGAATCGAGCCGGCCGAGCACTGGCGGACGATGCTGGAGCTGGCCAGGTACGCCGAGGACGGGCCTTTCGAGTCGATCTGGGTCTACGACCACTTCCACACCGTCCCGGCGCCCACCGAGGAGGCGACGCACGAGGCGTGGTCGCTGATGGCCGGCTTCGCCGCGGCGACCAACCGGGTGCGGCTGGGCCAGATGTGCACGTCCATGGGGTACCGCAACCCGGCGTACCTGGCGAAGGTCGCGTCCACGGTCGACATCATTTCCGGTGGCCGCGTGGAGATGGGGATCGGCGCCGGCTGGTACGAGCACGAGTGGCGGGCCTACGGCTACGGCTTCCCGAGTGCCGGCGAGCGGCTCGGCAGGCTGGACGAGGGCGTGCAGATCATGCGCCAGTTGTGGTCGACCGGCACCGCGACCCTGGCGGGCAAGTACTACCAGGTCGATGGCGCGATCAGCCGTCCGCTGCCGGTGCAGGAGGGCGGAATCCCGCTCTGGATCGCCGGTGGGGGCGAGAAGAAGACGCTGCGAATCGCGGCGAAGTACGCCGGCTACACCAACTTCGACAGCGACCCGGAGGGTTTCCGGCACAAGTCGGAGGTCCTGGCCGCGCACTGCCGCGAGGTGGGCACCGATTTCGACGCGATCGTCCGGTCGGCCAACTACAACATCATGATCGGCGAGACGGAGAAGGACGTCCAGGACCGGCTGGCCTGGGTCCACGCCCAGTACGAGCCGCTGGTCCCCGCCGACAAACTGGCCGATTTCGACCGCCTGTACGCCTCCGGGCTGCTGGTCGGCACGCCGGAGCAGCTGGTGGAACGGCTGACCCGGATGAAGGGCCTCGGTCTGGAGTACACGATCCTGCACTTCATCGAGTCGGCCCACGACCGGTCCGGTATCGACTTGTTCGTCAAGGCGGTGTTGCCGGAACTGGCCGGCTGAGTCCCTTCGCTCCGGCCGGTGCGAACCGGCCGGAGTGAGCGGGTTCGCGTCCGCTTTCGCCCTTGTGGCCAGGTGTTTTGAGCCGTTTTTGGCCGTCGGGAACAATTCTCGATCGCCTGGAGCTGTGCGCAAAATCTCCACGTGCTCACCATGCGCTATTGTGCCAATCATGAGCTCTCCAGAGCGTCCGCCGGAGTTCGGGGCGGATGAGTCACTGCCGCCGCTCAAAACTGATCTTGTCCTGGAGGAAACCGAGCACGTTGTTCGGGCGGCGAACTCCGCGGAATCGCGCGGGAGCCGAGCTGTGGAGGCATTGCTCACGGAAGAAGGGGAGATTGCCGCAGAGTTCCGGGAAGCGGCGGAGTGGCTCAAGACCACCCTGGACAATCCGGCTCCGCCGAGGCGTCGGGTGTCCAGGAGGTCGGAACGCGCAGCGTGGATCGCGACCGGGGCGGCTGCCCTTTTTTCCGCCTACGCATTCCCGGTCTGGCTGGCGCTCGCGCTGGCTCGCCATCGCCCGGATCTGGTCGGCCTGGGAAAAAGTGGCGTGGAGCTGGTCAGAATCCGGCATTACTCCTTCTGGGAACGAGAAAAGGACGTCTCCTGCGTGCCGGCAAGCGGCGCGCTCAAGATCGAATTGAGGACATCGGCGGGCTTGTCCGAGGCCGTCGCCAAAAAGGTGGGGCTGAACGCCGGGTTCGAGTGGGAATCGGGTGGTTCGATCGGAGCCGACTGGTCGAGAACCAAGACCACCACGGAGACGCGTCAGGCGGAACGCATCGTCTCCGTGGCGGTGAGGAACAATAGCGAGCACGAAGAGCAGCTTCTCGTGGTTTACCGGCCCAAGCGTGTCCTCGTGATCGAAAAGCTCGCCATGTCGGAAACCGGCGAAATGCAATGGGTGAAGTCGAGTGAAGACGAGTACTACGCCAGCGGCCAGCCTTTCATCGTGAAAAGGGATCGGCGCCGGCCTCCTTCGTGACCGGCCTCGTTCGCTCCGTCCGGCTGGGGCGCCGATCCGCTGCGTGAGCCGGGCGGCCGTGCGACAGGGGGGAATGCGGGGATCCGGCCTGCGAGATCTAGGCTCGGGGTCTCGGTTTCCGTCTTGGAGGTTTCGTGGAGCGGCTGGTGCCCGATGTCACGGGGTTCGACGCGGCGCTGGCCCGCCGGGTGCTGGCCACCGTTTCGTGCCCCGACGCGGACGACATCCCCAAGGTCGCGGACGCCGGGCGGTCCCGCGACGACGAAAGCGGGCGGGTGCAGGTCATGCACAACGGCCTGCTCGTCGAAGAGGGCGGCTACTACGGCGCCTGGATGACCGAAATCATCCGCGCCCTGCACGGGCACCACGAACCGCAGGAAGAACTCGTCTTCCACCGGGTCGTCGAGCGGCTCGCCGCCGGCGGGGGCAGCCCGGCCATGGTGGAATTCGGCAGCTTCTGGACCTACTACGGCCTCTGGTTCTGCCACGCCATCCCGGCCGGCCGCGTCGTCGCCCTCGAACCCGACCCCGCCTACCTCGACGTCGGGCGCCGCAACGCCGCGCTCAACGGCTACACCGGCCGCGTCCGCTTCGTCCACGCCGCGGTCGGTGGTCACCCCGGCGAGCCGATGGCGTTCGAAGCCGAAAGCGACGGACGGACCCGCGTCATCGCCCAGCACGACCTCGCCTCCCTGCTGGCGGCCACCGGCCTGCACCGGGCCGACCTCGTGCTGGCCGACGTCCAAGGCGCCGAAACGATCCTGCTCGAACGCGCACGCGGCGACTTCGAGGCCGGCAAGGTGCGGTTCCTGATCGTCTCCACCCACCACCACTCCATTTCCGGCGACCCGCTCACCCACCAGAACGCCCTGCGTACCCTGCTCGACGCCGGCGCCCACCTCATCGCCGAACACACCGTCGGCGAATCCTTCAGCGGCGACGGCCTCATCGCGGTCTCCTTCGACCCGCGCGACAAGGACTTCACCGTCCCCGTCAGCCACGCCCGCTACCGCGAATCCCTCTTCGGCGAAGTCGAACACGACCTCGCCGCCGCGCTTTCGGCGAGGATCGACGCCGACCGCGCCTGGAAATCCGCCGACGAATACGCCAAGCACCTCGAGCGGGAACTGTCCCGCGTCACCGCCGAGTACGACCGGCTACGCGCCGAGCGGGCCGCCGCCTCCGACGGGTAGCCGGAGCGGACACGACGGCAAGCCGGACGTGGCGAGGCCGGTCAAGCTCCGTCTCCATTGCCGCGGACGAGGTACAGCTGCTGGGTGCCGGCCCAGGGCGAGGTCAGGGTCCAGTGGGCCAGCGCGCCGGGCGGCGGGTCGCCGCGCACCAGCGCGTAGTCCGTGACGATCGGCCGGTCGCCGAAGTCGAAGAACCGGAAGTTGACGTCGACCAGCGCCCGGCCGAGCGCGCCGAGGTGGGCCTCGCGCTCGGTGATGGCCGGGCCGACGGCGCCGCGGTCGTCGAAGAGGTCGACGATCGCACAGCCGCAGCTGTAGGCCAGCACGCCGATCTCGCCTCCGCTGCGCACGGTGCCGCCGCCCACGAGCCGGCCCAGCTCCGGTCCGATCCGTTCGTAGTCCGCGGTCGCGTCGTGGTTGGACATCAGCGGCGCGAACCGGCGCGGCAGGCCACCGGCCGCGTAGGCGAAGACACCGACCACCAGCACACCCGCGACCGCGACGGCGGCCGCCACCCGGGCCGGCCCGCGTACCGCGGCCGTCGCGGCGGCTGCCAAGAAGAGCGTCGCCGCGACCAGGCTCGGCCCGTAGTACCAGTGGTACGGCGGCACGTGGAGCCGCGTGTAGGCCAGGTAGTGCGCGATCCCGGCGGGCACCAGCGGGACGAACGGCCGCACCCGGGCCCACAGCGGGCCGCGCCGGGCCGCGTCCGCCACGCAGAACGCGAAGGCGAGCAGGGCGAGCGCGGCCGGGAGGAAGGCCGCGGCCGTCGCCCACGGGAAGACCTCGGCGTAGAGCCCGGGACCGTTGCCGAAGTCCCATCGCCCCCAGGACTTCTGCAGGGTCTTGATGATCAGGGTGTCCGGTACCGCCGACCCGAGGACCACCCAGCTGAAGGCGAACCAGGGGAGCGCGACCGCCGCCGCGCCGAGCACCGACTGCCAGGCCTTCTCCCAGAACCGGGGTCGCAGCGCGAAGAGCACCAGCGCGACCACGACCAGATCGAGCCGGACGAGGGCGAGCAGCCCGGTCAGGACGCCGAGGGCGACCGGCCGCCGTTCCCCGGCGAAGACCAGCAGCCAGGCGATGCCGGCCGCGCCGAGCTCGACCTCGAGCCCGATCGACGACAGCAGCAGCGGGTTCACCGTCAGCAGGGCGACGGCGGCGGGAGCGAACCAGGCCGGCAGCCCCGCCCGGTCGCCGGCCGGGCGCAGCGCGAGGGCCAGCGCGACCTGGCAGAGCACGAAGAGCGCGCCGGCGGCGAGCACCGCGTCACGCAGGACCAGGGTCAGCGCGGCGAGGAGCAGGACGTTCAGCGGCGACGTCGCGGTGTTCGACGTCTCCGCCGTGATCAGCCCCCAATGTCCGTGGAAGGCGAGGTTGCGCGCGTAGGCCAGCGTGATGAACGTGTCGTCGACGAGGTGCGGGCGCACCACCGCGAAGACGACGGCGGACACCACGGCGACGGCGCCGGGCAGCACCCAGCGCCGCGGCCGGGACTCCGGGGCGATCGCTCGTGCCGTGCGGTCCTGCCGCTGTGCCACCGTCACGGTTCGCGGACGAGGGTGAAGTGTCCGACGCCCTTCGCCGCGGACCGCACCTGCCAGCTGTCCGGCCCGGTCGCCGGCCCCGGTTCGTACAGCAGCCGGTAGGCCGGTTCGCGCGGGGTGATCGAGCGGTCCAGCCAGTGGTAGTTGACCCGCAGCGCGAGGCGCATCAGCGGGTTCGCCGTCGCGATCCGCCGCTCGACCAGCACCTTCGCGTGGCCGCGGTCGGAGAACTCGTCGATGATGGCGCACTCGCAGAAGTACGCGAGGGTACCGATCTCCCCGGGACTGGCCACGCTCGCGCCGTCCAGCCGCGCGCCCAGCTCCTTGCCGACCCGCGCGTAGTCCTGCGCGCTCGCCCAGTTCCCGAAGATGACCGGCGACTTCCACGGGATGCCCTGGGCGGCGTCGACGGCCGCCGCGCCCAGCGCCAGCAGCCCGGTCAGCCCGAGCGCGAGCAGCGGGGGAACGGTGCGCGGTGCCGTCCGCTCGCGTGCCTGCCCGAACCAGGCACCGAAGGCCGCGACGGCGAAACTGCCCACGGTCGTCGTCGGAGCCACGTAGTACCAGTGGAACGGGCCGACGCCGATGAACGAATAGGCGACGAAGTACAGGATCCCGCCGGCACCCAGCGCCGCCACCGCGCCGAGCGCGGGCACCTCCGGCCGGCGGAGCAGGAACCGCGCCGTGGCCCACGCGGCGAGCGCGACCACGCCGAGCAGGGCCGGGGCGAACGTCACCAGCACGGTCACCGGGTGGCCCTCGTAGTACATCATCGGCCCGGTGCGGTAGGTCCACGGGGCGAACAGCCCCACCTGTGTCTGCTTGATCGCCAGCGTGTCGGGCACGAACGAGCCGAAGGCGACCCAGCTGAAGACGAACCACGGCGCGGCCGTCAGCACGGTCAACCCGGCGGCGGGCAGCAGCCGCCGCCGGATCGCGGCTGCGCTGAGCGCGATCACCACCAGGAACACGACGAGGTCGAGCCGGGTGAGGATGGCGAGCCCGGCGGTCACGCCGAACCGGACCGGCCGTCCTTCGAGCGCGAAGACCGTGAGGACCAGCAGGACAGCGGGGATCAAGAGGACTTCGAGGCCGATCGCGGACAGCACGAACGGGTTGACCAGCACCAGCGCGACGCCGAGCACCCCGATCGCGGGCGGCAGCACCAGCTGCCGCCCGATGCGCTGCCAGGCCCAGCCGAGCGCACCGCCGCACAGGACCGTCAGGATCCCGAGCGCCACGACCGGGTGCGGGCTGCCCGCCACCCGCGTCACCAGGGTCAACGCGGCGAGGAGCAGGACGTTCAGCGGTGACGTCGCGGAGTTCGCGGGCGAGCCGGGGATGATGCCCCATTCGCCGTGCATGGCGAGGTTCTTCGCGTAGGCGAGCGTGATGTAGCCGTCGTCGGTGAGACTGCCGCGCACCACCAGGAAGAGCGCGGCGGCCAGCACCGCCCCGGAAACGGGCAGCCACCGCCGTCGCGCGTTGACCTGTTTCGCGTCCGCTTCCAGAGACACCACCGGCGCCGGATCCGTCATCTGCCCGATCGACATGCCCCGGGGACCGTAATGACGATTGATTACCGCGATGCTACGTCCCGGTTAGGTCTACCGGTCAGGCCGTGAAGCCGCCGTCCACCGGAAGGACCACTCCGCTGAGGTGGCTTGCCTGGTCGCTCAGCAGGAAAGCCGCCGTCGAGCCGACTTCTGCGCCGGTGCCGGCCTTCCGCAACGGCGTCGCCGCGATGCGGGCTTCCACGCCGCCCGGGATCGTGCGGCGCAGCTCGTCGAGCATCGGGGTCTCCGTCGGGCCCGGGGCGAGCGCGTTGACCCGGATGCCCAGTGGCCCGAAGTCGTGGGCGGCCGTGCGGGTGAGGCCGATCACCGCGTGCTTCGTCGCCTGGTAGGCACCCATGCCCGGGCTTCCCCGCAGGCCACCGATGCTGCTCACGTTCACGATCGAGCCGGAGCCCTGGCCTTCCATCACCGCGACCTCCGCACGCAGGCACAGCCACGTGCCCTTCACGTTCACCGCCATGATCCGGTCGAAGTCCGCTTCGGCCACCCGGTCGAGCCGCCCGCCGCCGCCCATCGCCGCGTTGTTGAACGCGCCGTCCAGGCGGCCGAAGCGCGAGACGGTCGCCGACACGAAACCGTCCACATCGGACGCCGAAGCGACATCGCCCGTCGTGTACGCGACGTCGTAGCCGGAAAGCTCGGCAGCCAGTTTGGCCAGCGGCTCCTCGTGCCGGGCCACCAGCATCACCGAAGCGCCGTCCTCGGCGAACACCCGCGCGGCGTCCGCGCCGATGCCCGAGCCGGCCCCGACGACCAGGACCACCTTCCCCGTCAGCAAGCTCATGCGTTCCCTCCACGAAGTGCCAGCATCGCGCGGGCGTCGGCGGGGGTGGCGAGGGGTTTCCCGAGATCTTCCACCACCGCCCGGATCTTGCGGACCTGCTGGGCGTTGCTCTCCGCGAGCTTCCCCTTGCCGATCCACAGGCTGTCCTCCAGGCCGACCCGCACGTGCCCGCCGAGCCACGCGCTGTGCGTGCCGAAGCTCATCTGGTCGCGGCCGGCGGCGAACGCCGAAAACACGTAGTCGTCGCCGAACAGCTTGTCCGCGATCCGCACCATGTGCTCGAGGTTCGCGTGGTCGGCGCCGATCCCGCCGAGGATCCCGAACACCCCCTGGATCAGCAACGGCGGTTTCGCCAGGCCGAGTTCGGCGAAGTACGCCAGCGAGTACAGGTGCCCGATGTCGTAGCACTCGTACTCGAACCGGGTCCCGGACTCGCCGAGCGTCCGCAGCGTGTGCTCGATCCTGTCGAACGTGTTCACGAACGGCTTCGAGTAGGTGTCGAGCACGTACGGCTTCTCCCAGTCGTGCGTCCACTCGGTCACCTTGCCGGCGATGCCGGAGTAGACGAAGTTCATCGACCCCATGTTCATCGACGCCAGCTCGGGGCGCAGCCGGTACGCGGCCGCGAGCCGTTCGTCCATCGTCATCGAGGACGCGCCGCCGGTGGTGATGTTGATGACGGCATCGGTCTCCGCGGTGATCCGCCCGACGATCTTCTCGAACACGCCGGGATCGGGCGTCGGCCGCCCGTCGGGCTCCCGGGCGTGCAGGTGCACGACGGCCGACCCGGCTTCGATGGCCGCCAAGGCGGCGTCGGCCACCTCGTCGGCGGACAGCGGCAGGTACGGGCTCTGCGACGGGACGTGCACCGAGCCCGTGATCGCGGTGGTGATGATGACCTTTTCGGCCGTGCGCATCAGTTCTCCTCTTCGGCGAGCGCCCGGAACGCCCGGACCAGCCCGCGGGCGGCCTCGGCCAGCATCGTCGTGTCGTTGCCGAGCAGCACGAAGTCGCAGCCGTCGCGGACCGCCTGCGCGGCCTTCTCCGGTACTCCGCCGAACGCCAGCCCGCACTTCTTCCCGGCGGCGTGCGCGGCCGCGATCGCCGAGGCGATCAGGTCGAGGACCTCGGGCGAGGCGGGCGCCGAGCCCATCGACAGCGACAGGTCGGCCGCGCCGACGAACACCGCGTCCACCGTGTCCAGCGCGAGCATCTCGGGCGCGGCCTTGATCGCCTCGACGCTTTCCAGCTGCGGGATGCACAGCACGTCGTCGTTGCCCGTCGCCAGGTACTCGGCGTTCGGCCGCAGCCCCCACGCCCCGGCCCGGCTGGTGCCGCCGGCGCCGCGGACGCCGTGGGGCGGGAACCGGCACGCCCGCCCGACGGCCGCCGCCTCCTCGACGGTGTCCACATGGGGGACGAGGATGCCCATCGCCCCGGCGTCGAGGATCTTCTGGATCGTCGACGGCGTCTTGTCCGGCACCCGCACCAGCGGCGTCATGCCCAGCGCGGCGGCGGTGTTGATCAGCCGGTACGCCGTCACCAGGTCCAGCGGCGCGTGTTCGAGATCGACGACCACGAAGTCGAACCCGGCGAACGCCATGATCTCGGCGGGCTCGGTCGAGGCGATCTTCAGCCACGTCCCGACGGGAGTGGCGGGACGGTCGAACAGCCCACCACCAGTGCGCGTGCTCACGGCATCGGGTAGTCGTCGGCGTTGAGGACCCAGCCCGGTTTCTCCGAGAAGTCCACGCGCGGCGGGCTGAAGATGTCGATCAGCTGGTTCACCCCCGGGCTGCTCGCTTCGGACGTGTGCACGGTCGGCGGCGGGATGATCGTCACCGACGGGCTCCCGATCCGGACGTGCTCGTCCCCGCGCCAGGTGGTGCGGTCGGGCAGCCACGGCGTGCGGATGTGGTGCACGTATTCGCCCTGCACTGCCAGCGAAAGCTGCTCGAAGTCGTCGTGGTGGTGCGGGGAAAGCTGGTGCGGGTCGCGCGGCCCGTCCTGCGGCGGCAGGAAGTTCACCATGAACGACCGCGTCCGGAAGATCCGCCCGAACCGCTTCGGGTCGTCCGGCACGTCCGACAGCGGGTAGCAGCGGACCCGCTCTTCGGCGGGCGCCGGCCAGCGTTCCAGCGGTGTGACGCGCGGGTGGTCCTCGGCGTACGCGCCGGCGTTGGCGACGCGATCCCGCCACGCCGGTTCGGTCGCCTCGACCAGCCGGACGAGCGGGCCGTCGCCGTGGACGCTGATCCGCGACGCGCCCGGCGGGACGACGACGAGCCCGGGGGAGTCCACCCTGGTGGCGCCGTCGCCGGTCAGCACGGTGAAGGCGGGGGAGGCGTCCGTGACGACGATCGCCAGCTCGCCGTCCAGGGTGCCGTTGTCGAGGTCGTCGCCGTCGTGGGCGTCGGTGTGGATCAGGATGACGTTCTGCGCCCGCACGACCGGGGTCTCCCACAGGTCGAGGTACTGCGCGGGCGCGATCGCGGCGCCACTGTCGGATCGAGCACTGCCGGGCCGGGCCGCGGTGGCCAGGCTGGAGCGGGGATCGTCTTTTCCGTACACGGTCGCGTCCTTTCAGGCGTCGAGGTTCAGCAGGTACGACGGGTTGTCCCGGACCATCCGCCGCAGGTCCTTCTCCGGCAGCCCGAGGTCGAGCAGCGCCTCGCCGACGCGCAGCCACGCGTCGACCGGCTTCGGGTTGGCCTTCTGGCCGAAGTCCGAGGCCAGCACGGTGTGCTCGGGACCGAGCGTCTCGATCCACGTCAGCAGGTTCTTCGGGTCCCATTTCTGGGTGCCTTCGGGGTCGTACATGCCGACCTCGTGCTCGACGAACGCGCCGAGCCCGATCAGCTCGCGGCACAGGGCCGGGTCGGCGCCGATGACGAAGTCCGGGTGGCTGACGACCATCCGCTTCAGGCCGCGCTCGCGTGCCTCCCCGAACAGCGTCTTGATGTACTCGGGGTACATGTGGCCGCCGTTGAGGACGGCCTGCTGCTCTTTGATCTCGTCGAGGATCTCGATCGCTTCGGGCTTGAGGGCGCCTTCGCCGTCGACGATGTCGATGCGCTCGAGCGTCAGCGGGACGGTGGTGGTCGGGAAGGCGCCGTCCTCGGGGTGGCAGTCGAGGTGCCGGCCGGAGGAGATGGTCGGGAACCAGACGACCTTGCCGCCCATGCGCAAGGTCATGCGCACGGCGTGGACGTTGAGCCCGCCGACCGTGCTGTTGAGCGCGATGCCGCCGAAGACCTGCGCCTCGACCTCGGCGAGCCGGCCCCGCATCGCGAGGACGTCCATCTGGGTGTTGTGGTGGTGGGACTTGGCGACCATGGCGCGCATCCCGATCCGGGCGCCGTCCCGCGCGGCCTCGACGTGGTCGAATCGCCGGGGGAACGGGCTGGGGCCGGAGTGGACGTGCATGTCGACCAGGCCGTCCAGGACGGCGGCGATGGCAGGGCGCGGGCTCATGAGCGGCCTTTCCGTTCGCATTATGAAGTCCAAGTTCACTATAAGACCGCCTGTCAACCCTGTGACCACTCTTGTGCCGCGAGGGGCGCGTATTTAGAGTGTCGGGACGTTCACTTCGTGAACATTCAGTTCGGAGCAACGGAGGACGCTGATGTCCACACCGCCCAGCGCCGCAGGGACGGCCGCCCGTCCCGGTACCCCGCACGGCCCGGACGCGGCCAAGGTGCGTGCCGCGATCCGCGGCGGGACGCTCGCCTACTTCGTCGACCAGTTCGACATCTACCTGCCGATCGTCGTGCTGGCCCCGGCCGCGGCGTACTTCCAGGCGGCCAACCTGAGCGCGAGCACGACCGCGCTGCTGGCGTCCCTGGTGTTCGCGTCGACGCTGATCGGCCGCCCGCTCGGCGCGATCATCTTCGGCCACTTCGCCGACACGGTCGGGCGCAAGCGGACGACGCTGGTCGCGGTCGGCGGGTTCGGCACCATCACGTTGCTGACCGCGTGCCTGCCCGGGCACGAGACGATCGGGATGTGGTCGGTCGGCACCCTCATCGCCCTGCGGTTCGTCGACGGGATCTTCCTCGGCGGCGAGTACACGACGGCGGTGCCGCTGGCGATGGAGTGGAGCCCGAAGCACAAGCGCGGCCTCTACGCCTCGATCATCACGTCGACCTCGCCCGCCGCGTACGCGATGATCGCCGCGATCACGCTGCTGATGCTGCAGCTGCTGCCCTCCGCCGGCCTGCACAGCGCGTACGTCCAGTGGGGCTGGCGGATCCCGTTCTTCGTCGGGGCGGCGCTGGCGGCGGTGCTGTTCCGCTACTACCTCAAGCAGGTCCACGAGCCGCCGGCCCGGCTGACCGGCGAGAAGCACAAGCTGCCGTTCCTCCGGCTGCTGAAGAAGTACCCGCGGGCGCTGGGCCAGGTGTTCGTCCTGATGACCGGCACGTGGCTCGCGACCAACATGGAAGCCGCCGTGACGCCGGCGCAGCTGAAGGCCCACCTGGACCTGTCGAGCAAGGAGGTCACCATGACCATGCTCGTCATCAACGCGGCCGCCGCGCTGTCCTACCCGGTGTTCGGGGTGCTGTCCCAGCGCATCGGCCGCCGGCGGTTCTACATCGGCTACGGCCTGGCGATGGTCGTGCTCGGCGCGGGGTCCTACACGGTGCTGATGGCCTCGAACGGCGGCTTCGGCGCGGCGCTCGGCTTCGGCGTGCTCATCGGGGTGTTCACGGTCGGCACGTTCGGCCCGATCGCGGCGTACCTGACCGAGCGGTTCCCGGCGAGCATCCGCTCGACCGGCTACGGCGTCGGCTACAGCCTCGCGCTGATCGCCCCGGCGTTCTACCAGTTCTACCTGCAGCGCTTCGACGGGGTCATGCCCGCGCACCTCGCCCCGGGTGTCCTGCTCGTGCTCGCCGGCCTGCTGATCAGCCTCGGCGGCTTCCTCGGCCCGGAGACCAAGGACGTCGACATGTCCGACGACAGCACGATCCCGGCGCTGTCCTGACCGGAGCGGCCCTACCCGGCTCGCTGGACGTCGTCGGGCCGGTAGTGCCCGCCCAGCTCCTGGGTGAGCTCGCGCGCGGTGTCGACCACGACCCGCAGCTCGGGCGTGTCGTCGCCCATCGACAGGGTGTTGTCCGGGCCCACGATCGCGATCGTGGCGCAGATGCCGTACTCGTCGAAGACCGGCGCGGCCACCGCGACGATGCCGGGCGTGCTCATCGCGGAGCAGTGGCCGGCCGCGCGCACGCGTTCGACGTCGGCGCGCAGCTCGTCGCGCGCCGGGCCGGACAGGGTGCCGATCAGGCGTTCCATCGACAGCTGGTCGGCGTGGTAGGCGAGGAAGACCTTGCTCTGCGCGGTGTCCAGCGGCAGGTGGCTGCCGACCCGCACGGACACGATGACGATGGTCGAGGCGTTCTCTTCGACCCGCGAGACCACCGGGCCGGTCAGCCCCCAGAGGCTGAGCACGACGCTGGTCTGCGTGGCGCGCGAGAGCGCCTGCATGTGCCGTGGCGCGAGGTTGACGACCCGGCGGTGCCCGATCGCGAACGCGCCGAGCTGCAGCAGCAGCCCGCCGGGCACGTAACCGCCGTCGGCGCTGCGTTCCAGCAGGCCGGCCGCGACGAGCGAGGTGCAGTACCGGTACGCCGTGGTGCGGTTGAGGCCGAGCCGCTCGGCGACTTCCCCGGCGGTCAGCTCGGGGGTCGCCGGGTCGAACAGCGAGAGGATCTGGCTGACCCGGCTCACCGCCTGGATGTCCGCCTGGTCCGCGCGGGCCTCCGGGGACCGCGTCGGTTTGGTCACGGGGTGCCTCCGCGCAAGTCTGGAATCACTGTTCACTTCGTGAACACGGACCTCAGGCTACACGGACCGGTGGCATCCCCGTTGTTTCGCCGGAGCACTAAGCCGGAACGGGGGTGCGCATCGGGGCCATGGCGAATTCCGCCATGCCTTCGCCGAACCCGGTCGAGGGCTGCCAGCCCAGCTCCGCCTTGATCCGGCTCGGTGAGGCCACGATGTGGCGCACGTCGCCGATGCGGTACTCGCCGGTGATCACCGGCGGGGGCGTTCCGGCCGCCGCGGCCAGTGCGGCCGCCACCTCCGCGATGCTGCGGGGGTCGCCGGTCGCCACGTTGAAGGCGCGGAAGCCCGGGTGCGCCGCCGTCAGGGCCGCCACGTTGGCCGTCGCGATGTCGCGGACGTGGATGAAGTCGCGGCACGGCTTGCCGTCCTCGAAGACGCGGGCCGCCGTGCCGCGCTCCACGGCCGTGCGGAAGACGGCCGTCACGCCGGAATACGGGCTGCCCGGGGGCATCTCGGGCCCGTAGACGTTGTGGTACCGCAAGGCGACCGCCTGGCCGCCGGTCTCGCGGGCCCACGCGCCGGCCAGGTGTTCCTGGGCCAGCTTGGTGACCGCGTAGACGTTGCGGGGCGGATCGAGCGGATCGTCCTCTTCGACCGGACTGTCCACGACGGTCAGCCCGCACTCCGGGCAGGTCACCTCGAACCGGCCCGCGTCGAGGGCTTCCTTCGGACGGCGGCCGGGCCGGACCCGGCCGTGCACCGGGCAGTCGTACCGGCTGTCGCCGTAGATCACCACCGAGCTGCCGAGCACCAGCTTGCCGAGGCCCAGTTCGGTCATGGCGGTGACGAGCCGCGCGGTGGCGAGGTCGTTGCACGTGACGTACCGCGCCGCGTCGCGGATTTCCTTGCCCCGGCCGACCATCGCGGCCTGGTGGCACACCGCGTCCACCCCGCGCAGGGCCGAGACCACTGTGGACTCGTCGCGCAGGTCGCCGTGCCGGAACTCGACGCCGTCGGGGAACTCCGGCGGCGACCCGGCCGGGTGCACGTGGGGGAGCAGCGCGTCCAGGACCCGGACCTCGTGCCCGCCTGCCACCAGTGCTTCGACGACGTGCCGGCCGATGAACCCGGCGCCGCCCGTGACCAGAACCCGCATTCCGCCTCCTGTGTCTCGTGGCTTCCCACGGTCTTCGGCGGTGCTCGGCCCGGACTCGAATGCGGCTGGACCCGCGCGCCATACGGTCCCGCCGTCCGGTCGCGGAAGGCGCGGATGTGGGGAGAGGCTGTGGTGCTCATGTCTGGTCGGGTGGTCGCGGACGGCGCTACCGACACGGCGGTGGTGATCGGGAGTGCGGGGTTCATCGGACGCCGGCTTTCGGCGACGCTCGACCTCGCGCGGGTGCGGACGGCGTGCTTCACCCGGCAGTCGAGGTTCCTGTGCGACGGCGAGCTGGCCGCCCCGATCGCCGGCGCCGGGACCGTGTTCTACCTCGCGTCCAGCATCAACCCGGCGCTCGGGGAAAGCCACCCGGAGCTGGCCAGGGCCGACCACGTGCTGTTCAGCACCCTGCTCGATCGGCTGCGCCGCCGGGACGACCCGCCGACGGTGGTGCTGACGAGCTCCGGCGGCACGGTGTACGACCCCGCGTTCGCCCCGCCGTACGCGGAGACTTCGCCGCTGAAACCCTCGGGCGCCTACGGCCGCGCGAAGATCGCCCTCGAAGAGGAACTGCTCAGCCACGCGGGTGAACTGCCGGCGGTGATCCTCCGGATGTCCAATGTGTATGGTCCCGGGCAGCCGACCGGGCGCGGCCAGGGCGTGCTCGCCCACTGGCTGTCCGCCGCGCTGGATTCCCGGCCGCTGCGGCTGATCGGCGACGTGACCGCGACCCGCGACTACGTCTACGTCGACGACGTCGTCGACGTGATGCGGAGGCTGCGGGGCGCCGGGCCCACGGAACCCCTGATCCTCAACATCGGCTCCGGCGTGCGCACCTCGCTGTCCGGCCTGCTGGACGTGGTGCGCTCGGTCGTGGCGCTCGACCTGCGGGTGGAGTTCCAGCCGAGCCGGCTGTTCGACCGGCAGGACGTCTGGCTCGACGTCGGCGAGGCCGAGCGCGTGCTGGGCTGGCGGCCCGAGACGTCGCTGGCGGAAGGCGTGGCGGCGACCTGGCGGTCGTGGCTCGCCGGCGCGGCGGTCACCGCCGGGGTCAACGAGCTCCAAACGATTTTCGAGACCATCTGACCACGCTGTACCGGAGTAACCCGACTGCAGAGCGAGGGACCGAATGTTAGCTGAAATGCTCGCCCGTTCCGGCAAGGTACTGCTCGACAACGTGCCGCCGGACGGCCGGAAGTACTGGGCGGCGCGGTTCTGGGACCGGGCGGCGGCGGAGCGGCACCCGCTGCTGCGCGAGCACTTCCTCAGCCAGAAGGACACCATCGGCAAATACCTGGAGAAGTACGGCGCCGACACCGGGCGGGTGCTCGAATTCGCCTGCGGCACCGGTGAGTTCACCGGCCTCGCGGCGACCCGCACCGCGGCGAAGAGCATCACCGCGCTCGACATCTCCCAGCAGGGCCTCGACATCGTGCGCGGCCGGGTGCACCACGAGGACCTCGAGCTCGTGCTGGGCGACTTCTGGGCCGAGCACGAGCTCGGCACCGCGGACCTGGTGATGTGCGTCGACGCGATCCACCACCTCGGTGACGTCCGCGAAGTGCTGGAGCGGCTCAAGACGTTCATGGCGCCGGGCGGGATCTTCGTCGGGAACCTGTGGACGGGCGACAACTTCCACGACTTCGAGCGCAAGCGCTACGGCACGTTCAACCACCTCCGCCGCACGGCGGCGTTCTTCAGCACGGCGGTGGTGATCCGCGCCTCGGGCGGCCGGATGAAGACCGGCGCGTACCGGACGCAGCTGCTGACCAGCGCGGAAGGCACCGCGATCCTGAACGAGGTGTTCACCGAGGTGCTGGAGCTGGACGTGCACCCGCACTTCATGTCGTTCGTGGCCACAGCCTGACCCCGTCGTGAGTGGTGATTCGGGTTCTAACCCGAATTACCACTCACGACCGGCCACGGCAGACCGCTCACGCCCGCGCGACGACCTCTTCGAGCAGCCGGGCCTGGGTGAGCAGCGTTTCGTATTCGAGAACCCGCCCGGCCGGATCGCCGATCAGGCTCGCGAAGTGCAGCAGGACATTGCGGAACTGGTCGTCCGCCGGGAGAGTCCGCTCCTCCCGCACGTCCTGGGACTCCAGGCGCAGCACCGGGCGCGTCGTGGCCGGCGGGGTGAACGCCCAGTCCAGCGTCAGCCGGCCTTCGCTGCCCCACACCGACATCGTGCTCCGGTAGGTGTGCACGAACCCGAACGAGCACTGGGCCGCCACCTTCCCGTCGCTCAGCAGCGCGCTGCCGGACACGTCCACCTCGCCGGAGCGCACGAGCACCGCGCCGGCCACCTCGGGGGTGCGGAGGTAGGGCCAGGACGCCCGGATCGGGTAGCACCCGGTCTCGCGCAGCGAGCCGCCGCCGAGGGCGGAGGAGTACCTGATCCCGGACGGCGCCGTCGGCGGGATGCCGAAGTCCGCGGTGATCAGGCGGGGCTCGCCGACCACGCCCTTGGTCACCAGTTCCGCCGCCTCGGCGTGCTGGGAGTGGTGGGGGAACGCGAAGTTCTCCATCACCACCAGCCCCCGCGCGGTCGCGAGCTCGACCAGCCGGGCGGCCGCGGCCGTCCCGATCGTCGCCGTCTTCTCCACCAGCACGTGCTTGCCCGCTTCGAGGGCCGCTTCCGCCCATTCCTGGTGCAGGGCGATCGGCAGCGGGATGTACACCGCGTCGACGTCCGGCCGGTCCAGCAGCGTCGCGTAGCCGGTCACGGCCTCGCCGCCGAACCGGGCGGTGAAGGCCGCCGCCTTCGCCGCCGACCGGCTCGCCACCGCGGTGACCCGCAGGCCCGCGGCGGCCATCGCCGGAACCGTCCGGCGCGCGGCGATGTCGGCGCAGCCCAGGATGCCGAACCTCGGCGCGGTCACCATCGGATCGGCAGCTCGGCCGGGCGGGGGAACGCGGTCGCGAGGTGCCACCGCAGCTCGTCCACCGGGGTGCCCAGGGCGAGCGGGATCCGCCGGGCCACCAGGGTTTCCAGCAGCACGCGCAGTTCCAGCCGGGCGAGGGCGGCACCGAGGCAGAAGTGGATGCCCGCGCCGAAGGCCAGGTGCGGGTTGTCGGTGCGGTCCAGCCGGAGCTCGTCCGCCGCCGCGAACGCGGATTCGTCGCGGTTCGCGGAGTTGATCAGCGGGATCACCGGCTCGCCCGCCCGGATCGTCACGCCGTCGAGCTCGACATCTTCGAGCGCGATCCGCATCGAGCCGAACCCGCCGGCGACCTGGCTGTAGCGCAGTGCCTCTTCGACGGCGGTGCCGATCAGCCTCGGATCGTCCAAGATGGACTGGTAGCGCGCCGGATCTTCCAGCAGGTGCACGAGGAGGTGCGACACCGCGCTGACCGTGGTGTGGTAGCCGGCGATCAGGATCGTCATCGCGAGCGTGCGCAGTTCCTCGTCGTCGAGCGAGTCGCCGTCCTCCTGGGCCTGCAGCAGCCGGGTCAGCAGGTCCTCGCCCGGCCGGGCGCGCTTGCGCTCGATCAGCCCGGTGAGGTAGCCCATGAGCGCGCCGGCGGCCTCGCGTGCCGCGTCGGCGTCCGCGCCCGGCCCGCCGACGGTGAGCACCTTGTCGCCCCACTGCCGGAACTGCGCCTGTTCGGCGGGTTCGACGCCGAGCAGTTCGCAGATCACCGTGATCGGCAGCGGCAGGGCCAGCGCGGTCACCGCGTCGGCGGTGGTCCCGGCGGCCAGCATCGCGTCGACCAGACCCGCCGTGATCTCCTCGATCCGCGGCCGCAGCGTGTCGACCCGCCGCTGGGTGAACTCGCGCGAGGCCAGTTTGCGCAACCGGGTGTGGTCCGGCGGGTCCAGGTTCACCAGCGACCGCGAGCCGCGGTGCACCGGGATCAGCCTCGGCGCGTCCGGCCCGGTCATCGCTTCCTTGCTGAACCGCAGGTCGGTGAGGACGGTGCGGACCTCGGCGTGGCGCAGGACCAGCCAGCCTTCGTGGCCGCCGGGCAGCCGGACCCGGGTCACCGCCGCCCGCGCGCGCAGTTTCGAGTACTCGTCGAGCGCTTCCCCGGGGGTGCGGACGCGGAAGGGGAACGCGGGCAGTGCCGTCACGGCTTCGGTCATCGGGATCCTCACCAATCGATCGGTTCGCGGGAACGGAAGAAGGTGCCGGTCGGCCCGTCGTCGGGCAGCGTGGCGGCCCAGGCGATGTCGGCGGCCGCGGTCGCGGGGTCGCCGTCGGCCTCGGGCATCATGCGGGTGCGCACCCGGCCGGGGTTGACCGCGTTGACCAGCACTCCCCGGCCGCGCGCGGAGTTCGCGAGCAGCACGGTCACGGCGTTCAGCGCGGTCTTGGACAGTGAATACGCCGGCGCGCCGGTGAACAGGCCGTGGCTGAACGCCCCGGTGCCGCTCGACACCATGACGATCCGGCCCCAGCCGCGCGCGAACATGCCCGGCAGCACGGCCTGGGACACGCGCAGCGCGCCGAGCGCGTTGACCGCCAGGGTTCCGGCGACGAGCTCGGGCGGGACGGACTCGGGCGGCGCACCGGCGTCGAGGAGCACCCCGGCGTTGTTCACCAGGATGTCGACCGGGCCGGCCTGCTCGAGCGCGGCGGCCACCGAGCCGGCGTCGGTGACGTCGAGCCGCACGGCCCGGCCGGTTCCGGCGGCCTCGGCGTCGGCGAGGCGCCGCGCCGACGCGACGACCTCGAAGCCGGCGTCGACGAGGTGACGGCAGACGGCGAGCCCGATGCCGCGCCCCGCCCCGGTGACCAGCGCCCTCAAGACAGCCCCGCATCGAGCAGGCCCGTACCGGACAGGGCCTCGGTGAGCAGGTCGAGCTGGCCGAGCCCGGCCGAACACGGGAAGAGCACGAGCTCGTGGCAGCCGGCGTCGGCGTACTCGGCGGCGGTGCGGGCGAGCGCCTCCCGCGTGAGCAGCGTTTCGCCGATGACCCGCTCGGCGTAGCGGCCCATGCCTCGGTAGCAGCCGCCGAGGTAGGCACGGGCCTGCGTGCTCCCGTCCGGGCCGAGCGCGAAATAGGCCAGCGCGACCAGCCGGGGTTCGTCGGTGCGGCCGGCCTCGGCCCAGGCCTTGCGCAGCCGGGTGAGCCGGTCGGCGTACGGCTCGGCCGAGCCGCTCCCGGAGATCCACCCGTCCGCGATCGCGGCGGCCCGCCGCATCGCCGCCTCGGAGTGGCCGCCGAGCAGCACCGGCGGGGGCGTCGCGGGGGTGGGGCCGATCTCGCCGTCGCGCCAGGTGCGGCGCAAGGTGGTGATCAGCTCGTCCAGGTTCCGGCCGCGCCGGGTGAACGACGTGCCGGTGACGTCGAAGTCGTCGCGCCGCCCGCCCGCGGCGAGCCCGAGCTCCAGCCGCCCGCCGGACAGCTCGTGCAGGGTCGCCGCCTCCTTGGCCAGCACGGCCGGGTTGCGCGTCGCGCCGAGCAGCACCGTGGTGGACAGGCGGATCCGGCGCGTCGCTCCGGCCGCGACCGCCAGCGTGGTGAGCGGCTCGTGGTTCGGGTAGACGATCCGGTCCAGCACCCCGAGCGTCGAGAAGCCCCTCGCTTCGGCCGTCACGGCCCAGCCGAGCAGGTCCGCGCCGCGGGTGCCCGGAACCATCGCGGGCAGGCCGACCCCGATCCGCATGCCGGTCTCCAGTCTTCCGGTGGCAGCTTCGCCCCGCATGGTCGGCGCGCGGACTCGAACCTCGTTGGGACCCGGCTGGGACTCCCGGCCGCGCCGTCGAGCCGGGTCCCAGCGGGCTTCGACCGGCGGTGACGAGCCTGGGGCCGCGCGCGTGTCCCGCTCGTGTTACCGATCCGATCCAGAGGAAGAAGACCGTTATGGTGCGCTTGTCCCTGCGGCGAGGTGGGGTGGTGACGGCCGTCTTCACCGCCACCGCCGTCCTGACCGGCGGTACCGCCGCGTTCGCCTGCGATCCCCGGCCGCTGCCGATCGCCGGCGCCACGGCGGTGCGGGCCGCCGACGGCAGCTACCGGCTGAGCTGGTCACCCGCGAGCGACGTCCGCTCGGCGTCGGTGTACGCCGCCACCCGCCCGATCGAGAAGGCCCAGGACGGCGTGCTGGTCGCGAAGGACGCCACCGGGGCGGTGACCGTGACCGGCCTGGCGCCGGTGTCCCGCTGGTACTTCGTCATCGTGCCCGGCGGGGCGAGGCTGGGCGAGGCGGTGGCCGCCAAGCTGATCGAGCTCGACGGCGTCAAGAACGCCCGCGACCTCGGCGGCTACCCGGCCGCGGACGGCCTGCGCATCCGGTGGGGCACGATCTTCCGCACCGCGCGGCTGACGCCCGCCACCGCGACCGGCCGCGAAGAGCTCGCCGGTCTGGGGATCAAGGAAGACGTCGACTTCCGCTCGACCGCGGAAGCGACCGCCGAGGGCCCGGACCCGATCCCGGCCGGCGTCACGCACGTCGCGGAACCGGTCGGCGACCCGGACCAGGCGGTGCCGCCGGACCCGAAGACCCCGCCGTCCACCGGGGACCTGATCATGGACAACTACCGGCTGCTGGTGTCGAACCCGAACCTGGGCCACCAGTTCGTCGACGCGCTCACCCACATCGCCGACGCCCGCCAGCGGCCGGTGCTCTACCACTGCACCGGCGGCAACCACCGCACCGGCTGGATGACGGTGCTCCTGCTCAAGGTGCTCGGGGTGCCCGACGACGTGATCCGCCAGGACTACCTGCTGTCCTCCGGCACCACGGGCGCCTACCTCGACGCGGCCTACGACCAGGTCGACCTCGACTACGGGTCGTTCCCGGACTACCTCGCCGCGCTCGGGGTCACCGACCAGCTGACCCGGCAGCTGCGGCACGCGCTGCTGGAGGCCCCGCGGTGAAGCCGACCACTGTGGACGTCCTGGTGGCCGGCGGCGGGCTGACCGGCCTCGCCGCCGCCACCTTCCTCTCCTGGCTCGGCGTGCGCACCGCCGTGGTGGAGCGGCATTCCGGGACGCTGATCCACCCCCGGGCCCGCAGCATCAACCCCCGGACGGCGGAGCTGCTCCGCCAGGTCGGGCTCGCGTCCGCGGTCACCGACAGCGGCGGCTACGTGAGCGAACTGCCCTCGGTGTACCTCCTGCGCGCGGTGACCCTGGCCGGCGAGGAGCTCAGCCGCACCGAACAGCGGCCGCCCGCCGACGCGGGTGGCGGTGCCGAGGTCAGCCCGTCCGGCTGGGGGATGATCGACCAGGATCGGCTCGAGCACGTGTTGCGGGAGCGGGCCGAGGAGCTCGGCGCGGACGTGCGGTTCGGGCACCGGCTCGTCCGGCTCGACCAAGACGAAGCCGGGGTCACCGCCACCGTGTCCACTGTGGAGGGTGAGCGCGAGATCCGGGCCGCGTACGTGATCGGTGCCGACGGCAACGGCAGCACGGTGCGGTCGCTGCTCGGCATCGGCCGGCACGGTCCCGGCAAGCTCAGCCACGTCGCGAGCATGGTCTTCGACGCCGACCTGTCCGGGCCGATGCGCGGCCGCCACGACCCGGGATGCGGCCGGTTCGTCGCGTCGTGCCACCTCACCACGCCCGCCGAGGGCACGGTGCTGTTCCCGCACGGCGGCGACCGGCGCTGGGTGTTCAACACCCCGTACTTCCCCGAGCGCGGCGAGCGCATCGAGGACTTCGGGGACGAGCGCTGCGTGGCCGCGATCCGGGCCGCGACCGGCGTGGAAGACCTGCCGGTCTCCCTCGTCCCGCAGCTGGAGAACGGCGTGCGGGTGCTCGGCTACGAAGTCGGCGCGCTCGTCGCGGACACCTACCGCGCCGGCCGGGTGTTCCTCGTCGGCGACGCCGCGCACGTCATGCCGCCGACCGGCGCGTTCGGTGCCGGCACCGGCATCCAGGACGCGCACAACCTGGCCTGGAAGCTCGCGCACGTGCTGAGCGGCCGGGCGGGGGAGGCGCTGCTGGACACCTACGACGCCGAACGCCGTCCGGTCGCGGAGTTCACCCTGGGGCAGGCGCTGCTGCTGATGAACGCGCGGGGCGGGGCGAAGGTGCCCGCGCCTGAGGGGCACGCGCTGGTGCCGTACGACGCCGCGGTGTTCGGGTACCGCTACCCGGGCCCGTTCGCTTCCGGTGACGGACCGGTGGCGCTGGAGCCCGCGGAGCTGACCGGACAGCCGGGCACGCGGGCACCGCACCTGCGGCTCGGCAGCGGGTCCACCCTCGACCGCTACGGCCGCGAGTACGTCCTGCTCACCGGCACGAAGGTGGCCACCGGACTCAGGTCCTTCGTGCTCGAAGGCACCCAGCAGGCCCGGCACGGCATCACCGGAACCGGCGCGCTGCTGGTCCGTCCGGACGGGTTCGTGGCCTGGCGCAAGGAATCCGGCTTCACGCCGGAGGACCTGGGCGACGTGCTGGCGGCACTGCACTGCCGGGAGCCGGTGACGGTCTAGAACGCCACTGAAGCGCCTTCGCCGGGAGATCCTGGCGAAGGCGCTTCAGTTGTTTCGGGTCCGTGGTGGCTGGCTTTCGTCTGGAGGTGTGGCTGGTGTGGGTGGTTTCGGGTTGCCTTGGGTGGTGTCCTCCACCCCGATGCCCGATTGTGACTACGGCCGGTGGTGCCGGGTCAAGGCGGGAAAGCGTGCCTTGACCCGGCGCCACCGGCCGTGTTGGGGCTTCGGATCGGGGTGGGGGGAGCGGGTCTGGGTGGGGTGCGGGTTTGGCTGTCCGCTTGCCGTTTGGGCCGTTGGGGGCGCCTGCAAGGTCGCCGCGCGCGGGACCCGCCCTCCCTGGGGGATCCGCCCCGCTTCAGCTTATCGGCGGTGGCCGACGGAAACTGCCGGGAAGTGCCCGCCGAGGACGGGTTGCCCACAGCCCGGGACGGTTGTGGGCAACTCGGCGCGTTCGCTCCGACACGGTGCTCGCCGCCTCCGGTGCGCCCGCCGCCGCCTCCGCGCCACCGCCGCCGCCTCCGCCACGCCGCCGCACTCGGCGCCGCCGCCGTCTCCGCCGCGCCGCCGCACTCGGCGGGCGAGCGCGACGGCGTCCCCGAAAGCGGTCAGACCAGGGATTCCAGCAGCGCGTGCAGGGTGGCCTTCGGGTCCTGCCCGGCCTCCGTCGTGCGCCACGCGACGAACCCGTCCGGACGCACCAGCACCGCACCGTCCGGCGCGACCCCGTAGGCCTTGGCCCAGTCGGCGCCCTCGTCCTCCACCAGCTCGCGGCCGATCCGGAACGAGCGCAACGGCACCGCGGTTTCCGTCGCGACCACCGAAGCCGCGTCGTGCCACTTCTCGGCGTCGGGGCCGGCCAGCAGCACGTACGAGCCGAAGAACAGCTCGACCGCCGAAACGCGCTTCCCGTCGCGGCGGAGCCACACGTGCGGGGCCCGGGTGCCGGGCTGGCCGGTCAGCTCCAGGCGCGGGGTGAGCACCGGGGCGTCGTCGTCCTCGGCCGCGATCGCCGACGACGAATACCGGTAGCCGAGGGTGACGATGATGTCGTCGACCATCCGGGCCCGGTCCGCCTCCGTGGCGTGGCCGTGCCGGATCCGGTTGCGCAGCAACGCCTGGTCGGCCATGGCCGTCCCCAGTGGACGCCGCTCGGCGTCGTAGCTGTCGAGCAGCCGTTCCCCGCCCCAGCCGCGCAGGACGGCCGCGAGCTTCCACGCCAGGTTGTGCGCGTCGTGGATGCCCGTGTTGGCGCCGAACCCGCCCGCGGGCGGGTGCACGTGCGCGGCGTCCCCGGCGAGCAGCACCCGCCCGGACCGGAACGTGGTGGCCACCCGCTGGGCGCCCTCCCACGGCACGGTGCCGACGATCTCGACCTCGAGGTCGGGCACCCCGGCGGCGTCCCGCACGACCTGCACGCACCGCTCCTCGGTGAAGTCGGCCGGTGACTCCTCGGCCGGGTCGTACAGCGCGGCGCCGGCCCACGGGTCGCACCCGTGCAGCCGGGACAACGTCATCACCGTCGGGCCCTGGGTGGCGTAGCACAGGATGAACTTGCGGTCGTGCATGACGCTTTCCAGGCGCGGGGCCCGGAAGTAGATGCTCAGGGCGTGGAAGACCGTGCCCCGCCCCTCCTGGGGGATCCCCAGCGTGCGCCGGACGAAGCTGCTTGCGCCGTCGGCGGCGACGAGGTAACCGGCCTCGATCGTCCGCCGCGTGCCGTCGGCGACGGACTCCAGCTCGGCGGTCACCCCGTCCTCGCCGGCGGTGAAGGCGACGAGCTTGGTGCCGAACTCCAGCGTGGCGCCGCCCGCGCGGGCGGCCTCGGCCAGCACGCGCTCGTAGCGGTCCTGGCCGCAGCCCATCACCCGCTGCGGGCTGATCTCCGCACCGTCCAGTGACGGCGACTCGACGATCTCGGCGGTGCCGATCTCGGCCAGGGTGGGAGTGCGGAGGATGCCGCCCTCGAAGTACGGGTGGGAGTCCCCCATTTCGAGCGCGCGGATCTCCCGCTCGAGACCCGCCGCGGCGAAGATCTCCAGGGTCCGCGCCTGGATGCCCGGTGCGCGCGGCAGCCACGACGTGGAGTCGCGGCGCTCCACCAGTGTCGGCGCGATGCCGTGCCGGGTCAGGAACAGCGCGGTGGACAGGCCGACCGGGCCGCCGCCGACGACGAGGACGGGCACCCGTGCGGAGCTCATGCGGGCTTCCGGGCGATGACGAGGGTGTCGTGGTCGCCGAGGCGCACGGTGTCCACATCGGACAGCCCGGCCGCGGCGAGGTACTCCTGGCACTCGGCCAGGGTGTACTCGGACCCACCGGGGGAGAGCAGCTGCATGTTGAGGCTGATCAGCGTGTTCCACGGGTCCGTCGGCGCCGGTTCCAGCAGCATGTCGTAGATCAGCAGCGCCCCGCCGGGGTTCACCGCCCGCGCCATCCGCCGCACCAGCTCGGTCCGCTCGGCGGGACCCCAGTCGTGCAGGACGTGCCCGGTGACGACGACGTCGGCCGCGGGCAGTTCGGTGGTGAACGCGTCGCCGCCGGCGAACCGCGCCCGGTCGGTGAGCCCGAAGCCCGCGATGTGCTCGTCGAACATGGGTTCGATCGGGGGCAGGTCGAACACCGTCCCGGTCAGGTGCGGGTGGGCCTTGAGCACCTGCGCGAGCAGGTTGCCGCGCGCGCCGCCGACGTCGAGCACCGTGCGGCGGGCGCTCCAGTCGAACTTCGTCGCCAGTTCCGGTGCCAGCGGCCCGGACACGGCGTCCATCATCCGCAGGAAGTTCCGCAGGTGATCGGGGTTGCCCATCATCTTCTCGAACGCGGCGGCCTGGTCTTCGCGGCCGGCCAGCTGCGGTTCGCCGGTGCGCAGCAGCCCCGAGAGGTTCTCCCACGCCGGGTACATCATCCGGTTCGCGCGTTCGAGGAACGCGCCGCCGTAGGTCGGCTTGGTCTTGTCGAGGTAGGTGTCGGCGGCCGGGCTCGCCGCGTACTTGCCGTCCTCGTGGTGCACGAGCCCGGTGCAGGTCAACGCGGTCAGGAAATCCCTTGCGGCGCGGGGGTGCAACCCGAGCGCGTCGCACAGCTCGTCCCGGGTCGCGGGCCCGGCGGCCAGCCGGGTGAAGAGGCCGAGCTCGACGGCGGCCAGCACGACCTTCGCTTCGGCGAACGCGATACCCAGCCGGTTGATGTCGTTCAAAGTGGACGGACCGCTCACATCGGTCTCCTTTCGGGGCGTCGGGCCGAACAACACCACCGGGCGCTCGAAAAAGACTCGGGTCCCGTTCTCCCGGCCGGCCTCGCGCGCGTGGCCGGCCGCGCGCGCGAGGCCGCGAGTCCTTCTCCAGCAGCGCTCGAAGCGGCCGCCGCATGCTCGCCGGCATGGTCCTAGGTCGCCCACGCTGGTTCGTCACGTTGTTCCTCACCGACATGTGGGAACGCTTCAGCTTCTTCGGCATGATCGCGATCCTCGCGCTCTACGCCGCGGCACCACCGGCCCGCGGCGGGCTCGGTCTGCCGATGGGAACCGCGGCCGCGCTCTTCGGCGCGTACGTCGGTCTCGTCTTCATGGCCGCCATGCCCGGCGGCTGGCTCGGCGACCGGGTGCTCGGCGAGCGCCGGGCCGTGGTGATCGGGGGCTCGGGCATCGCGCTCGGGCACTTCACCATGCTCGTCCCGGCCGCCGCCGCGACGTGGCTCGGGCTCGGGCTGATCGCCGCGGGCACCGGGCTGCTCAAGCCGAACATGCTCGCGCTGCTCGGCCGGTTCCACGGGCCCGGCCAGAGCGCGCAGCGCGAATCGACGCTTTCGCTGTTCTACGTCAGCATCCAGCTGTCCGCACTGGTCGCGCCGCTGGTGACCGGGTTCCTGGGGGAGACCGTCGACTGGCACCTCGGGTTCGCCGCCGCCGGCGTCGGCATGACCTTCGGGATCGCGCAGTTCGTGCTGGGCAGCCGGTCCTTCGGCGACCTGGGGCGGGCACCGGGGCACCCGGCCTCGGCGGCCGAGCGCCGCAAGGCCGCGCTGATCGCGGCGATCTCCGCCGGTGCCGTCGCCGTGCTGGCGGCCGCCGACGTGCTGGCGGGCACGTTCACCCTGATGCACGTCGTGATCGCGATGGGCCTGCTTTCGCTGATCGCGCCGGTGGCCTACTTCCTGGTCCTGCGCCGCAGCCCCGCGCTGAGCGTGCCGCAGCGGAGCCGGGTGACGGCGTTCGGCTGGGTGCTCGCCGCGACCGCGTTGTTCTGGATGTTCGTCATCCAGGGCAACTCCCTGCTCAGCCTGTTCGCCGAGCACGCGACCGACCGGCGGCTCGGCGGGTTCACCATCCCGGCCGGCTGGTTCGCCTCCGCGACCCCGTTGTTCATGCTCGTGCTCGCGCCGGTGCTCGCGGTGCTGTGGACCCGGGTGGGCGAGCGCATCTCGCTACCCGTGAAGATCGCCCTCGGGCTGGCCGCCGCCGCGGGGTCGATGCTGCTGATGAGCGCCGCGTCGGGGCTCGCCACCGGCGGCCTGGTCTCCCCCTGGTGGCTGATCGCGGTCTACCTGCTGCTCGCCCTCGGCGAGGTGGTGCTCGCGCCGGTCGGCCTCAGCGCTTCGGTGGACGTCGCGCCGTCGACCTTCGCCGGGCGCACGATGGGGCTGTACTGGATGTGCTCGGCCTTCGGCGCCGGCATCGGCAGCCAGCTCGTGCACCTGTCCGCGGTGCTCCCGCGCCCGGTGTACTACCTCGTGCTGGCGGGCGCCGGCCTCGGCGCCGGGCTGGCGCTCGTGCTCGCCCGGCGGTCGCTGGCCGCGCGGCTCGCCGTGCCGGCCGCGGCGAGACCCGCCGCGCCGGCGGTGGCCGCCGCGGCCCGCTGAGTTCCCGCCCGAGGAGCGCCGGTTCCCCGCGGAACCGGCGCTCCTCCCGTTTCCGCCTTCCCGTGCTCCGGAAAACCGGCCGGGGAAATAGTGCGGAACGAAATACTTCGGAAAGGAAGCTCCGTGAATCGATCCCGGGATTTCGCCGCATTGACCGTGCTGTGCTTTCTCAACGAGGGCGACCGGCACCCGTACGAGATGCTGCGGCTGATCCGCCAGCGGCACAAGGACAACATCATCCCCGGGTTGCCGCGCAGCATCTACCGGGCCATCGAGCGGCTGCAGGCCGACGGGCTGATCGAGCCGGTCGAGACCACCCGGGAGGGGCGCCGCCCGGAGCGGACGGTGTACCGGATCACCCCCGACGGCGACGAGGAGATGGCGACCCAGCTGTCCCGCCTGGTCACCACGCCGGAGGAGATCCCGGCCTTCGGCGCGGCGTTGTCGCTGCTCGGGAACCTGGACGCCGACCTGCAGGTGTCGGCGCTGCGGCAGCGCCGGATCCGGCTCGAAGGCCGGCTCGCCGAGTACGCCGTCCAGCTGGCGGCCGCCGGCCCGCACCTGGAGTTCAAGCGCGTCATGGAGCTGGACTACCTGTGCGCCGTCGGGCACGCCGAGCTGGACTGGCTGCGCCGCGTGCTCGCCACGATGAGCGGCGATCCGGCCCGGGTGGGCTGAGCGGCGCCGTGAATTCCGGGGGAAAGCGCGGCAGCGGCAAAAGTGCGACCGGATTTCGAACCGTTCTCGAATGCGGCCGACGAGTATCGTCCTGCCCGCGAAAACATCGGGACCTCGCTTCAGGGAAGGGCGGCACGAGTGGAACGCACTCTCATCGTGGCACGCATGGATCCGGATTCGGCGGAATCGGTGGCCGGGATATTCGGCGAGTCCGACGCCGGGGAGCTCCCGGCGACGGTGGGTGTGACGGCGCGGTCGCTGTTCTCCTACCGGGGCCTGTACTTCCACCTCATCGAGGCCGAACGGCCGCTGGCCGAAGGGCTCGCCGCGGCCCGCAAGAGTCCCTTGTGGACCGACATCAACACCAAGCTCGACCCGTTCATCACCCCGTACGACCCGCAGACCTGGCGCGGCCCGGCCGACGCGATGGCGCACCGCTTCTACAGCTGGCGGGCCGCCTGATGGAGCAGCTGAAGGTGGCGTCCTACGCCGACGCCGAGCCCAACCGCCGCCGCGGCGGCGAGCTGCGCGTCGTCCTCGGCCCCAAGACCGCCGGGGCCACGACCGGCTTCCTCGGGGTGCTGACCCTGCGCCCAGGCGAGTTCGTCTCGGAGCACTACCACCCCTATTCCGAGGAGTTCCTCTACGTCACGCGCGGCGAGCTGACCGTCCGCGTCGACGGCGCGTCCTACGTGCTGCACCAGGGTGAAGGCCTGGTCGTGCCGAAGAACGGTCGCCACCGGGTGGACAACCACACCGGCGAGCCCGCCGAGGCGGTGTTCCACCTGTGCCCGCTGGCCCCGCGCCCGGAGCTCGGCCACGTCGACACCGAGGAGCTGCCGGCGCCGGCCGAGGCCCAGCCGGCCGTGGGGGCACCGTGACGAGGACCGCGGTCATCACCGGCATCGGTGTCGTCGCCCCGGGCGGGATCGGCACCAAGGCCTTCTGGGCGCTGCTCACCGAAGGCCGCACCGCGACCCGGCCGATCTCGGCCTTCGACGCGTCGGGGTTCCGCTCGCGCATCGCGGCCGAATGCGACTTCGAGGGCGAGCTCAACGGCCTGACCGCGGAGGAGTCCGCGCGCCTCGACCGCGCGGCGCAGTTCGCGCTCGTCTGCGCGGACGAAGCCGTGGTCGACAGCGGCCTGGACCCGGGTGCGCTCGATCCGTACCGGCTCGGTGTCACGATCGGCAGCGCCGTCGGCGCCACCATCGGGCTGGAGAACGAGTACCTCACCGTCTCCGCCGGGGCCCGCGACTGGGTGGTCGACCCCGCCAAGGCCGCCCCGCAGCTGTACGAGTACCTCGTCCCGAGCAGTTTCGCGGCCGAGGTCGCCTGGCGCTGCGGCGCACAGGGCCCGGTCGCCACGATCTCCACCGGCTGCACGTCCGGGCTCGACGCGATCGGCCACGCCGCCGGGCTCATCGAGTCCGGCGAGGCCGACGTCATGCTCGCCGGCGCCACCGACGCGCCGATCTCGCCGATCACCGTCGCCTGCTTCGACGCGATCAAGGCCACGTCCCCCGACAACGACGACGCCGCGCACGCGTCCCGGCCGTTCGACCGCACGCGCAACGGTTTCGTGCTCGGCGAGGGCGCCGCCGTCTTCGTCGTCGAGGAAGCCGAGAGCGCCCGGCGGCGCGGCGCGCACGTCTACTGCGCGGTCTCCGGCTTCGCGACCAGGGCGAACGCCTACCACATGACCGGGCTGAAACCCGACGGCCGCGAGCTGGCCGAGGCCGTCGACGTCGCGCTCCGCCGGGCCGGCCTGCCCGGCGACCGCGTCGGCTACGTCAACGCCCACGGTTCGGGCACCAAACAGAACGACCGGCACGAGACCGCCGCGGTCAAGCGCAGCCTCGGCGACCACGCCTACCGGGTGCCGGTCAGCTCGATCAAGTCGATGATCGGGCACTCGCTCGGCGCGATCGGCTCGCTGGAGGTCGCGGCCTGCGCGCTGGCGCTGGAGCACCAGGTCGTGCCGCCGACGGCGAACCTGCACGAGCGCGACCCGGAGTGCGATCTCGACTACGTCCCGAACGTCGCCCGGGAGATCGGGCTGGACACCGTGCTCACGGTCGGCAGCGGCTTCGGCGGGTTCCAGACGGCCGTCGTCCTGACCCGGGAGCCGGTGTGACGACGGTGACCACCGCGACCACCGCGACCACTTCGGAGACGGCCCCGGTGATCACCGGGATCGGGGTGGTCGCGCCCAACGGCGTCGGCGTCGAGGACTTCTGGGCGAACGTGCTGGCCGGGCAGAGCGGGCTCGCGCCGGTGACCCGGTTCGACGCCACCGGCTACCCGGTCTCGCACGTCGGCGCGGTGCCCGACGACGCGGACTCCCTGCCGAACCGGATCACCGTGCAGACCGACCGCTGGACCCGGCTCGCCATGACCGCGACCGAGGAGGCACTGCGGACCGCGGGCCTCGACGGCGAACGGGGCTTCGACGACTACGACTTCGCCGCGATCACCGCCAGTTCGTCCGGGGGCAACGAGTTCGGCCAGCGGGAGATCGAGCGGCTGTGGAGCGCCGGACCGGAGTACGTTTCGGTGTACCAGTCGATCGCGTGGTTCTACGCGGCGACCACCGGCCAGCTGTCCATCCGGCACGGGATGCGCGGCCCCAACGGCGTCGTCGTCGCCGAGCAGGCGGGCGGCCTGGACGCGCTCGCGCAGAGCCGGCGGATGCTGCGCACCGGCACCAAGGCCGTGGTCACCGGCGGCACCGAGGCGGCGCTTTCGCCGTACGCGCTGGTGTGCCAGAGCGCCGGCGGGCAGTTGACCCGCGGCGAGTACCTGCCCTTCGACGAACGCGCTTCCGGGCACGTGCCGGGCGAGGGCGGCGCGATCCTGGTGCTGGAAGACGAGCGCTCCGCCCGCGCCCGCGGAGTGTCCGAAGAGTACGGACGGGTCGCCGGGTACGCGGCGACGTTCGATCCCCGGCCGGGGTCCGGGCGCCCCGGCGGGCTGCTGCGGGCGATCACCGGCGCGCTGGCGGACGCCGGCCTGCGTCCGTCCGATGTGGACGTCGTGTTCGCCGACGGCGCGGGGACGCGAACGCGCGACGCCGAGGAAGCCGCGGCACTGGCCGGGGTGTTCGGCGGCCGCGGGGTGCCGGTCACCGTGCCGAAGACGATGACCGGGCGGCTGGCCGCGGGTGGCGCGCCCCTGGACGTCGCCTGCGCGCTGCTGGCCATGCGCGACGGCGTGCTGCCGCCGACCGTCGGCGTCACCGAACCCGCCTACGAGCTCGATCTGGTCCGCGAGCCCCGGCCCGCGCGGGTGCGGACCGCGCTGGTGCTGGCCCGGGGCTTCGGCGGGTTCAACTCGGCGCTCGTGCTCACCCGCTGACCCCTGACCCCACGAAGGAGGAGAACGTGCTCACGCTCGAAGATCTCAAACAGGTCCTGCGCACCTGCGGAACCGACGAGTCCGTCGACCTGGACGGCGACATCCTGGACGTCGAGATGGCCGAACTCGGCTACGACTCGCTGGCGGTGCTCGAGATCGCCGCGCGGCTGCAGCAGCGTTCCGGCCGCGGGATCCCGGAGGAGGTCACCGCCGAGTCGATGACCCTGCGGCAGCTGCTGGGCTACATCAACAACCCCGTCGGGATCGCCTGACATGGCCGCGCACACGGACAACAGCGTGTTCATCGAGGCGCCGATGGAGCTGGTCTGGCAGCGGACCAACGACGTCGGGTCGTGGACCGAGCTGTTCGACGAGTACGCCGAGGCCACGGTGCTCGACCGCCGGGACGACCGGATCACCTTCCGGCTCGCGCTGCACCCGGACGAGAACGGCAAGGTGTGGTCGTGGGTGTCCGAACGACGCCTCGACGAGGCGGCCCGCACCACCCTTTCGCACCGCGTCGAGACCGGCCCGTTCAAGTACATGACGCTGTTCTGGGAGTACACCGAGGTGGCCGGCGGGGTGCGGCTGCGCTGGGTGCAGGACTTCGAGATGAAGCCCGGCGCCCCGCTCGACGACCACGCGATGGCCGCCCGGATCAACGGGAACAGCGTCCGGCAGCAGGCGAGGATCAAGCAGCTCCTCGAGCAGGCCGCGCGCGAAGCCGAAGTGCCGGTCTGAGCCCATGACCTACCAGATCGCCGCGCTGCTGGCGCTGGTCTGCGGCGGCATCGCCGCGGGCGACATGTTCTGCACCACCGTCGGGCTCGCGCCGATGATGCAGGTGCTGTCCTACCGGCGGTACGTCGAGATGGTGCAGTACCTGCAGCCGCGGTACGACCCGGCGATGCCGATCATTAACGCGGTCGCGCTGCTGGCCAACGTGGTCGCCGCGATCACCGCGCCCTCGGGCGCCTGGTTCGTGGTCGCCGCGGTGCTCGTCGCGTCGGTGATCGCGGTGTCGGTCGCCAAGGCCGTGCCGATCAACCGGTTCGTGCTGAAGCTCGACCCGGCGGACGAACCCCCGGACTGGCCCAGCCGGGACCCGCGGGCGCGCTGGAAGGCGTGGAACACCGCCCGCACGGTCCTGATGGCGGCCGCGCTGCTCGCCGACGGCATCGCCGTCCTGTACTGACACTTCGAAGGAGAGACATGAGCATCAGGCTCGACGGCAAACGGGTGCTGGTCACCGGGGGAACCGGGGGGATCGGCCGCGGCCTGTCCCACGCGTTCGCCGGGGCGGGCGCCGGCCTCGTCACCTGTGGACGGTCGGACTCCGAGGCCGCCGCCAAGATGTCCCGCGAACTCAAGGAGATCGGCGGGGAACACCACGTCGTGCTCGCCGACGTCACCCGGCCCGACGAGGTCGACACACTCCTGGAGGAGTGCCGGACGCGGCTGGGCGGGCTGGACGTCCTGGTCAGCAACGCCGGGGCGATCAGCCACATCCCGTTCGGGGAGCTGCCGCTCGAGGAGTGGAAGCGCGTCCTCGACACGAACCTGACCGCGGCCTACCTGCTGATCTCGAAGGCGCTGCCGCTGCTGTCCGACGGCGCGTCCATCGTGCTGATCGGCTCCCGGGTGGCGACCGTCGGGATCCCGCTGCGGGCGCACTACACGGCGTCGAAGTCGGCGCTGATCGGGCTCGCGCGGTCGCTCGCCAAGGAGCTGGGCGGCCGCCGGATCCGGGTCAACGTGGTGGCGCCCGGCGTGATCGAGACGCCGGAACGTCCGCTGCCGGACGAAGTCAAGCAGCGTTACCACCAGCTCACGGCGATCGGCAGGCTGGGCAGCCCGGCGGAGATCGCCAACGCGGTGCTGTTCCTGGCCAGCGACCTGTCGTCCTACATCACCGGCGAGACCGTCCACGTCGACGGCGGAATCTGAAGGGGAACACGATGGCCGACAGCGAGGTCTTCCGCGTCATGCTGCGGATGGAGGTCCTGCCCGGCAAGGGCGAGGAGTTCGAGAAGGTCTGGTACGAGAGCGCCGGCACGATCACCGGCCAGCGCGCCAACCTCGGCCAGTGGCTCTCCCGCGGCGACGAGGAGGAGGGCGTCTACTACATCGTCAGCGACTGGGTGAGCGAGGAGCTGTTCCGCGAGTACGAGCGCAGCGAGGAGCACGTGGTGCACCGCGGCAAGCTGCACCCGTACCGCAGCAAGGGCTCCATGCAGACGATGCGGGTGGTGCACAACCTGACCGGCGCCGGGGCTTCCGCGTGAGCCGCGTCCGCGTGCTGATCTACGCGTCGGCGCCGGAGGGCGACGCCGGCGGCGTCACCGAGGCCTACCACCGCATCAGCGCCGAGCTGTCCGGCACGCCGGGCCTGCTCGGCAACGAGCTGATGCAGTCGCTGGGCGAGGCCCGCTCGTTCGTCGTGATGAGCGAGTGGGCCGACCTGGACGCCTTCCGGAAGTGGGAGACCGGGCCGGACCACCGCGGCACCACGTCGCCGCTGCGGCCCTACCAGGACGCCTCACGGGGCAGCGCGTTCGGTCTCTACCAGGTCGTGGCCAGCTACTAGGAGTCCATTGTGGATGGCGTGCTCGAGGTGCTCGTGCTCGCGGGCAGCGGGATCGCGGCCGGCGTGCTGTTCTGCGTGGCGCTCAGCGTGGTGCCCGCGTTCCGGGGGATGGAGCCCGAGCAGTACGTGGCCGCCCACCGGCTGATCGGGAAGAACTACGACCCGGTCATGCCGCTGACCGTGCTGGGGACGGCGGTGGCCGACGCCGTGCTGGCGATCGCCGGCGCGGCTGTCCTCTTCGGACTCGCGGCGGCGCTGCTGCTCGGCGTGTCCGCGGTTTCACACCTGGCCAACGTGCCGATCAACCGGTCGGTCAAGACGCTCGAAACCGTTCCGTCCACTTGGGACGACCCGCGCCCGCGGTGGCGCAACTGGAACCTGCTGCGGACCGGTCTCGCGATCGCCGCGCTGCTGGTCAACGCGATCGCCGTGGTCGCGACCGGATAGGAGAAATGCGTGGAACTCGGATTGAAGGGCAAGCGGGCGCTCGTCACGGGCGGCACCCGCGGGATCGGCCGGGCCGTGACGCTCGGGCTGGCCTCGGCCGGCGCGACCGTGGTCGCCGTGCACCGGGAGGACACCGCCGCCGCGGAGTCGCTGCGGCGGGAGCTGGCCGAGCTCGGCGGCAGCGTCGTGCGCGCGGACGTGACCGCCGCGGCGGACGTGGCGCGCGTCGCGGAGACCTGCCAGGCGCAGCTGGGCGGCCTGGACGTGCTGGTGAACAACGCGGGCGTGCACGGGCACGCCCCGCTGGCCGGGCTGGACCCGGCCGAGTGGACCCGGCTGATCGACACCGACCTGACGTCGATGTTCCTGGTCACCCAGGCGTGCGTGCCCCTGCTGGCCGAGGGCGCGAGCGTGGTCAACGTGGGTGCCTCGGTGGCGTTCCGCGGGATGGCGGGCACGGCGCACTACACCGCGGCCAAAGCGGGCGTGGTCGGCCTGACCCGGTCGCTGTGCAAGGAGTTCGGCGGGATCAGGGTCAACACGATCGCGCCGGGCGTGATCGACACCGGCGACGAGCTTGCGCCGCCGGTCGCCGAACGGGTCAAGCGGATGACCGCGCTGGGCCGGCTCGGCACCCCGGAAGAGGTCGCCGGCGCGGTGCTGTTCCTCGCCAGTGACCTGTCGGCCTACGTCACCGGCGCGCTGCTGGCCGTCGACGGCGGAATGTGAACCAGGAGGCTTTGCCATGCCCTACGCGGCCATCACCTACGACATCAAGCCCGGCTTCGAAGACGAGATCGCCGGGATCTTCGCGAACTTCAAGCGGGCCGATTCGCCGATCATGCGCGACGAGAGCGGCACCGAGGTCGGCCGGCTCCTCGGCACCGCGGTGTTCATCCGCGACGCGCAGCTGGTCCGGTTCATCCACTACGAAGGCGACTTCTCCCAGATCGGCAGGCACATGGCCCGCCAGGAGGGGGTGCACCTGGTCGAGGAGCAGCTGAAGCCGTACCTCGCTTCGGAGCGCAACACCGAGACGCCCGAAGGCTTCCGGCAGCACTTCGCCAAGAGCGTGATGCGGTGCATTTCGCAGATCTCGGTGCCGCCGGCCGCGTTCGCCGCGGGCTGAGGCCGATGGACACCAAGACGATCGCCGTGCTCGGCCTCGGCGTGATGGGCTCGGGCATGGCGGCGAGCCTGCTCGGCCACGGTTACCGGGTGCTGGTGCACAACCGCACCGCCGCCAAGGCGGCCCCGCTGCTCGACCGCGGCGCCGAGCTCGCCGCTTCGGCCGAGGCCGCGGTGGCCGGCGCCGGCCGCGTGCTGCTGAGCCTCGCCGACGAGCCGGCGGTGGACGCGGTGCTGGCCGCGGCCGGGCCCGCGATCCGGCCCGGGCTGGTCATCGTGGACACCTCGACCGTGTCGGCCGGGTACTCCCGGGCGCTGACCGCCCGGCTCGCGGCCGCCGGGGTGACCCGGATCGAGGCGTGCGTGCTGGGCAACCCGGCCCAAGCCGCGGCCGGGCAGCTCCGGGTGCTCGCCGCCGGAGCCCGGCCGGCCGTCGAGTCGGCGGGCGACGTGCTGGCGGCGATCGGCCGCGAGGTGTCCTACCTCGGCCCGGCCGGCCACGCGGCCACCACGAAGCTGGTGTTCAACCTCCTGCTGGGCGGCCAGGTCGCGGCGCTGGCCGAGGCCGTCAACTACGGCGTGGCGGCCGGCCTCGACCGCGACCGGCTCCTGGCGGCGATCGGAGCCAGCGGCTTCAGCTCGAAGGTCCTGTCGTTCCGGGCGGAGCTGATGCGTTCGCGCCGCTACGAGCCGGCCGCGTTCCGGTCCGAGCTGATGGCCAAGGACCTGAGGCTGGGCACCGCCGCGGCGGCCGAAGCGGGCGTCGCCACGCCGGTGCTGACCGCGGCCGCGCTGGCCTACGAGGCGGTGGTCGCGGCCGGAGCGGGCGACGCGGACGCCGCGATCCTCATCGACCTCGCGGCCGAAGTGACCGGTCTCGGTTCCCCGGTCGCGGACCGCACCGGCGCCGACGGCGCGGACTCCGCGGCCGGCCCGGTGGGCGATGCGGCCGAGGTGGCTGGCGTCGGCGGTCGGGTGGCGGAGGTTCGCGGCGACGTGGGCGCCGCTGCCGACTCGGTGAACGTCGCGGACGAGGTGACCGATCTCGATCGCCGGGCGGTCGCGGTCGGCGCCGACATCGAGCACGCGGGCACAGCCGACCCGGTGGGCGCCGCGATCCTCGTCGACACGCCGGGAGGTTCCGCGTGACGCTCACCCAGCCCGATCTCGTCCGGTCGCTGGACGAGCCCGGCCTCGAAGCGGCCGAAGCCGGGCGGAAGGCCGCCCGGCTGGCGCGGCTGCGGCAGGCCGGGTTCCCGGTGCCGCCGGGGCTGGTGCTCACCGTCGCCGCGTTCGAGGCCGGCGAGTTCTCGGCCGGTGTGCTGGCCGCGCTGCGGTCCGTGGCCGGCCACTTCGGCGACGTGCCGCTGGCGGTGCGGTCCTCCGGCGTCGCCGAGGACGGGGACGAGCAGTCCCACGCCGGGCAGTACGAAACGGTGCTCGGGGTGTCCGGGTTCGACGAGCTCGTCGCGGCCGTGCGCACCTGCTGGGCGTCGGCCGACGCGGCCCGGCTGCGCGAATACCGCGGCCGCGCGGACCGGCCGGGGCTGGCCGTGCTGGTCCAGCCGCTGGTCCCGGCCGTCGCCGCCGGCGTGGCGTTCAGCGCCGATCCGGTCACCGGCGCGCGGGGCACGGTCCGCGTCGACGCCGTGCCGGGGCTCGGCGACCAGCTGGTCTCCGGCCGGGTCGTGCCGGACGAATGGGCCGTCACGGACGCGCCCGCCCTGGTCCGCGGGCCGCACGGGGTGCTGACCGCGGAGCAGGCCGGCCGCGTCGCGGACCTGGCGCGGCGGGTCGAGGCCGACGCCGGCTCTCCGCAGGACATCGAATGGGCGTGGGCCGGCGACGACGTGGTCCTCCTGCAGGCGCGCCCGATCACCGCGCTGCCCGCCGCGGGGCCGGAGCCGGTCGCGATCGAGTTCGAGGTGCCGCCGGGGTTCTGGCTCCGCGGCGGGTACACGCTCAAGCCGCTGTCGCCCATGAACACCTCGACCCTGATCCGGGCGGTCAACCGGACCAGCTCGAACCTGTTCACCTACGCGTTCGGCGAGCGGGTCGAGGTGCGGAACCTCGGCGGCTGGTCCTACGTGCGGATCGTGCCGCTGGCGTCGGTGGACGCGGTGCGCGAGCGAGCGCGGAAGGTGGTCGGGGCCGGCCGGGCCGACAAGCACGGCGAGATCGTCGACCGGTGGTACGCCGAGTGGCTCCCGGGGCTGCGCGCCGCCTTGACCGAGGTCCGGTCGGTGGTCCTCGGCGAGCTGCCGGGGCCGGAGCTGGCCGCGGAACTGGACCGGCGGGTCGAGCTGGCCTACGAGGCACAGCGGCTGCACTTCCTCGTCGGCGGCGTGTCCAGCATGGTCTGGGGCGAGCTCGGCGTCGTCTGCCGGGACCTGCTCGGCTGGGGCGCCGCGGAGATCCTCCCGATGCTGACCGGGCTCCCCGGCCGAGCGGCCGAGCCCGCGCGAGAGCTGGGCCGGCTGGCCCGCCTCGCCGCGCGCGACCCCGGCGTGCTCCGGGAGCCGGCCGGCGAATTCGCCGAAGCGTTCGAGGCCTACCTCGTCGAGTACGGCCAGCGCTGTCTCGGCGCGGACCTCGCCGAGCCGTCGCTGGCGGAACAGCCGCGGCTGGTGCTGAGCCTGATCCGGGACCGGCTCGACGCGGGCACCGACACCGACGCCGCCGCGGCGGCGGCGATCGCCGAGCGCGAAGAGACCGTCGCGGCGGCCCGCGTCCGGCTGTCCGGAGCGGAGCTCGCCCGGTTCGACCGCGCGCTGGCCCGCGCGCAACGCGCGTTCCCGCTGCGCGACGACACCGGGTTCGAGGCGCACGTCGCCTGGGCGCAGGTCCGGTACGCGCTGCGCGAACTGGCCGCCCGGCTAGTCTCGGGTGGACTGCTGGCCGACGTCGACGACATCTTCCTGCTCACTTTGGACGAAGCACGCGCCGCCTTCGCTTCCGGTGCGGCGCAGCACGATCTGGTGGCGCTGCGCGCCGGGCAGCAGGCGTGGTCGCAGGCCAACCTCGGCCCGCAGACCTACGGCGAATACCAGGGCGGGCCCGATCGGGAGGCGGTGCTGGCCGAGCTGGCCCCGGCCGATCGCGCGGTGCTGGAGCCGATGCTGTGGATCGACTCGGTGTCCGAGCTGGGCGCCGGGCACCGCGCGGCGGCGGGCGACCGGCTGCTGCGCGGGACGGCGGCGTCGGCGGGCCGGTACACCGGCGTCGTGCGGGTGGTGATCAGCGAGCGCGAGTTCGCGAAGCTGCGCCCCGGCGACGTGCTGGTCTGCCCGGAGACCACCCCGCAGTGGTCGGTGCTGTTCGGCGGCATCGGCGCCCTGATCACCGACACCGGCGGGCTGCTCTCGCACCCGTCGATCCTCGCGCGCGAGCACGGCATCCCGGCCGTGGTGGCGACCGGCAACGCGACCGAGGTCCTGCGCGACGGCCAGCTGGTCACCGTGGACGGGACGACCGGCGCGGTCGAGGTCCTCGACGCGTCGTGACCGGCCACGTCCTTCTTCCCCGGAGTGCCCCATGCGAATCCTGGTGACCAGCTATCCCGCCGTCTCCCACCTCTACCCGATGGTGCCGCTCGCCTGGGGGCTGCGAGCCGCCGGGCACGAGGTGCGGGTGGCGGCGGCGCCGTCGTTCGCGGCCGCGGCACGCCGCACCGGGCTCCCGGTGCTGCCCCTGGGCGAGGACGTCGACGGCACGGTGGCCTGGCAGGGGTTCGACCCCCGCGCGGGCGACCGCACCGAGCGGACCATGCGGATGTTCCGCCTGACCGCGCAGGGCTGGGCCGGCGCACTCGTGGCGGTGGCCCGTGACTGGGCGGACGTCGTCCTGTTCGACCCGCGTGAGTACGCGGGCCCGGTCGCGGCCGCGGTGGCGGGCATCCCGTCGGCGCGGGTGCTCTACGGGGTCGACCACACCTACGCCCAGCGCGCGGGGGAATGGCCCCTGCTGGCCCCGCTGTGGGACGAGTGGGGCCTCGGCGAGCCGGACCCGGCGGGCACGGTGACGATCGATCCGTGCCCGGCGGCCCTGCAGCTGGAGACCCCGGGGCCGGCCTGGCCGTTGCGCACCATCCCCTACAACGGCTCGGCCGTGATCCCCCGGACGGGCGCCCCGGCGGGCCGTCCCCGCGTCTGCCTGACCTGGGGCGCCTCGTTCGGGGGCACCACGGGCAACCTGGACCCGGTCCGGGTGGCGCTGGCGGGGCTCCTCCGCTGCGGCACCGAGGTGCTCGTCGCGGTGGCCCGCGGCCAGCGGCCCCTGCTGGGCGAGCTGCCCGACGGCGTCCGGGTGCTGGAATCGGTGCCGCTGCACACGATCCTGCCCGGCTGCGCCCTGGTCGTGCACCAGGGTGGCGCGGGCACGGCGCTCACGGCCGCGGCCTGCGGGGTGCCGCAGCTGGTGGTCCCGTTCAAGGGCGACCAGGTCACGCACGCCGGACGGGTGGCGGCCGCGGGCGCCGGCGTCCTGCTCCCGGCGGCGGAGCTCACCCCGGAAGCGGTGGCTTCGGCTGCTGCCGGGGTGCTCGCGGAGGCGGGCTACGCCCGGCGGGCGGCGGAGATCGCGGCGGAGAACCGGTCGCGTCCGGCTCCGGCGGCGGTGGTGGGGCGGCTGGAGTTCCTGGCCCGGTGAGGCGGGCGGTGCCGGTGGCGGAGCCGGTGCGCGCCGAGCGGACCGCGCGGTGCCGGCTTCGGTGGCCGGCCCACCGACGGGAACGGCCGACACGCCGGGAGTACCCCGTGTCGGCCGTTCCGATCACCTGTTCGCCGCTCCGGGCGGCAGTCCTGCGGTTCGCCGGATCCGGCGGGGTGGTCCTCCACGAATCCACTCCGCCGGTCCCGGTCCCCGGCTCAACCGGGGACGGCGATCCCGGTCTCCGCTTCGCGCGGGAGGGTGGCGACCACCTGGAGCAGGTGCGACGGCCGTTCCGCCCCGGTGCAGAAGTCCTTGAACAGGGGCGGCAGGGAGTAGTGGAACTCCGGGCCGTCGGCCTGGACCCGGACCCGCAGCATGTTCGCCGCCACCAGCCGGTCGAGGGTGTCCTCCGCCTCGCGTTCGCTCCCTTCGACGACCGCGACCGCGTTCTTCGCCGTGAAGCAGTCCAATCCGGACTCGCACAGCCGGGTCAGCACCTGCCGGTCGCGGGGCTCGAGCGCGGCGAGGTCCTCCCGGAACGGCCCGTGCAGGTCGACGCCCGCGGCCTGCAGCTCCGGGCGCAGCCCGTCGTCGCCGATGACGCGGGCCGCCAGCTTGGTCACCGGCCAGTGCCGGTTGACCGACAGGCGCTCGCCCAGCGCGCGCAGCGCCACCGGGAGACCGCCGCAGCGGTGGACCACCGCGGCCACCGTGCCGCGTTCGTGCAGGATGTTCCGCGACGTGACCACTTTGGACATGAGCGCGACACCGTCGTCGGTGGACATCGGCTCCAGCAGCATCGGCACCACCCCCGGCAGGGAGCCGGTGAGCCGCCGCCCGGTGGCCAGCACCACCCAGCGGCCGCCGGGCAGCAGCGGCCGGATCTGCGCGGCCGACGTGACGTTGTCGAGCAGGATCAGCCCGCAGCCGCCGGCGGTCCTGGTCCGGAACAGCTTGGCGCGCTCGGCCTCGCCCGCGGGCACGTCCGCCGCGGGGACGCCGAGGTCGGTCAGGAACCCGCCGAGGACGTCCGCGGGCTCGGTGTCCGGGCCGAACTCGGCGAACAGCTGGCCGTCCGGGAACCGCGACCGGGCCGCGTGCGCCGCCCGCACCGCGAGCACCGTCTTGCCCACCCCGGTCATCCCGGTCACCGCGAACGTCCGCCCGGCCGACCCCTCGGGGGTGAGGAGCCGGTCCAGCTCGGCCAGCTCGGCGGTCCGGCCGGTGAAGTCCGACAGGTCCGCGGGCAGCTGCGCCTGGACGATGTTCCGCGGCGCCGGCGCGGTCCCCGCCCGCACCACCGGCGTCACCTGGCGCAGCGAGGGGGAGTCCGAGAGGACGTTCTGGTGCAGCCGCTGCAGCGTCGGCGAGGGATCGATGCCCAGCTCGTCGTCGAGGCAGCGCCGGACCTCGTGGTAGACCTGCAACGCCTGCGACCGCCGGTCGCACCGGTACAGCGCGAGCATCAGCTTCGCGTACAGGTCCTCGTGCAGCGGGTACTTCGCGATCAGCCCGCGCAGCTCGCCGACCAGCTCGTGGTGCCTGCCGATCTGCAGGTCGGCCTCGACCCGCATCCCGAGCGCCTGCAACCAGGCCTCGTTGAGCTTCGCGGCGTGCGCGTCGAGCAGCGGTCCACGTTGGACGTCGCACAACGCGTCGCCCCGCCACAGCGCGGTCGCCCGGTGGAGCAGCTGCGAGGCGCGCAGCGGGTCACCCGCCTCCAGCGCGTCCTTGGCGGTGCCGGCCAGCTGCTCGAACTCGTCGGCGTCGACGCTTCCCGGCGCGATCCGGGCCAGGTAGCCCAGCGGTTTCGTCACCAGCACGCCGTCGTGGCTGTTGCCGGCGGCGCAGAACAGCTTGCGCAGCTGGTAGATGTAGGTCTGCAAGGTGGTCAGTGCGCTCGCCGGCGGGTTCTCCGGCCAGATCTCCTCGATGAGCGAGGTCACCGGCACCAGGCCGCCGTGGCAGAGGACCAGCAGCGCCAGGACGCTGCGCTGCTTCGGTGCGGTCGGTGTGAGCAGCCGGTCTTCGTGGGTCACCTCGAAGGTGCCCAGGGTATTGAATCTCATGACTTCCCCCAGCGGTAGGCATAAGAACACGTAACCGGGGGACGGTGATTCGACTATCCGACGAAACGGCGAAATAGCCGACATCATCCCCAGTTCGGCGCAAAAGGGCTGCCCTCACCCCAGATTTAGCACTTTCGCGCCGTGTGGCTGACAGTATTCGCCGCTGGTGGCGGTGTCAAGATTTCCCCGAGACGCCCCGACGTTGGTGGGAAGACCGTCGAGGCGGGCGGCTCGGGGCCGGTGAAGTCCCGGTGAGCAGCGAAGACCCGATGCCCAGAGGATTCGCACGCATTCGTCCGTCTTTTCTGTTTAATCCGATTCATCCGGATCGTCGGGTGCGTCACGAGCGGTAAATATGAATTCACACCCGGTGTCCACGGTGGCAAAGATTGCCGCGAATATCAATTCTATCTTAAGTCGTCACAATATGAAAAAGAAAAGCGCCTCTCGGAACGGGGGAGTTCCGAGAGGCGCCGGGGGAGGGTCGCTTCAGTGGGTGGCGACGAACTCCTTGAGCGTGCCGATGACGAACTCGATCATTTCCGGGGTGATGCCCGGGTACACACCGACCCAGAACGTCCGCTCGGTGACGATGTCGCTGTTGGCCAGCGAGCCGGAGATGCGGTGCGGCCGGTCGAGGTAGGCCGGGTGCCGGGTGAGGTTGCCGGCGAACAGCCGCCGGGTCCGGATCGCGTTGGCCTCCAGGTGGGCGATCACCTCGCCGGCGGTGAAGCCCGCGTCCGGTTGCACCGTGATCACGAACCCGAACCAGCTCGGGTCGCTGCCCGGGGTCGGCTCGGGCAGCAGCAGGCCCGGCAGGCCGTCGAGGCCTTCGCGCAGCTGCTGCCAGTTCTGCTTCCTCGCCTCGGTGAAGCCGGGCAGTTTCGCCAGCTGGCTCAGCCCCAGCGCGGCCTGCAGGTCCGTGCTCTTGAGGTTGTACCCGAGCTGCGAGAACACGTACTTGTGGTCGTAGCCCGGCGGCAGCGTGCCCAGCGAGAAGTCGAACCGCCGCAGGCAGCGGTCGTCCTCGCCGGGTTCGCACCAGCAGTCGCGGCCCCAGTCGCGCAGGGACCTCGCCAGCCGCTCCAGCTTCAGGCTCGAAGTCAGCAGGCAGCCGCCCTCGCCCATGGTCAGGTGGTGGGCCGGGTAGAAGGACACGGTGGAGAACTGGCCGAACGTCCCGGTCAGCCGGCCCCGGTAGGTCGACCCGACCGCGTCGCAGTTGTCCTCGATCAGGTAGCACCCGTGCCGCTCGGCGAGCTCGGCGATCTCCGCGACCGGGAAGGGGTTGCCGAGGGTGTGCGCGATCATGATCGCGCGGGTGCGCGGCGAGAAGGCGGCTTCGACCCGTTCGGCCGTCGTGTTGTAGGTGCCGAGTTCGATGTCGACGAACACCGGGACGAGGCCGTGCTGCAGGATCGGGTTCACCGTGGTCGGGAACCCGGCCGCGACCGTGATCACCTCGTCACCGGGCCGCAGCCGGTCGTCGCCGAGCTGGGGCGCGCACAGCGCGCTGATCGCCAGCAGGTTCGCCGACGAGCCCGAGTTGGTGAGCAGCGCCTTGCGCCGCTTGAGGGTCCGGGCGAACGACGACTCGAACTTGGCCGCGATCCCGCCGGAGGCGATCCGGAGGTCGAGCGCGGCCGCCACCAGCGCCACGCGGTCGTCCGCGTCGAGCACCGCGCCCGAGGACAGGATCGGCGTCTCGCCGGGGACGAACTTCTGCGGCCCGGGGGCCTGTGCTTCGTGGTAGCCGCGGACCTGCTCCAGCAGGAGCGATCTCGCTGAATCGGCCATGTCGTATCCCCTGCGCTCGGGTGACGGAAAGCTGCCGAAGTGTCGCGATGGCGGCTATAGCCCTGCTCGACCCCGGCTCGCGGGCGGGCGGCTGGACGGCGAATCCAGTGCGGCCCGATGGCACCTTGATCCGGTGTGGCCGTGAGCGATGGCTCGCCCGCGCGCAAGGGTGCCGCGGACGTGACGTGCTGGAGGAAGTGTGAGCACTGGCGGCCGGCGGCCGAGGGCGATGCGCGTGCTGTTCGTCATGTGGGGCTGGCGCACCCACCTGCATCCGGTCGCCCCGCTCGCGTGGGCGCTGCGCGGAGCCGGGCACGAGGTCAGAGTGCTCGGGCAGCCCGCGCTCGGCCCGGCGATCGCCGAGCTCGGGCTGACCGCGGTCGCCGCCGGCCCCGACCTCGACGTGCTGCCGGAGTTCCGGGAGTTCGTCCTGCCCGCCGAAGCCGGGCCCGCGCCGGCGCCGCCGGCCGACGGGGTGCCCCGGGCGCTGAAGCTGTTCGCGCGGCTGGCCGGTGAGATGGCGGGCGACGCCGTGCGGTTCGCCCAGGCCTGGCGACCCGACCTCGTGGTCGCCGAACCGACGGCGTTCGCCGGGCCGCTGGTGGCGGCCGCGCTCGGGATCCCGTCGGTCCGCCACCTCTACGGGCCCGACCTGGTGGCGCGGGCCGCCCGGTTCCTGCCCGGCCTGCTGGAACCGATCGGGGGGCGGCTCGGTGTCGGGCCGGTCGACCCGCTCGCCGGCACCACGATCGACCCGACACCGTCGTGCCTGCACGCTCCGGGCGACCTGCCGCGGCGGCTGGTCCGCTACCTGCCGTGCTCGGGTCCGGAGCGGGCCGAGGTGGTGCTCGGCCCGGTGGCGCGGCCCCGGGTGTGCGTCACCTGGGGACACACGATGGAGCTGCTCGGCCCGGAGTACTTCCTCGCGGGGGAGACCGCCCGCGCGGTGGCCGAACTGGACGTGCACGTCGTGCTGGCGGTTTCGGCGCGGCAGCGCGCGCTGCTCGGCGACCTGCCGCCCACCGTGTCGGTGTTCGTCGACCCGCCGCTGGACCGGCTCCTCGCCCACTGCGACGTGCTGGTGTCCCAGGGCGGGGCGGGCAGCGTCCTGACCGGGCTCGCCGCCGGGCTGCCCCAGGTCGCCGTCGGCCAGCTGCCGGACCACCTGGCGATCGCGCGGCGGCTCGAGGCCGCGGGCGCGGGCCGCGCGCTGGCGGCCGCGGAGTTCAGCGCGGCGGCGGTCGCCGGCGCGGTGTTCGACGTGCTGCAGCGGAGCGGGTTCACGGCGGCGGCGCGGCGGGCGCGGCTGGAGAACGAGGACCGGCCCGCCCCCGCCGAGCTCGTCGCGGACCTGCGGTCGCTCGCCGGGAGGTGAGCGATCCTCCAGCCGTGCCCCAAGCCCGGCTGCGAAGTTCTGGTCATTCGGCGTCTCAGAAAGGAAGTACGCGAATGCGCGTGCTGTTCTCCGCGTGGGCGTGGCCCCCGCACTACTACCCGATGGTTCCGCTGGCCTGGGCGCTGCGCAACGCGGGGCACGAGATCCGGGTCGCCGGTCCGCCCGCGCTCGCCGAGGCGATCACCATGTCCGGCCAGCCCGCCGTCGAAGTCGGCGAGGACTGCGACTTCAGCCAGCTGACGCGCGACACGATGCACATCGACCGGGACGCGCCGGCCACGGTGGAGCTGTGGAAGCAGCTGCGCAAGCCCAAGGGCGAACGCGCGCTGCGGATGTTCGCCGACATCGCCGAGACCATGGTCGACGGCCTGGTCGAGTTCGCCCGCGCCTGGCAGCCGGACCTGGTCGTGCACGGCCCGACCACCTACGCCGGCCCGATCGCCGCCGCCGCGGTCGGGGTGCCGAACGTGCGGGTGCTGATGGCGCCGGACATCGCCTACCGCGGCCGGGACATCGAGCCGGTCCTCCTGCGCCCGCTCGCCGAGCGCTTCGGCGTCACCGAGTTCAGTCCACAGGGGACGCTCACGGTCGACCCGTGCCCGCCGAGCATCCAGCTCCCGACGGACTACCCCAAGCAGCTCATGCGCTACATCGCCTACAACGGGCCGGCCGAGGTGCCGGAGTGGCTGCTGGAGCCGCCATCGGAGCGCCGGGTCTGCATCACCTGGGGCACCACCCTGGCGAAGGTGAACCCGAACCTGGTGCTGGCCGGGCAGATGCTGGAGGCGGTCGCCGGGATCGACGCCGAGGTCGTCGTCACCGTCGCGCCTTCGCACCGCGAGCACCTCGGCCCGATCCCCGACGGCATCCGGGTGGTCGACGCGCTGCCGCTGCACCTGCTGCTGCCGACCTGCGACCTGATGATCCACCAGGGCGGCAACGGCACCACGATGACCGGGGTCGTCAACGGCGTCCCGCAGCTCATCGTGCCGCAGTTCCCCGACCAGGCGTTCGTCGCGAACCAGCTGGCGCCGACCGGGGCGGCCGCGGTGCTGCTGCCCGAGGACGCCGGGCCCGACACCGTCCGCGGGCTGGTCACCGACCTGCTCGAGAACCCCCGATGGCGGGCCGACGCCCGGCGGCTGGCCGACGAGGCCAACGCCCAGCCCGTGCCCACCGAGATCGTGCCGGTGCTGGAACGTCTGGCCGCACGCGAGCACGCCACCGTCTGAGAGGTGAACCATGCTGGCACGCAAGGATCTTCCCGCCGAGTTCGCGGCCTGGAACGAGAAGTGGGGTGCGCCCTACGGACACCGGTCCGCGCGGCTGCTCGCCGAGGGCAAGCGGCCGATGCAGCGGCCGCTGGAAGCGCTGGCCGATCCGGCGAAGCCGGACTACGGCCCGTTCGCCTTCCAGTACGCGAGCGGCACGCGGGTGCACGAGTACCCGTGGGCGTTCGCCGTCGCGGAGTTCACCCCGGGCATGCGGGTGCTCGACGTCGGCAGCGGGCTGAGCGGGCTGCAGTTCGTCGCCGCGCTCGAAGGCTGTTCGGTGGTCAACGTCGACCCGTCGGCCCGTGAGGACTACAACGTCTGGACCGACCCGGGGTACCTGCCGCTGTCGCCGCGCGAGCACCGGCTGCTCAACACCACCTTCGGGACCGACGTCGAACTGGTCGCGGCCCGGCTGCAGGACGCGGACCTCGAGCCGGAGTCGTTCGACCGGGTGCTGTGCCTGTCCGTCCTGGAGCACGTGGACCTCGCCGAAGGCGCCGACATCGTGCGGGCGAGCACGCGGCTGCTGAAGCCGGGCGGCAAGCTGGTCCTGACCGTGGACGCCTTCCTCGACCTCCGGCCGTTCGGCGTGCTGGAGAAGAACATGTGGGGCATCAACCAGGACGTCGGCGCGCTGATCGAGGCGAGCGGGCTGCAGCTGGAGACCGGCGACCCGCGGGAGCTGCTCGGCACGCCGGAGTTCGACTTCGAGCACGTGGTGAAGTCGCTGCCGGAAGTGCTCGTCTCCGCGATGTACCCGGTGATGAGCCAGTCGCTCGTGCTGCGCAAGCCCGTGTGATGGCGGGACTGCGAACCCCCGCCCGGCCCGCCGTGGCCGGGCGGACGGCCTCCGTCGTGGCGGCGACCGGGCTGCGGAAGGTCTACCCGGCGAAACGGGGCCCGGTCGAGGCGGTCGCCGGGATCGACCTCGACGTCCGCGCGGGGGAGTTCTTCGGCCTGCTCGGCCCGAACGGCGCCGGGAAGTCGACCACGATCGGCATGCTGACGACGCTGGTGCGGCCCACCGCGGGCAGCGTGCGCATCGCCGGCTTCGACGCCGCGCGCGAGCCGGTCCAGGTGCGCCGCCGGATCAGCCTGGTGAGCCAGACCAACTCCGTTGACCGGGAGCTGACCGTCGAGGAGAACCTGCGCTACCGGGCCCGGTACTGGGGCGGCACCCGCGCGGCGGCACGACGGCGCGCGGACGAGCTGCTGGAGCAGTTCGGCCTCGGCGACCGCCGCGGCGCGATGTTCTACCAGCTCTCCGGCGGGCAGCTGCGCCGGATGATGATCGCGCGGGCGCTGGTGCAGCGTCCGGAGATCCTCTTCCTCGACGAGCCCACCGCGGGCATCGACCCGCACAGCCGGGTCAACGTCTGGGACGCGCTCGGCGAGCTGCACGCCTCGGGCCAGACGATCGTGCTCACCACGCACAACATCGAGGAGGCCGAGCGGTTCTGCCGCCGGGCGGCGATCATCGACGGCGGGCGCGTGCTGGTGTGCGACGAAGTGTCGGCGCTGATCGCCTCCGCGGGCGGGGTGTCGCTGGTGACTGCCACCTACGACGGCCCGGTGTCCGGAATGGACTTCGGCGCGCTGCCGGTGGTGCGGGACGGCGCTTCGGTCCGGGTGTCCACGGCCGAGACCGACGGGCTGATCGCGGAGCTGGTCGCCCTGGGCGCCGCGGCCGGCCGGCGGCTGCTGGACGTGACGACGGCCCGGCCCAGCCTCGAAAGCGCGTTTCTCTCCCTGACCGGAAGGGCGTACCGGGCATGACCACGATCACCACGCCGTCGGTGTCCCCGGCCCGGGTGTTCTTCGCCTTCCTCGCCCGCGACGTCCACGTCGTGTTCCGCAAGCAGCTCGGCGGCCTGCTGGGGCGGGTGCTGGTCCAGCCGTTGCTGACGGTGTTCGTGTTCTCCTACGTGCTGCCCTCGATCTCCGGCGGGATCGGCGGGACGTCGGGCACGGTCCTGGCACCGGGGATCCTCGCCAACTCGATGCTGTTCGCCGGCCTGCTCGGCGTGACCGTGCCGCTGATCACGGAACTGTCCTACCCGAAGTCCATCCAGGACCGGCTGCTCACCCCGGTCCCGGTGTGGGCGGTGGGGGTGGAGCGGATCGTCAGCGGCGCGGTGCAGTCGCTGTTCGCGGCGGTGCTGGTGCTGCCGATCGTGACGTTCCTGCACGCCCCGGGCCAGGCACCCGATCTGTCCTATTCGGACTGGCCGCTGCTGGTGCTGATGCTGCTGCTGGGCTCGGTGTTCTCCGCCGCCCTCGGCCTGCTGCTCGGCTCGGTGGTGGAGCCCGCGCAGGTGAACGTGCTGTTCAGCATCATCATGATCCCCCTGATGATGCTCGGCTGCGTGTACTACCCGTGGGCGGCCCTGGGCTCGGTGCGCTGGCTGCAGATCACGGTCTTGGCGAACCCGGTGGTGTACCTGAGCGAGGCGTTGCGGGCGGCGTTGACCCCGGACGTGCCGCACCTGTCGGCTTGGGTGGTGCTGGTGGTGCTCGTGGGTGGGACGGCCGGCGTGGGCTGGTTCGGGCTGCGGGCGTTCCACCGGGCCGTGCTCGGCTGAGCTGGTCGTGAGGGTTTTGTGGGGGTGAATACCGACAAAAAACACAACACGCCAAGGACACACGA
>NZ_JBSGAI010000025.1:0-153860 GCF_053600695.1 Amycolatopsis sp. NPDC005003 | reverse complement strand
GCAAGGCTTACCGCCAGGCTGCGGAGCAGATCGACAAGACGCGTCTGTACGCCCCCGCCCCTCAACCTCGCGAGCGGAGCCGGTCGAGCCGCGCTCGGCGATCGGCATCCTCGTCGTTGTTCGCGGCGCCGAAGCGGTTGTGCTCGAGCTCGAGGCGCCGCCCGACGCCCAGGTCCGCTTGGGTACCGAGGTTGATCAGGCGCTTGATCGCGGCGACCGACCGGGCGGAGTTCTCGCTGATCCGCCGGGCCACTTCGAGGGCGGCCTCCGCCAGCCGCTCGCGAGGCACCACGCGGGAGACGAACCCGATGCGGCAGGCCTCCTCCGCACCCATGGCCCGGCCGGTCAGCATGAGGTCGCGGGCCACGAACGGGCCGAGGCGACGTGGCATGCGCTGGCTCTCCCCGCCCGTCGGCACCAGGCCCAGCAGCGCGTGGGTGTCCCGGAACCGCGCGTCGTCGGCGGCCACGACGACGTCACAGCAGTAGGCCAGCAAGAACCCGCCGGTCACGGCCCACCCCTGCACGGCCGCGACGACCGGCACCCGCACCGCTTCCAGGCGTTCCCAGAGGTCGGTTCGGCCGATGTCGTAGCCGTTTTCCCGGAAGTGCTCGTCGAAGTCCGCCCCCGCCGAGAAGGCTCTGCCGTTGCCCTGCAGCACCAGCACGCGCACATCGGGGTCGTCGTCGGCACGGGCGAGCTCGGTCACCAGGTCCTGGACGAGACCCCGGGAGAGCGCGTTGAGGCTCTCCGGGCGGTTCATGGTCAGCCGCCGGACTCCCGGCGAGGGCTCGTCGACCAGGAGAACGCGCTCCGGCTCGGGCTGCGCTGGGACACCGCTCATCGACTCCACCGTCCTGACCGGAAACCGATCGCGCCATCGCGATCTCGCCTATCTATGACTACTATAACGTCTCATGACACAGATAGGCGAGAAGGTCGCGATCGTGACCGGAGCAGCGGGCGGGCTCGGCGCGGCGACCGCGGCGGCGCTGTCGGCGCGCGGGTGGACCGTCGCCGGCCTCGATCGCGCCCGGCCCGGCACGACACCCGCCTACGAAGCCGACATCACCGACCGGGACGCGGTCGACGCGGCCGTGGCGGACGTCCTCGAGCGGTACGGGCGGATCGACGGGGTCGCCCACTGCGCGGGCATCTTCCGCAATGCGCTGGCGCCCCTCCACCGGTTCGACGACGACGCGTGGCACGAGACCATCGCGGTCAACCTGACCGGCAGCTACACCGTGGCCAAAGCGGTCCTTCCCGCCTTGCTGCGCAGCCGGGGCGCACTCACCCTCGTCTCGAGCATCAGCGCGACCTTCACCCAGCCCGGCGGGGCCGCCTATGCGGCCTCGAAGGCGGGCATGGTGGGCCTGGCGAACGCCATCGCCGTCGAGTACGGCACACAGGGCGTCCGGTGCAATTCGGTGCTGCCGGGTTACATGGCGACCGGGATGGCCGCTCCCTTGCTCGAGCGACCGCACCTGCGGCAGGAGATCGAGCGCGAGATCCCCTTGACCCGGGTCGCCGAGCCCGCCGAGGTCGCGGAGGTGGTGGCGTTCACCCTGTCCCCCGAAGCCTCCTACCTCAGCGGGCACGCCCTCGTGGTCGACGGCGCCGCCCATCTGACGTCGATGACCTCCCGCCGGGACAACGAGCGGATGTGGCGTCTCGCCGGTCAAGCCGAAACCGGGGCCACGTGAGCGGCGCCGCCGAGGGTGCCGTCGCGTTCCCCCACGTCTTCTCCCCCCTCGTCCTCGGCGACCTGCGGCTGCCCAACCGCCTGGTCATGGGCTCGATGCACACGGGGCTGGAGCACGACCGGGACCGGCTCGTCGCGTTCTACCGGGAGCGGGCGCGCGGCGAGGCCGGGCTGATCATCACCGGCGGGTTCGCGCCGAACGCCGCGGGCCGTCTCGACGCCGGCGCCGGTGTCCTCGCGACGGCCGGCGACGCGGCATGGCATCGACCGGTCGTCGAAGCCGTGCACCAGGAAGGCGGCCGGATCGCCCTGCAGGTGCTGCATTCCGGCCGCTACGGCACGCACGAGGAGATCGTGGGCGTGTCCGAGCTGCCCAGCCCGCTCACCCGCCGCCGGCCTCGCGTCCTGACGCTCGACGAGATCGAGCGGACCCTCGACGACTTCGCCCGCACCGCGGGCCTCGCCAGGGAAGCCGGCTACGACGCCGTGGAGATCATGGGCTGCGAAGGCTACCTGATCAACCAGTTCCTGGCTCCGCACACCAACACCCGTACCGATGACTGGGGTGGCACGCCCGCCCGCCGCCGCCGCTTCGCGGTGGAGGTCGTCCGCCGCGTCCGCGCATCCGCCGGCGAGGAGTTCCCGGTCGTGTTCCGCCTCTCCCTCGCGGACCTCGTGCCGGGTGGCCAGACCTGGCCCGAGGTCCTGGCCCTCGCGACCGAACTCGAAGCGGCCGGTGTCTCGGCGTTCAACACCGGGGTCGGGTGGCACGAGGCGCGCGTCCCCACGGTCGGCACGCACGTTCCCCGGGGGACGTGGCTCGGCTGGACGAGCGAACTGGCCCGGCACGCGGAGGTTCCGGTCTGCGCGTCGAACCGGATCAGCACCCCCGCGCTGGCCGAGAAGATCGTGGCGTCCGGCCAGGCTGACCTGGTCGCCATGGCACGGCCCTACCTCGCCGACCCCGAACTGGCGGTCAAGGCGCGGCAGGGCCGGCCGGACGAGATCAACGTCTGCATCGGCTGCAACCAGGCTTGCCTCGACCGCGCCTTCGCCGGCGAGGCGGTGTCGTGCCTGGTCAATCCCCGGGCCTGCCACGAGACGCTCTTGCCGATCACCCCGGCTCCGTGCCGGCGGACCGTGGCCGTCGTCGGGGCCGGGCCCGCCGGGATGTCGGCCGCGATCACCGCCGCGGAACGAGGACTCGACGTCACGCTCTTCGAGCGCGACGCCCAGCTCGGGGGGCAGTTCCGGCTGGCCATGGCGATCCCGGGGAAAGAGGACTTCGCCGACTCCCTGCGGTACTTCACCACGCGCCTCGAGCGGTTGAACGTCGAGGTGCGCCTGGCCACTCAGGCGGACGGGAGCACCGTGGCGGGCTACGACGAGGTCGTCGTGGCGACCGGGGTCAGGCCACGGGTACCGGATCTGCCCGGCGTCGGCCTGCCGGGCGTCGCGACCTACGCGGAGGTCCTGTCGGGACGGTACGTGCCCGGCCACCGGGTCGCCGTGCTCGGAGCGGGCGGGATCGGGGTCGACGTGTGTCACTGGCTCACCCACTCGCCGGAGACGACCACGCAGTGGCTCGGCCGGTGGGGAGTCGACGAGCGCGGCGGGCGGCGCGGCGACCTGTCCGCGGCACCGGCTCCGCCGGCCGTCGCCCGTGAGGTGACGCTGTTCCAGCGCAAGCCGACGGCGATCGGACGGGGGCTGGGCAAGACCTCGGGGTGGGTGCACCGCCGGGCGCTCGAGCAGTACGGCGTGACCCAGGTGACGGGGGTGACCTACCGCGGGATCCGGTCCGCCGGAACGGGCCTCGCGGTCCGCTACGCCACGTCCGCGGGGGAGAACGAGCTGGCCGTGGACTCGGTCGTGCTCTGCACGGGCCAGGAGTCCGTCCGCGACTTCGCCGTGGCCGGCCCGGCCCGCCGGGCGCACGTGATCGGCGGGGCGGCGCTCGCCGCCGAGCTCGACGCCGAACGGGCGATCAGGCAGGGCGCCACGGTCGCCGCGCGCCTGTGACCCGAGCACGGATCCGAACGCATCCGCGCACCGACGGAGAGGAGATGGCCATGAAGCTTTCCACCGACGAGGTGTTCTCGTGACCCGGCCGCTGGAAGGCGTCCGGGTCTTGGACCTCACCCGGCTGATGCCCGGGAACTACAGCACCTGGCTGCTTGCGTCGTTCGGCGCCGACGTCGTGAAGGTGGAGGACCCCGGCGCCGGGGACTACATGCGCGGCTTCGGGGTCCAGGTCAACGGCCAGGGTGCCCTCCACCACCTGGTGAACCGGGGCAAGCGTTCGATCGTGATCGACCTCAAGGCCGAAGAGGGCCGCGAGGCGTTCCTGCGGTTGGCCGACACCGCGGACGTGGTGGTCGAATCCTTCCGTCCGGGTGTGCTGGACCGCCTCGGAGTCGGCTTCGAGGTCTTGCGCCGGCGCAGGCCCCAGCTCGTCTACGCCGGCTTGTCGGGTTTCGGGCCGGCCGGGCCACTGGCGAACCGCGCCGCGCACGACCTGAACTACGTCGCCTTCTCCGGCCTCCTGCACCACCTCGGCTCGCCGGGATCGGCGCCTCCCGTTCCCCCGGTCCCGGTCGCCGACCTGATCGGAGGCGGGCTCAACACCGCGCTCGCGGTCATGGCGCTGCTGTTGCGTGCCAGGAACACCGGGGTCGGCGGGCGCGCCGACACCGCGATCGCGGAGGGAGCGGCCCTGATCCCGGCCAACCTGGTCGCGGACCTGCTCGCCGGGCTCGCCGAACCCGTCCAGGGCACATCGGAGTACGGCGGTGCGATCCCGGGCTATGCGATCTACGCGCTCCGGGACGGCTACGTCACCGTTGCCGCGATCGAACCGCGGTTCTGGCGCAAGGTCTGTCAGCTGCTGGCGGAGCCGGAGCTGGTGGAGCGCGCCGGGGACGAGGAGTTCGTCAGGCAACGGCTGACCGCGCGGTTCGCCACGCTGTCCCGGGCCGAAGCGAGAGAGCTGTTCGCCGACGACGACACCTGTGTCGAGGTCGTGCAGGACTACACCGAGGCCTTCGCGTCACCGCACGCCAAGGAAGCAGGCTACCTCCGGGACATCCCGGGGCTGGACATGCCGGTTCCCGCGGCTCCCTACCTGATCGACGGGGCCCGCCCGGAAGAAACCACGGCCGCGCCGACGCAGGGCCAGCACACCCGGGAGGTGATGTCCGAACTGGGCTACAGCGACGCCGTCCTCGACGACCTGCAGCGGCGAGCCGTGCTGGCGCCCCGTGCGACCGACGGCTGACCGGGCGATGCGCGGATATCACGCCGGGTTCATCGCCGGGCATATTCCGCGGTTCTTCGGAACGAGTCAGCGTCGACCGGAAACGAATTCGGCAATGCGCTCCGCCGCTTCCCGCCCGCCGCCCAGTGCGGCAATGGTGGCCGCCTCGCGGCGCAATTGGTCCGCGTAGGATTTCTCGATCCCCTGGCGGAGCAGAATCGCCGTTTGCCCCAGCGCCGACGCCGGGCCGGCCGCGATCGACGCCGCGAGCTCGTCCACCCGGCCGGGCAACCGCACGGCGGGGCAAACCTCGGTCACCAGACCCCATTCCCCGGCTTCGGCCGCGGTGAGAACGCGGCCGGTCAACGCGAACGCGGCAGCCCTCCGTGGCCCGACCACCCGGGGCAGCAAGGCACTCACTCCGCAGTCCGGCGACAACCCCACTCCGGGGTAGGCGAAGGTGAACTTCGCCGAATCCGCCGCCACCGCGATGTCCGCCGCCAGGACCAGGCCGATGCCCGCACCGGCTGCCGTCCCCTGCACCTGCGCGACCACCGGGACGGGCAGCCGCCGCAGCGCCTCGAGCGCCTCGTGCATCGTTCCGGCGAGTTCGGCGAGATATCCGGAACGGTCGGCGCCGGCGGCCATTTCCCCGACGTCACCGCCGGCGCAGAACAGTTTGCCGGTCGCCGCCAGCACCAGCACCCGAACCTGCTCGTTCCGCGCCGTTTCGGCGATCGCTTGCCCGAGAGCTCGTGCCACCGGGAGATCGAGCGCATTCGCCGATTCCGGGCGGTCGAGCGTGATTCTGGCGACGCCGTCCGCGACCGGATCGGTTCGAATGCTCATTCACGGCACTTTAATGCCATTCACCATGGCCGCCAAGAGGCAGCCCTTGCGCCGGCGAGCCGATGATCACGCGCCGGCGGACATGCCACCGGCGCGTGGTTCCGGCTCGGCGGTGAGCACGTCGTCGCTGAAGCCGGCCGCCAAGGCCCGCAGGGAGGCGTCGAGGTAGACCCTGAGGTCCGCGTCGGCGCGGGCGGACCAGCGGTCGTACGCCGCCCGGCACGCGGCGAGGACGGCATGACCGACGGCGAGCGGATACAGCGAGCCGGCCGGTTGCCCGCAGCGGCGCGCCACGAACGCCGACACCGCACGTTCCCAGGCGTCGTAGTGGACCGCGGAGCTGGCGACGAGTTCGGGGACGGAGCTGAGCAGGCTCATCCGCTGCCGCAGCTCGGGAACGTCTTCGGCCCGGTAGTGGTTGGCCTCGAGCACCGCCCGGCGCACGGCCTCCATCACCGGCAGCTCGCCGGGCATCTCCGCGAGGAGCCTCCGGATGGTCTCGACTTCGGTGTCGAATTCGTTCCACAGCACGTCGGACTTGGCGTCGTAGTAGCGGAAGAACGTCCGCCTGCTGACTCCGGCGGCGGCCGCGATCTGGTCGACGGTCGTCTCGTGGTAGCCCCGCTCGGTGAACAGGCGCAGGGCGACGAGTTCCAGCTCACGGGCGCTCGTTCCCGGCGGGCGGCCACGGCGGGATCCGGACACCGCGCGAGCGTCAGCCGTCATGAGAGCACCGCTTCGTCGGAAGGCTTGCTTCTGGCACACGGTGACATTACCCTCCTGATATTCGTCACAGAGTGCCGAATACCTCCGACCGTGCCGAAGGAGTCACCATGACGGAGCAGACCACCGCGACACCCGAACCGGCCACGGAAGAGATCGTGGCCGAGGAGCTGCTCGTCGAAGAGGTCTCGATCGACGGCATGTGCGGTGTCTACTGAGGACCCGCGCGCGGCGTTCGACCTGGACGGCGCCTGGGAACTGGACAGCCGGGTGTCGATCCGGCCCGAACGGTTCGGCGCCCTGCTCTACCACTTCGGCACCCGGCGGCTCTCGTTCCTGAAGAGCCGCACCCTGCTGGACGTCGTCCAGGCGCTGACCGAAGTCCCGACCGCCCGCGCGGCCTGCACCCGGGCCGGGGTCCCCCCGGCCGAGCTACCCCGCTACCGCACCGCCCTGGCCGCGCTGGCCGCGTCGCGGATGATCCACCCGAGGAGCGTGTGATGTCCCTTGTGGACGAATTCCAGTCCGGCCTCGACGCACCCATCTGCCTCACCTGGGAACTGACCTACGCCTGCAACCTCTCCTGCGTGCACTGCCTTTCCTCCTCGGGACGCCGGGATCCGCGCGAGCTCTCCACCGCCGAGTGCAAAGCGCTGATCGACGAGTTCGAGCGCATGCAGGTCTTCTACGTCAACATCGGCGGCGGCGAGCCGACTGTGCGCTCTGACTTCTGGGAACTGGTCGACTACGCCACCGAACACCACGTCGGCGTCAAGTTCTCCACCAACGGCATCAAGATCACCCCCGAGGTGGCCCGGCGGCTCGCGGCGAGCGACTACGTCGACGTCCAGATCTCCCTCGACGGCGCCACCGCCGAAGTCAACGACCACGTCCGCGGCCCCGGCTCCTACGCCACCGCGATCCGCGCCATGCAGCACCTGGCCGACGCCGGCTTCGAAAACTTCAAGATCTCCGTCGTGGTCACCCGCCACAACGTCGGCCAGCTCGACGAATTCAAAGCCATCGCCGACCGCTACCGGGCCCAGCTGCGCATCACCCGGCTGCGGCCGTCCGGCCGGGGCGCGGACACCTGGGACGAGCTGCACCCGACCGCCGCCCAGCAACGCTCGTTGTACGACTGGCTGGTCGCGCACGGCGAGAACATCCTCACCGGCGACTCGTTCTTCCACCTCGCCGGCTTCGGCGACGGCGGCCTCCCGGGCCTGAACCTCTGCGGCGCCGGGCGCGTGGTGTGCCTGGTCGACCCGGTCGGCGACGTCTACGCCTGCCCGTTCGCCATCCACGACACCTTCCTCGCCGGCAACGTCCGCGGCGACGGCGGCTTCACCCGCGTCTGGCGGGAATCCGAACTGTTCACCGAGCTGCGCGCCCCGCAAAGCGGCGGCGCCTGCACCTCGTGCCCGGCGTTCGACGCCTGCCGCGGCGGTTGCATGGCCGCCAAGTTCTTCACCGGCCTTCCGCTCGACGGCCCGGACCCGGAATGCGTCCGTGGCCACGGCGAACTCGCCCTCGCCGGTGTCACCAGCGTCCCGGAGCGGTCGCCCGGCCACTCCCACCGCAAGCGCAAGCCGGTCCCGGTCACCATCGGGATGCGCCGCCCACCCGAACGAGCCTGCGACGAAAGCCCGCTCGCCGGGTTCCGCCCCTGACATGCGGCTCGCAGACCTGACCTGGCCCGAAGTGCCGGCCTCGGCGATCCTGGCGGTGCCGGTCGGCGCCACCGAGCAGCACGGCCCCCACCTGCCGCTGAGCACGGACACCGACATCGCGCTCGCCCTGTGCGACCGGCTGGCGGCCCACCGCCCGGACGTCCTGGTGGCCCCGCCGGTGGCCTACGGGTCCAGCGGAGAGCACGCGGGATTCGCCGGCACGCTGTCGATCGGACAGGAAGCCACCGAGCTGCTGCTCGTCGAACTCGGCCGCTCGGCGACCGAAACGTTCCCCCGCATCCTGTTCGTCTCCGCGCACGGCGGCAACGCCGGGCCGGTCGCGCGGGCGGTGGCCCGGCTGCGCGCGGAATCCCGGGACGTCGAGGTCTTCCAGCCGCGCTGGGCGGGTGACCCGCACGCCGGGCGGCCGGAAACCGCGCTGCAGCTGGCGTTGCGGCCGGACGCGGTCCGGATGGACCGGGCAGCGCCCGGGGACCCGCGACCGCTCGGCGAACTGCTGCCGCTGCTGCTGGACGGCGGCGTGCGGGCCGTCACCGGGACCGGCGTGCTCGGGGACCCGACCGGCGCGACCGCACCGGACGGCCTCGCCTTGCTGGAAACGCTGACCGCCCAGCTGGTCTCCCACGTGGACGGCTGGACATGACCGCGCGGACGGCGCTCGTCACCGGCGCGGCCCGGGGAATCGGTGCCGCGACCGTCCGGCGCCTGGCCGGCCAGGGGTACGCGGTGCTCGCCGTCGACGTCGCCGAGGACGATCCGGCCCTGCTGTATCCGATGGGAACCAAAGCCGAGCTGGCCGCCGTCGCCGAACGTGCGGGCGCCGAGGCTTTCGTGGCCGACGTCAGGGACTCCTCGGCCATGGCGGCCGCGGTCGCCGAGGCGGAACGCCGGTGGGGCGGGCTCGACGTCGCCGTCGCGGCGGCAGGCGTCATCGCCGGGGGCGTGCCGCTGTGGGAAGTACCGCCGGAACAGGAGAAGGCCGTGCTCGAGGTGAACCTCAACGGCGTGGTCAACCTGGCCCGCGCGGCAGTGCCCGCCCTGCTGCGGCGGCCACGCCCCCGATCCGGGCGATTCCTCGCGATCGCTTCGGCCTCGGCGACCCGCGGACTGCCGATGCTGGCCGCCTACTGCGCGGCGAAGGCGGCGGTCGCGGGGCTCGTCCGCGCGCTCGGCGCCGAGCTCGGCGACTCCGGTGTCACCGCGAACGCGGTCAGCCCCGGCTCCACCGACACCCCGATCCTGGCCGAGAGCGCCCGCCTCTACGACCTGCCGGCCGCCCAGGCGTTCGCCGCGCAGCAACCGGCCGGACGCCTGCTCGACCCGGATGAAGTCGCCGCCGTGCTCGCCTTCCTCGCCGGCCCGGACAGCAGCGCGATGACCGGAGCCGTCGTCCCCGTGGACGGAGGTCTGGCCCTGTGACCGCGCCCCTGCCCCACGGGTTCCGCATCAGCCTCGACCCCGGTACCCGGGAACTCGCGCCCGGCCTGCTCTTCGGCGGTTCCCCGGCCCGGGTCCTGCGCCTGACCGCGGCCGGGCAAGCCGCCTGGCGAGCGCTGGCCGGCGGTCCTGTCGGCTCGGCCGCAACCGGCACGCTCGCCCGCCGCCTCACCGACGCCGGTCTCGCCCACCCCGTCCCACCCGCCGCCACCGCCCCGGACGTCACCGTGGTCATCCCCGTCCACGGCCGCGCCGGACTCCTTGCCCGCTGCCTGGCCGCCGTCGGCGGCAACCATCCGGTCCTCGTCGTCGACGACGCCTCCCCCGACCCCGTCGCCATCGCCGCGGTCGCCGCCGCGCACGGCGCGAAACTGCTCCGCCGGGACACCAACGGCGGCCCCGCGGCGGCCCGGAACTCGGCCATGGCGCAGGTGCGGACCGCGTTGATCGCGTTCCTCGACAGCGATTGCGTCCCCACCCCCGGCTGGGCCGCCACGCTGGCCACGCACTTCGCCGACCCGCTGGTGGCCGCGGTCGCCCCGCGCGTGCGACCGCTCGCCCCGGACACGTGGGCCGGTCGCTACTCCCGCGCCGCCAGCGCCCTCGACCTCGGTGGGCAACCCGCCCGCGTCGCCCCCGGCACCCGGATGTCCTACGTGCCCACCGCAGCGCTGGTCGTCCGCCGTCGCGCGCTCGAAGAGGTGGCTCGCGACGGGGCCGTGTTCGACCAGGCCATGCGCGTCGGAGAAGACGTCGAGCTGGGCTGGCGGCTGCACGACGCGGGCTGGCGGATCCGCTACGACCCCGCCGTGCACGTCGAGCACCACGAGCCCGAAACCTGGTCCCGGATCCTCGCGCGCCGCGCCCGCTACGGAACTTCGGCGGCGCCGCTGGCCCGGCGCCGGCCGGCCGCGATGGCGCCCCTGGCCCTGCACGCGTGGCCGGCGCTGACCGTCGCCGCGCTGCTCGCCCGCCGCCCGGTGCTCGCCGCCGCCGCGTTCACCGCCTCGGTCCTCGGCATGCGCCGGACGCTGCGGGCCGGCGGCATCCCCGCCGACGGCGTGGTCCGCGCGATGGGCGTCGCGACGCACCAGACGTGGCTCGGCCTGGGGCGCTACGGCACCCAGTTCGCCGCACCCGTGCTCGCCGCCGCGCTCGTGGCGGGCGGACGGCGCCGCTGGGGACGCCGCGCCGCCATCGTCTCCCTGCTGCTCGGTCCGCCGCTGACCGGGTGGCGCACCCGCCGCCCGCACCTCGGCCCCGTCCGCTTCACCGCCGGCGCGATCGCCGACGACATCGCCTACGGCGCCGGCGTCTGGGCCGGCTGCCTGACCGAACGGACCACCACCCCGGTCCGGCCCGTGTTCACCGGACGCCCGCTACGCGTCGACCGTAAGGAAAACCGATGACCTGGTTCGAATCCGTCGCCGAAGCCCAGCGGCGGGCGAAGAAGCGCCTCCCCGCGTCCGTCTACTCGGCACTGATCGCCGGCTCCGAGAAGGGCCTGACGCTGCAGGACAACCTGGACGCCTTCGACGAGCTGCGGTTCGCCCCGCGCACGGCCGGGCAGTCCGGCTCCCGCGAACTCGGCACGCACGTCCTCGGCCGCGACATCGCCCTGCCGGTGCTGATCTCCCCGACCGGCGTGCAGGCGGTGCACCCGGACGGCGAGGTCGCCGTCGCCCGCGCGGCCGCCGCGCGCGGGACATCGATGGGACTGTCCTCCTTCGCGAGCAAACCGATCGAAGAGGTCGTCGCCGCCAACCCGGACACCTACTTCCAGGTCTACTGGACCGGCACCCGCGACGACATCCTCGGGCGGCTGGACCGGGCCCGTGCCGCCGGCGCCGTGGGCATCATCCTGACCCTGGACTGGTCGTTCTCCCACAGCCGCGACTGGGGCAGCCCGCACATCCCCGAAAAGCTCACCTTCCGCGAACTGGCGCGCTTCGCACCCGAGGGCCTGAGCCGGCCCCGCTGGCTGCTCGCCTACGCCCGCACCCGGCGGCTGCCCGACCTCAGCGTGCCGAACATGGCCGAACCCGGCACCCCGGTCCCGACCTTCTTCGGCGCCTACGGCCAATGGATGCAGACCGCACCGCCGTCCTGGGACGATGTCGCCTGGCTCCGCTCCCGATGGGACGGTCCGTTCCTCCTCAAGGGCGTCATCCGCGTCGACGAAGCCCGCCGGGCGGTCGACGCCGGGGTCAGCGCGATCTCGGTGTCCAACCACGGCGGCAACAACCTCGACGGCACCCCGGCCACCATCCGCGCCCTCCCCGCCATCGCCGATGCCGTGGGCGACCGGATCGAAGTGCTGCTCGACGGCGGCATCCGCCGCGGCAGTGACGTCGTCAAGGCCATCGCCCTCGGCGCGAAGGCCGTCCTCATCGGCCGCGCCTACCTGTGGGGCCTGGCCGCGGACGGCCAGGCCGGCGTCGAGAACGTGCTCGACGTCCTGCGCAACGGGATCGACTCGACCCTGCTGGCCCTGGGCAAACGCAGCGTCCACGACCTCGGCCGGGACGACGTGCTCGTCCCCACCGGGTTCGTCCGGGAGCTGGGCGCGGAGAAGACGTCCGCCACGGCCTGATTTCCACCGGGACGCCGGCCGGCACACGCCGGACCGGCGTTCCCGGATCGTCGTGGGCGAGAACCGCTACCGGATCACGTGCGCGGGCTCGACGATGTCGGCGGCAAGGACCGCTCGTCGGCCGGGTGTCCTCCGGTGTGCGGGCGTCAGGCCTGCTCGACGATCGAGGCGATCTCCGGGCGGTTCTTGGAGACACCGGCCGCGTCGGCCGTCCGCCGCGTGATCACACCGTCCCGGAAGAACTCCAGGAAGAGCTGGTTGAAAATCTCCGGTTGGTCGGTCTGGCCCTGGTGGCCGCAGTCCGCGGGGAAGAAGCACTGGACGTTGGGCAGCACCTGTTCCTGCCGGTAGCCCCACTCGACGGGGCAGAGCACGTCATCCTGCCCGTAGAGGTACACGCCCGGGATGGTGAGGCGGTCGAAGCGTCCCTTGGTCGACAGCCGGGCGGCGATGTCGGGGTCCGAGAGGTTCTGGTTGACGTACTCCATCATGGCGGCGAAGTACGCCGGTGCGCCCTCCGCATGCCGCTGGGCGGCTCCGTGGCGCATGTCGACAAGATCGTCACTGACCGCCTCGGACTTGTGGATGATCGCGCGCAGGTTCTCCCGCATGCTCTCGCGCGAGCCGTCGTAGCTCGGGACGAAGGCGCCCGCGGGCCGCGGGAGTAGGTGCGCCGTCACATCCCCGAAATCACCCGCGATCAACGCGAAACTGATGATCTTCTCCGGGTGCGCGGTGATGTAGTTCACCGAGTTCATGCAGCCCATCGAGTTCCCGGCGATGTGGAACCGGTCCAGGCACAAGGCCGTCACGAACTCGTGGATGAAGTCGACCTGGGTGTGCAGGCCCTTGGGCCGGTGCTCCGGTGCAGTGTCGGAAAGCCCGTAGCCGGGCATGTCCGGCGCGTACACCCGGAAGCCGTTCGCGCCGAGGAAGGGTGCCATGAAGCGCCAGCCCGCGGTCGCCGACGAGCCGGGCAGGCCACCGTGGAGCAACAGTACGGCGGGCCCGTCCTCGCCCGAGGTCATGTAGTGCGCCTTCGCACCGCTCGCAAGGCGGACGTACCGGCTCGCCAGGCCGTCGACCTTGATGATTCCTTCGTCCGTCAACCCCATGGGATTCTCCTCCGTGTGATTCCGGCCGTCGCCATGCGATCCGATCCATCGGACGTCCGGCCGCGGCCGTCGACGTGGTTGCTCACGACAATGCGATGCCGGGCGCGATCACCAGCCTGGTGGTCCCGAATTCGACCGGCAAGGACAGGTGCCGGAGAATGGAACTCGAGCGCCTCGATCGTCTCGGGGTTTCAGTAGGCGACCGTAAAACGGCTCCGGATGCACGAAGGGCTTTCCAACTCGTCGGCAATCGCGATCGCGTAGTCGTCGAACGAGATCATGGGCGGCTGCCCGTCATCGCGAGCCAGCAGCTCCCGGCCACCACGGCGGAATTCGCCGGTGCGCTCACCGGGCCCGATCCCGGGTGGCGGCGCGAGGTAGATCCAGTCCAGGTCGTCGACCCGTTCGAGCAGCTCCCAGAAGTGCGCGGCGGCCGCGGCCGGCTTCGCGAAGGCGGCCGCGGCCGGCTTCGCGAACGCCGGAGGAAAGCCATCGGTGTCCATGAACCGGGTCGCCGTGCCCGGCACCACCAGAGTGCCCGAGCCACCCGCGACGAACCAAAGCGGCACCGCCGACTTCCTGACGGATTCGATCAACCCGGCATGGTCGGTCTTGGCGTACTGGATCGCCGTGACGACCACGTCGTGGCCCGCGATGACCGGTACCAGGCGCGCGGAGTCGTTGGCATCGGTCTCTTCGACCCGTACCGAAGCGTGGGGCTCGACGAGCTCCGGATGGATGGTCACCGCGGTGACCCGGTGCCCGCGGGCGACGAGTTCGGCGACCAGCGGACGGCCGACGTTGCCGGTCGCCCCCACCACCGCCACACTCGGCCGCCGGTCAGGCTCCGCCTTCGATCGGTTCACTGCCCTTCTCGCTCTCTATCCACATTGGACTTCGGTTTGGGCCCGGGAACCGCCGGCCTCGGCATGACAGCCGCGAACGGATCAGCCTGCGCCTGACCTATCGCCCAGACGACCGCGGACGCGGTGGGCAGCCAGCGTCGCCCGGCGGCCGGAGGCACGATCCAGCGCACGGAATCCTCCGCGCTGGTGGGCAGCGGCACCACCGCGGAGCAGCAGAGCAGTCGCGTCTCGGTGGGCAGCGCCGCCGCGCCGAGCACCACAGCGTCGGCCTCGGCGAAGAACACCCACGTCGGGGTCATGGCGCCCAGCTCGAGCACGGGGCCGCACATGTCCCAGCGGTGCATCGATTCGAGCGCGATCTTGCCTGGGGTGGACGGAACCGCGAGGCCCACCATGCCGGACGAGAAGGCAAGCCGCGGCCTGCCCTCGCGCTCCTCCGCCGGCCAGCCGAACACCTCCCGGTAGTCCACCGCAGTCAAGGAAGCTGCGGCACCGACGGTCCGCCATCGCACGGCATTGTCCTTGATCGCCAGCCACGTCCGGTCCGCCAGCACAGCCATCGTCGCCGCTCCGCTCTGTTCAGCTCGGCCCATCATCCGAGATGGACAGACCGGCGATCCAGCAGCGATTCCAGCCGGCAGAACAGACTCGCAGCTCGCCGGGGAGCCGCGCGAGCCCGGTTCGGACCTCGCGAGTGCGACGGGTGCGCTGCCGGCCATCGTTCCGGTGTCCGGGACGGAAGCTGTCCCGCTGAGGACCCGCCTGGTTAGCGTCCGGGGTCGTGAAGGCAGCTGTGCTTCGAGTGTCCGGTGGGATCCCCACGGTGGAACAGATCCCACCCCCCGAGCCCGCCCAAGGCGGCGTGGTCGTCGATGTCGCCGCCGCCGGTCTCAACCCGCACGACCTGGTCGTCGCTTCGGGGCTGGTTCGGCCCGCCCCGGTGCCGTACGTGCCCGGGGTCGAGGGGGTGGGCCTGACCCAGGACGGGACCCGGGTCTACTTCGGGTATTCCGTCAGCCCGTACGGCTCGTTCGCCGAACGAACGCTGGCCGTCCGTCAATCCGTGCACGCGATACCCGACGAACTCTCCGACGGGGCAGCCCTCGCGGTGGGCGTCGCCGGGACAACAGCCCTGCTGTCATTGACGTGGAAGGCTCGGCTCCAGCCCGGGGAGAAGGTTCTCGTGCTGGGCGCCACCGGGGGTGTCGGGCGGATCGCCGTCCAGGCCGCGAAGGTGCTGGGCGCGGCCACGGTCGTTGCCGCGGGGCGCAACCGGGAGGTCCTCGACGAGCTGCGGGAGCTCGGTGCCGACGAGCTGGTCACGCTGGAGGGAGACTACGCGGCCGAACTGCTGCGCGTCGCGGACGGCGGTTTCGACGTGGTCGTGGACTCGCTGTTCGGGAAACCCATGGTCGCCGGCCTGCTGGCGACACGATCCGGTGGGCGCCTGGTCAATCTCGGCATGCGTGCCGGGCGGCAGGTCGACCTTTCCGGAGTCGCCCTCAAGGGGCGCGACCTCCTCACCTACAACGGTGCGGACGTTCCTCCCGACGCGCAGCGGGAGGCGTTCCGCCGGCTGACCGAGCACGTGGTCGCCGGCCGGATCCGGGCGGCGTTCCAGGAGCTTCCCCTCGATGAGATCGAGAGGGCGTGGAAGGCGCAGGCCCGGAGCCCCGGGACGAAGCTGGTACTGCGTCCGACCAAATGAGACAGGTTCCCGATCCGGCCACCACGAGCCCGGGTGCGGGCGCAATGCGGATCGGCGAGGGTGAGCGGCCTGGCCCGCGGCGGCCAAGCGGGGCCGACCGCGGGCGGAGACCACTGCGCGACCTCCCCCGCCATCCGGTCAGCCGGCGTCCGAGGGGGCGAACCGGGCGCGGAGCAGGTGCTTTTGCACCTTCCCGGCGGGGGTCCTGGGAAACTCGTCGACCACCAGGATGTGTTCCGGGTGCTTGTTGCGGGCGAGGCCGCGATCGGTGAGGTACGCATCGAGCTCCGCCACGCCGGGAACCCGATCGGCGCCCACGGCCGGGATGACGACGGCGCCGACGCGTTCGCCGAGCCGCGGATCCGGAATCCCGACGACCGCCACGTCCTCGATCCGCGGGTGGCTGCGCACCTCTTCCTCGACCTCTCCGGACGAAATGTTCACCCCGCCGCGGATGATCAGGTCCTTGATCCTGCCCTGGCAGCGCAAGAACCCGTCCTCATCGAGGTAACCGAGATCGCCGGTGTGCAGCCAGCCGTCCGGGACGGCGGCGGCGGTGAGATCGGGGCGCTCGTAGTAGCCGTGGAAAAGGGCAGCGCCGCGGACCTGGATCTCCCCGATCTCGCCGGGCGCGGCGTCCCGGCCGTCCACGGTCCTGATGCGCAGCTGCCAGCCGGGAACGACCCGCCCGTCCGAGCCGACGACCTTTTCCACCGGATCGTCCGGGCGCAGGATGGTGACCATGCCCGTCTCGCTCATGCCCCACACGGGGCAGATCGACACGTTCGGGAGTGCCTCGCGGGCGGCGCGCGCGACGCTCGGCGGGATGGGCGCGCCGCCGCAAGCGAACACGCGGAGGGACTTCAGGCGGCGCCGTTCGTCCTCGGGCAGCTTGCTGAGGTCGTAGAGGAACGGGGTGGCGCCGAGGATCCAGGTCGCTCGGTAGCGCTCGATGAGCTGGGCCGCCCGCTCCGGATCCCACCGATCGAGCAGCAGCAGGGTGGTGCCGAGCGCGAGGGCGAGCCGGACCCCGTACTGCAGGCCGGAGGCGTGTGCGAGGGGCGACGGCGAGAACAGCACGTCGGAGGAGTCGATACCCATCACGCCGGCCGCGGATTGCAACGTGCCGCCCACGGTGTTGCGGTGGGTGTGCAGCACGAGCTTCGGCGTTCCGGTCGTGCCCGAGGTCGACATGATGAGCGTGACCTCGTCCGGGTCGGGCGGTGGCGGGAGCGCCGCCCCGGGCCGCTCGCCGACGGCGGCCCGCAGGGCGCCACCCTCCACCGGCCACAGGTAGGTCACGGAGGGGACACTCTCCCGCAGCTGCTCGTAGACCACGGCGTCCGGGCACGCGCGATGGCTCGGACTGCACACCACTCCCCGGGCGCGGCTCCCCGTGGCGATCGCCTCGAGCTCCGTGCCGCGATAGTTCGTGGGCACTGCCAGCGTGATCGCCCCGAGCCTGGTCAGCGCCAGATGGGCCAGGACGAATTCGTAGCAGTTCGGCAATTGCAGGATGACGACGTCACCGGGGCGCAGCCCCTCTTCCTGCCACTGTGTCGCCAGCGACAGGGCTTCCTCGATCAGGGTGCCGTAGGCGATCTCGCCGTTCACCGGACACACGACGGCGGTGCGGTCCGACGGCGCGACGATCGCAAGATCCCACAGCGTCCGGGCCTCGTACAGGCCGGCCGCGGTGAGCTCGGCCAGGAACTGCTCATCGATGAGCGCGTCGGCACGCATCGCACTTCTCCTTCGGTCAGGGGATGCGATCGGGGGACGTACGGCATGGCCATACCGTCGCCCCACGCCACCGTCGTGTCGCGCTGGGCGACGTGGTCGATCGTCGCCTGTCGACCGCGTGCCCTCCTCGAGATCGAGCAGGAGGCCGCTGCCAAGTGTGATAATTGTAGGCATAGATTTTCGCCCAAGGGAAGAGCCGTGCGGCGACCTTCCAGCTTGACTGGCGGGCAGGGTCAGCGACCCGTGAAGCGCCCCTTCCGGCGCTCGGCAAAGGCGTCCAGCCCCTCCGGAGCGTCCGATGAGGTCAGGCAGTAGCGCAGGCTCGTCTCGCGCTCGACCTGCATCGCCTGGGTCGCGCCGGTGCCGTCGAGGTAGCCCCGGGTCATGGTTCGTTTGGCGTTCTCCAGCGCGAGCGGGCTGTGATTCGCGACCAAGGTCGCGAACTCCAGCGCGGCGGGCATGAGTCGGTCGTCGTCAAGGACCCGGTTGACGAGACCCCACTCCAGCGCCTCTTCGGCAGACAGCAGCCGACCGGAGAAGACGAGTTCCCTGGCCCGGGGCAACCCGATCAGGCGCGGCAGGAGGGTGAGCACACCACCACCGCCGATCTGGGCGAAGTTCATGTGACCATCGCCCAACCGGGCCGACCGCGCCGCATAGGCGAAGTCGCAGGCGAGGACGAGTTCCAAGCCACCCGCGACCGTGACGCCGTTCACCAGCGCGATGACGGGTTTGCGCATCGTCGACGGCCTCTCGAACGCCCGGTGCGCGTCATCCAGGTAGCGCGGGAAGCCCACCGGATCGCGCTGGAGCGTCCGGTAGGCGGCCAGGTCCCCGCCGGCGCTGAACGCGCTCCCCGTACCGGTGACGGCGACCACCCGGACGGCCTGGTCCTCCTCGAGTTCGTCGAACGCCTCACGCAGCCGGCGGAACGTCTTCCAGCCCAGCGGATTGAGCCGCTCCGCCCCGTCGAGGCGGACGATGCCGAGCCGCGCGCCACCGTCGGCCCCGGGGAGGTCAACGCGTTCGACGACGACCTCGGTCACGGCGTGGCCCTCAGTCTCACTCATTGCCGTGCCTACCTTCCGCGAGGCGAAACGCGCCGGACAGGTCTGCGACGATCGCGCACCAAACCTTCGCGCGTCGACGCCGACAGCGGCGGTGCCGATGGCGCTTCGGGTGGCCACTGCCGCGCGAGACCATCGGAAGCTACCAATCTCTGACTACAATTACCATAGCCGCAGCCATGAGACCATGGCACTCAGCCACGTCGCAAGCTCATACGACACGACCGGCCTGTCTTGAACCACGCCCGCGTGCCGCCCTGAGCGCCGTGATCGCTCCGAGGCCGAGCACCCAGGTCCGGTGAGGCAACTCCAGCGCCGCCTGCACGATTTATTCGATCGGAGTCGCCAGATCGGTGCCGGTCCTCGCCTCGGCGCTCCTGCTGTCCCTGGTCGGCACGCTTACTTCTGGGTGTGGCCTGGCAGGACCGGATCGCTCCCACCGGAGCGGTCCACACAGGACAGTGCTGTCGCGCCCAGCCGCGCAGGCCGACATCATCGCCAAAGTCCAAGGTGGACGCGACACCCTCCGTCAGATCACCTGGCAGACGAACCACCAGGGCGACTCATGCCGCTTCGCGCCACAGGAAACCTTGCGTCAGTACTGAAGGGCCTGGCCTCCGGACCAACCGAACCATCGATCGATCGCCACGTGGACCGTCACCAGTGGATTCTCCCTGGCGGGGTAGTCCTTGCCGAGGAAGTGCCGGGAGAGCCGATCGATGTCGGCGAGTCCCTCATCGGGCTTGATCGACACGACGTGTCCCTGGACCGAGTTGATCTATAACCCCACCATAAAGTTCGCCACCGACCTGCAGCTTGAGTGATCACACTGTCGGCCTGGCCACGACCGGCTGACCGACGGATCTGGGTCGCCGGACAAAACCAATCCTCGATGATGCCGTCCGCAGGCATGCGGCGGCGCAGCCCGACGGTCCGGAGGCCACCGCCGCGTGGACGGGTACCGCCGTGAGTGATCCCCTTCGGGCAACGGGCGCCGTTTCGTCCAGACCTGCTCAGCGGCGGTCGGGGTCATCAGAGTCGGTGAAACTTCCACGGCGGCCCGGGGAATGTCGGCGAGATGCTCGAGAAGCCAGGAACCGGAGCGATACCCGAACAGCTCCAGTTCCCCGCACGACTCGACTTCCACCAGCCAGGCACCGATTTCCGCCTCGGCGGACCGCACGACGGTGAGCAGCCCGGAGACGCGGTCGGCCAAGGCCACCGCGTCCGCTCGCCACACCACTGCGACCAGGCATGGACCTGTCACAGCGACCGGCCTGGTCCGCCTACTCGACGTACACGCCCCCGGGCGAGGACTTCTCTGATCATCTTAAGTGTGACGTCGTGGCGGTTGTATTTGATGCGCAGGTGTGCGTGCACGCGTTCCGCCTGCCATCCCGGACGTTGCGCCAGGTCGAGGATGAGCTCCTGAGTGTTGACAGACGGTAGCCGGGTCGATCGGCTGCTCTGTTTGCGTCTGTTGGGCTCCCGGTCCTCGTTCCGGATCGGGAAGTACGGGCGCTTACCAGTGTCGTCGTCGTACATCATGAGCACCGCCCCCTCACGAATGACGTTAAGGACGGGTTCGCCGCAGGTCCATGGCCGGTCTCGGGCAGAGCACTGACGACGCGCGGGCGTGTCCATGACCGAATCCGCCGTGGGCGCCGCCATCGGTGGCAGGATCCACGGCGCGGGGATTCGCAACCGGGCGCGTACCCGGAACTGCCCGCTGCCGGGAGCCGCGGTTGCCAGAGGAAGGGACTCGTCGGACAGGTGGCCGTCCGCATCGCCATCGTCGACCCGTTGCCCATGTTCCGGACCGGCGTCGTGACCGTACTCGATGCTTCCGGGTACGAGGTGGACACTCCGGCCGAAGTCGTGAGTTGGGTTCGCCATCGGGCGGGCTCGGTGGTACTGCTGACCCTGCGGTCGAAACGCGACTGGGACCTCCTGGCGCAATTGTGTGCGATCGGCGAGGCTCAGGTCGTCATCGCATTGCTGGAGGACGAGTCACCAGTCGTCGGTGCTCGCGCGGTACGGATCGGCGCGCGCGCCGTACTCCCCCGCGAGGTCGACGTGACGACGTTGGTACGGACCGTGGACGCGACCGTCAGCGGGCAGGCGGTGATGCCCGCGTCCGTGGCGGCCGCCCTCGCCGACGATCCGCGTGGTGAGGAGCGCACCCTGTCCAGCGAGCAATTGTCCTGGCTGCGGCAACTGGCGAGCGGCATGACCGTGGCCCGCCTGGCGGATCAGGCCGGCTACTCCGAGCGAGCGATGTTCCGTCTGCTGCAGGCCCTGTACCGGCAGATGGGCGTGGAGACGAGGCTGCAGGCCATCATGCGGGCGAAAGAGGCGGGCTGGTGCTGAACCGGCTACCCGGCGCCGAGTGCCGCTATCGCCGGCTCCAGCCGGTTCGGCCGTCGGTCCGACTCGTCGAGCTTGCCGAGTATGAGCCGCATCCTCTTCACCAACGCAGGCGTCGGCGGGGTGAGGCTCCGAGCCGTCCGGAACGCATCGACGGCGTCGTCGATACCGTGCCGGCCGGCGAGATGCAGACCGCAGACCGCGAAACCCCGGAAATCCCAGGCGGCGAAGTCCCTCTCGTCGTACCGGATGCGATCGGAGGCCTCCTTATAAAGCCGTTCGAACCGCTTGCCGGCCATGGTCCGTTGACGCTGCTGCCAGTCCGTCAATGCGTGGAGGGCGAGCACCACGAGCGAACGGCGCTTCCGCCGGTAGTGCTGTGCTCGTTCAATCACGCGGCGGGCTTCCGTGAACTCGTCGTTCGCCAAGTGGACGAGGCACAGTGTGGTCCGTGCCTGGAGCAAGGTGATCGGGTCCTGCAGCCGCAGCGCGTCGTCCTCGGCGGCCGACGCGAAGGACTCCGCCGCTTCCAGATCGCCCTGGTCGAACAGCACGTCGGCGCGTCCGTCGAAGCAGGAGGCGCGGAGCGAGTCTTCGGGACGCTCGGAGACGGCCTCATCGGCCGCTCGGAGGAACCGCTCGGCGTCGTCGAACCGCCCCAGTTCCGAGAACCACCGCGCCAGCTTGAGCGCGATCGTGACCGTCCGGGAAGTCGCGAAGCTCGATGCGCGGGGCGTGTCCGGGTAGTCGGCCAGCCTGGGGATCGAGAGCGCGTTCTCCGCGTGGCTGATGGCGGTGCCGTAACCGCCGCGCCGGCGATGGCAGTCGGCGATGCCTTCCAGCGCCCCCATCCACACCATCGGGTCGTGCAGGCGCCGGGCCTCGTCTCTCGCGAGTTCGAAGTAGCTGAGCGCTCGGTGGGTTTCGTTCTCCTCCCAGTACATCGCGGCCAGATTGCCTTGGATACGCATCTTCGAGACGTCGTCCTGCCTCTTGTTCGCGATGCTCAGCGCCTTCCCGAAAGCTTTGCCCGCTTTCCCGAACCTCCCCTCTGACGTGTACAGGTCACCCAGTGCGTTCCAGTTGGCCATCTCCAGGTGGCTGTCGCGGAGCTTCCCTTTGACGTCCTCTCGGTGCTTGCGCAGCAAGTGAGCACAGTTCCATTCACGGAGCACGTCGTCGATCGTCTCGATCATGTTGTAGGCAGCTGGGTGCTCACCGGCAAGCACCAACGCCGTCAGCTCGGCGAAATGCACACGAAGGTCTCCCGGATGGCGAGGGTCGCGATTCTGCAGATCCGTCAACTGCTCGGCCGCCAGGAAATACAGTCGGGCACGCTTTCCCTTCGGTTTGCCTTCGAGGATCAGCGCACAGTCTTCAGCGGGCACGAAGTAGTAGCCGGACGGCGTTCGGCGGGCGACCCGGCAGGCGACCAGTGCCGACAACTCCGCGTGGATGGCCGTCGAAGAATACTCCGTCGAGCTCACCTCACCGACGAGCTTTGCCACGGCACTCTCCGGGACAGGGGTGCCGAACGCGGCTAGGGCCTCCAGTACATGGCACTGCATCGTGCCCAGGTGGTCTACGAGAAGGCTGGTGAGGAACGCCGGCACGTCGCCGTCGTCCTGTACATCCAAGCCCTCCGTCAGCGCCGCGAGATCGAGCTCGCCCTTCGACGCGATTAACGCGGCGTGCGCCAGTTCCGCATGTCGCGGGTTTCCTCCCAGTTTCCGGTAGAGCAACCGACGTGCAGTCTCCGGCAGGCTGCCGGGATCCATGCGCCCGTGGCGGTCCAGGTTCGTCAGGTAGGTGGAATAGTGCTCGTCGGGCATGCTTTCCACGGTCTCGGGCGGCCGATCCGGCCAGAGGCTGCCGTTCGGCGAGAACAAATCGCACTGCGTCACCAGCAGCACCGTCACCCGGTGGTCGCGGTCGGTCGAGAGCATCTCCAGTGCCTCGTCGAGATCGCGGTCCACCAGTTCGGTGTCGGGGTCCACCAGGTTCTCCGCCGAATCGATCGATACCACGACACGGGAATCGCCGAGCCGGCGCAGCTCCGCTTCCAGCCGTACCAACGGAGACCCGCCACGTCGGTGCAAAGCAGCGCCGGCTTCCCGCCGGCCGGTCAGGCAGTCGACGAGCGTCGGCACGTCCAGCGGAGCGGCCGGGTTCACGTCGTAGGTCCGGATGTGTGCTGGTGCCCAGTCACCCGTTTCCGCCGAAAGCTCCTGCAGCACGGTGTTGACCAGGGCCGTCTTTCCGATTCCGCGAGTTCCGTCCAGCCTGACGACGCCTCCGGAATCGCGGGTCAACCGCGTCCGCAGTTTGTTCTTCTCACCCCGCCGATCCACGAGCCGGACGGTGCCGGCGCTCGCGTCAGGAGCCGGGGACGTGCGGGCCGCAGCGCGGGTCCGCACCGGCCCTTTGCCGAGGTAGGCCTCCGCGGCGAGGGCCGCCACAAAGAGGCACCACTCCCTCGCGTCCTCCGGATCGTCGGTACGGAGGTCCCGGCCGAGGTGCACCAGTCCGACACCGATCAGTGACAGCAGGCATTGCCGGTCCCACTCACGGCCCCAGCCTTCGCGAATCCGGAGCGGACGTGCCCCGTGTATCGCGTCACTGACCTTCAGGAACCGTTCTGCACTCGACCGCCTAGCCGGATCCACCAGGACACTCGCGATTTCGCTTCGCGTTCCCGTTCCGTGCTCGTCGAACTCGTCGAGCGCCAGGGCGACGAGCAGATGCATGGGATCTCGCGCCAGGGGTGCTCGGTCGGAGTAACGATCGCAGTCGATGAGGACGTAGGAATTCGCGTCCACTTCCGGGCTGACCCGAAGGAGGACGTTGCGGCCACTGAGGTCGCCGTGTGCCTTGCCGACGAGGAGATCCTCGACGATCTCTTGTCCTTCGGCGCCAGTGACGAACCGGAAGGGGTTGGGCAGCTGACGCGGCCAGCCCGTCAACGATATGGAATGAGGCCCCTCGAGAACGCCGTTCCGACGTGCCCACTCCAGCGCTTGAGGGCGGCGCCTGCCCATGATCCCCGTGACGATGTCGGCAACCTTGCTCCTTTGGCTGTCGACGCGACCGTCGTTCCAGTCGGCCAGCACCGAGTGCACGATGGTGGCGCAGTAGCCGGGAAACCCAGCGTCATCGACGAGCGTGCCGAGCTGTCGCGACGTGTCGAGGTTTCCGCCAGCGATGTGCAGGAAAACGGCGTCCCATTCCCCGAGCGGGATCTTCTCGTCCTCCACCACGGCTATGTGCCGCTTGCCGAATTCGCCGGCGTTGCTCAGGGAGTTCGCGTCCAGCGAGGCCTGTCGGATGTTCGCGACCCTCGTCGCGCCGCCGGCCTTGAAGAACTTCAGCACGCGCTGGTCAGCGCCGCCGCCGTGCTCGAGTACCGCCCGCGCGACCGGCTCGCCGCTGCGGCCGTCGTCGAACCACTCACGGTGTCGCAGGGAGAACTTTTTCGCGCCCAGCCAGCCTCGGAGAGCCGACACCACGTCCGGCGGGAGGCACTCGGCCCACTTCTCCTGGTCGTGGAGCTGTCCCATGCCCGCCTCCCGATGCCTCGGCAACCCGCCACCAAGAATTTAGACTTCACCCGAGATCAAGTGCACCGGTCCGCGACCACAAGTGAAGAAGGGTGTCATGACTGAAGGGCTATCCGAGGAGAAGAAGGTCAGGAAAGACCTGCTCTGGGGCATGTACACCGATCTTCGCGTCCATGCGCGCCACGCTGAGACGCTGCGGTCCAGCGTCGTGAACTTCATGATCGTCGTGGCTTCGGTTTTGATCGCGGTGATCGCCAACGACGGGCATGTCGCCAGGAACGAGCTCCCGCTGTGCCTGGTGATCGTCGTGGTCGGAGTCCTGGGCCTCGCATTCGCAGCGTCCTACACGGAATTGTACGAGCGCAACAGGTCGAGGGCCGTGCGGTTCCGCACTGCCCTCGACGAGGAGTTCTTCGCCGACGGCGAAAGCATCGCCTCCCTCCTCGGGACGGCGGACAAGCAGCACGAGGTTGGCGTGCTCTACCGGTGGAGCAGGCGGCTCACGGGCAGCACTCAGCGGTTCTGGTTCGTGTTGCCGAGCCTGGTTCTCGTGGCCGGTGTAGTGCTCACCGTCATCGCACTGTGAGTGACGTGCCCCAAGCGCACTCGCCCCTCGCACTGGGCGCGGCAGACCGAGGGGAACCGCCGAGCCGGTGAGACTGGGACCCGGTGACGGACAGCCCTGGCACCAGGACTTCGGACCACTTGCGGATCGACCCGGTCCCCGCACGCTGGGCAGTGTCGGGGAACCCATCCGCCCGCCCGGGGCGCCGGATCCGGGAGTCATGCCTCCCGGCCTGAAAGGCCCATCGCACGAGCGGGAATGTTCCGTCCCCGGTGGGCTTGCCCGTGCCTGTCGAGCGATGCGGAGTCGGTATGCGGGCGGTGTCTGGATCGTGCGGTGAACGGTCTCGTGGCGGAAGCCTCCGCGATCTGCGTGGACTGCGGTTCCGGGTTGTGCCGCAACCACCTCGTGCTCGGGCACCGCGAACGGGCGGTGCGGGCTGCCGAAGGTTCGAAACTGCCGTGGCGAAATGGTGGAGCCGGGCGGCGCGCTGCGGCGAATGCGCGGCCACCTGCTCCGGGCAGGAGGCCGAACCCTGGCAGGCCGCACCGGAACGGTGACGCCCCGGCCGGAACAGCCGCTCACCGCGGACGACGGCGTGCGACCGACCTTCGCCCCCTCGCAGACCCCGATGATCATCCCTTCGTCGTCGACGCCCGACGCGGTGGACCCGATCGCGCCGGCCGGAACCGGAAGCGGCGCGGTCCCGCCGCGCGGGTCCCAGCGGACCGCCAGCTGCTGGTCGGCCCGGGTCGACTGACCGCTGACCTACCCCGACCCCTGCGCGCGGGTCGCCGAAGACGTCGTCGACCTGCGGCAGAGCCCGGACGCAAACGCTCGCGGCCACGCCGAGAGCGGCCGGTTGCTGTCCCGCCGCGCACTCACGGGACCAGCAGCTCGATCGCGGTGGTGAAGCGGCCGAGGTATGCCTCGCGGATACCGACCTGGTGCTTCAGCCCGACCGACACACCGAGCAACGTCTGCGCGACGCGGGTGCCGCGGGCTGCCCGGTCACCTCGGCGATAGCGTCGGTCACGAGCGCCTCGAAGCGCGCCGGTGCAATCTCGACGAGGTCGCCGAGCAGGTCCGGGTTCTGCTCGATCACCCAGTCACGTCCCGGCTCAGCGGCCCGACGTAACGGCCGGCCCAGTGGTCGATAGCGCCGGCGAGCCGCTCGCGCAGCGGCCTGCCCGCGTCCCCGAGGATCCGCCCGGCCGCGGCGAGGTCCTGCTCCAGCGCCCGGGTGACCGCGACCTGGAACAACGTCTCCTTCGACTCGAACTGGAAGTAAAGACCGGGCCGGGAGATCCGGGCCGCGCGCACCACCTCGTCCATGGACGTTTTCCGGTAGCCGTGAAACACAACGGCCACGTGCTGCGACAGTAAGATCATGTTGACGCACCATCGATCCGGGCTAATGCGGTGACTGCGATGATGTCGGCCGAGGTCGTCGGCCCGGTCTGGTGCGAGCCAGGCCTGGATCTGAAGGCGGGGCGGTACCCGCTCTCGGTCGAGTCGTCGGTCATGGGCATGGTCGACACGCTGGTACCGGGCGTGTCGACGCTGACCACGCTGGCTCGGTACTACTCCCTCTACTGGGCGCTCGCCGACGTCGCGGGGCGGCGGGAGTGGGATGCCGGCACGTGCCAGACGGTTCTCCGACGGTCGGAAGTTGCCCTTGCCCTGGTTTCCCGCGGCAAGACGATCGCCGCGCATGGAGCCGACCGGGTTGAAGCCATGGTCAGCCGAGGACAGATCGATGAACTCGCCGAAATCGGCCGCACCTCCTACTCGCCCCGGCCGTGGGGTTTCTGGTCGCAGTACAACGGGCCCAGCGCCGTTTTGGGCACGGTCACCGTGGACGGCGGCGCCCTGCGGCCCGGCTCCCGCGAGTGTCCCCCCGCCGTCAGGGAGATGTTCCGGCCCCTGCTCGAGCTGGCACACGACCACCCGATCCGTCCCGACGACGTGGTCGGCTTCTCCGGGCTCGCGATGGACGCGGACCAAGCCGCGGACCTCGCGCCCCTTCGTGACCTCATCACTGCCTCCCGCGGCAACCGGCACGTCCCCCAGGAATGGACGGGCAACGATCGGACCCGACGATCCACGCTACGGGTCCTGGCTCGCTCAGCGATGCTCCAACCAGACGCTTCCAGCTGGTCGGAGGCCCTTCACGACTGCGTCGCCTACGGCAACCGGATCCGAACCGACCCCATCCTGTCCGCCGAAGACCGAGCACAAGCTTGGCGCGGCACCCTCCTGCGGCGACTGTCCGTCGGAGCGTGGCGGCGGTTGTGGGCAGCGCTGGTCGAACAGGTCACCACGCACGGCTCGGCGACCAAGGACGACCTCTACCAGTGGATCTCCGCCGAAGTGCCGGCCATGACAGTGCGAGCCTTCCTGGCCGGGTGCCCGAACCTGGTCGACGCCGAAGGCGAGCCGAGCCCGGCCGAACGGCAAGTGCGTGACGGCTGTACCGCCGTCACGGCCGACCTGGCCGCACTGCTCTTCGGGGGTCAGCGCAAGAACCAGCTCACAGGCCGTAGCCAAGCCGCCTTCCTCGGCCGTTACCCGGAACGGAAGCAGTTCCTCGATCCGCACTGGGTGGCCTACCGGCACCGCGAGCACGAAGGCCAGCCGATGGCTGAGCTTGCGCGGGCCTTCGTCGACGACATGCTCGCGCAGTCCCGGCGAGTCGCGCTCCGCAAACTCCGGCTCGACGCACAGGGGCGGATGAAACTGTTCACCAAGCTGCACGAACGCAACGGCCAGTTTTACGCGGCCGGCACGGAAGGTGCTGGCAACGTCGGGTTGCGCGTCGATCAGTTCGAGTTCATCGCCCGCCAGCTCGGTCTTGCCGAGCGCAGCGACACCGGTGTCGTGATCACGCCGCTGGCGGTGCAGGTACTGGAGCTGGCGGCGTGAACAAGGTCGAATACCAGTTCCATTCCCCACTGTCGTTGCTGCAGGAGTGGGACGGTCGAGCCGACGGCGCACCACTGCGCGAGTGTCTCGTCACCGGCTACACCCTCGACCTGGTCTTCTTCGAGCGGCACTGCGTGCCGACCGCTCGCGCGCTGGGTGCTCGTGTCACCGTTCTGGGCGATGCGGGCAACGCCGTGCATGAGGCGGTCGACGTCCGGCAGGCGGGCCGGGCCTATCAGCACGCCCAGGTCAGCTGCGGCGGGGCGTTTCATCCGAAGGTCGTGATCTTGGCCGGTGACGACGACGTCTGGGTGGCGATCGGCTCCGGGAATCCGACCATGTCTGGCTGGGGTCACAACCACGAGTTGTGGCTCGTCCTGCGGGCTTCCCGGTACCGAGGGCCGGCAGCTATGCGCGATCTCGGGGCATGGCTTGCCGAGTTGCCCCAGGTGGTCAAGATGCCGTCCTGGATCGCGGACACCGTGACGCACGTCGGGCACTGGATCACCCCGGGCGAGCTCGACGGCTCCCTCCCTGACCTGCGGATCTTCGGGAACTTGCGGCATTCCCTGGTCGGGCAGCTGCCGGCCGGGCCGGTGCGCTCGCTGCGCATGACAGCGCCGTTCTTCGACGCACGCGGGCGCGGCGTTCAGTCGGTGATCGACAGGCTGGAGCCGCGCGAGGTCGACCTGGCACTTCAGGAGCGAATCACCCAGTATTCGGGGGAAGCCCTCGCCGCGGCCACCGCGCCCGTCGGTCTCACCTGGTTCCGCTACCTGGATGAGGGACGTACGCGGCACGGCAAGCTCGTCGAATGGACCGTCGACGACACGACGATCGCCATGACCGGCAGCGCCAACCTCAGCGCCGCCGCGCTCCTCGCCACCACCGCGGACGGTGGCAACTGCGAACTCGTCACCACGATGCCGGTGCCCGCATCCCTGCTGCCCGAAGGCATAGCCGTCGACCGCGCGACCATTGTCCGAAACAACACGATCCCCGTTGACTCACGCGCGCAGCAGCACACGCTCGTCGTGCTCGGCGCGCGACGAATACAGCACACGATCCTCGTCGAGCTCGTCACCACCACAAGCGTGCCGATCACGATCGAATCCTCACCCGACGGCACCCCCGGCACCTGGACACCCCTACACGTCTTCAACGCCACCAGCACAGCCACCCAAGTCGTCAGCTTTGCCGCACCGGAAGCGCTCGGCGGAGCGGTCCGCGCCCGAGCCGAACAACCGGGCGAGCGTCTCGTCTCCCCTGTCGTCTTCCTCACCGACACAGCCCGATGCCGGCCCCGCGACGACACGACCAACCAGCCGCGGATGACGTTCGTCGCCGAGGACGACACCGTCTTGACCGACGAGGTTCTCGCGCGCCGGTTCAACGCCGACCTGCTCCGAATGCTCAGTCACGTCCAAGAGCACAAGCCAGCCACCGGGGCCTCGGCCTTGCGCGCAGGCACCGGTCCCACAGCAGCCGCCATGCAGCCCGACGACCGCTGGAGCGTATGGCTGGAGTCCGTGGAACGCAGCCTCGGCCCGCACCTCACCGGACTGCTGTTTCCCGGCGTTCTCGCCGCCCCAGGCCTGGCAAGCACCGGCTGGTCCGTCGATACCGACGTCGACGACACCGAGCTGGCGGACGGCGAGAGCGACGACGCGGTCGAAGACCTGACCGAAGCCGCCTCAGCCCGCTCGGCGCGGCTCGCACCCGACATTCCCGCGTCACAGCGGGCTCAGTATCGATCTTGGGTCCGCCGGTGGACACGCGCCGCGACCGCCACACCGAGCCCACCTCTCGAACTGCGGATGCTCGTCACCCGCACGTACCTGGTGCTGCTCGCCGCCGCGGTATGGGGCACTGACGAGGCGTGGCGCTCCGACCTCAGCGACCTGACGCGCTCCCTGGTGCCGGATGCAGCTGAGCAGGAGGACGTCCCTGGTCAAGCGCTCGACTTCGTCAGCTCCCTGATCGCAGTCTGCCTTGCCCTGCTACTGCAGGACGCCAGCCTCCACGGCGGCAGGGAACACGACATCATCGCCAAAGCAGCCTGGACCGACGCCGCCGAACTCGCCGCCTACGCCGACCCGAAACTCGCCGAGGAGTACCTCTACGTTCCCGACAAGCCATTCGCGCGCGTGCCCGCCTGGAGTGAGGTCGAAACCGTCATCGACCTCGCCGCCACCGCAGCCGACGACCCTCACGCCGTGGACCGCGCCACTCTCGAGAGCGAGGGCCTGTCAGCCCGCATGATGGACGGCGTGTGGGTCATCGACGGAGAATTCCGCAACCCACGCCGCACGGCCGCCCGCGTTGCGACTCTCGTCGCGTCTCCGTCCGCGGTAGTCGCCCGGAACGCATCAAAGACGACAATCGTCCTGCGCGACGGTCGGACGCTCGCGATCGCTGAGTCGACCGCCCCGCGCTGGCGGGTCTACACACTGTCTCCGATGAGCACACCCGTCTCTCTACTGACCGGCGATGAAGGGCTGCCCGCCGGTGGCAAGACATATCCCCTCCGTCCCTTCCCGGCGGTAGTCCGCACACTTACCGAGACAGTCCGAATCAACGAACAGCTGCTCCAAGCCGCACTTCTCACGTAGCCCGCCCCTCGACGCGATGCCGGGCGTTACCTGTCCATGTCGCTTCACGTCAGCTTGGGGCCGCCCTCGTGATCGTCAGGACACACGGCAGGGTTCGTCGCCCAGACTCCTCGAAGATCTCGTCTGCCTGATTGAGCAGGGTCTCCAACAAGGGCTCAGGGCCGACGAGCTTTCTTGCGTTGGCCTTCGGGTTGCGGTCCTTCGCGCTCCACAGGTCGATGGGATACCAGCCGACGACGTACACGCCCGCATCAGTCTTTTCGGCTGGCAAGTACCGATTGGCGAGCTGATCGCGTTGAGCCGTGGATACCGCAGCGTGCCACGAGCCCTTGATTTCCACTGGGACGCTCACTACTTCGGCCGCGTCGAGTTCGCCCTCAAATGCGATCGCTTGCACGAGGAGGTCCGGTCGTTCACCTGAGTCACCCGCGTCGGTGGGCTTGACGACGACCTCACGATTGATCACCACAGCTCGGCGGACGAGCCGAATCGTGAACTCGTGAGCAAGATAAGCGGCGAGTGTTCCCTCGAGCTTGGGGCGCCACACCAGCGGACGGCGCGCCCCTCTCGGAGCCCCGGCCGGCTTGGCCTCGCGTTCGCAGTCCCACAAGAGGTTCGAGTGAGTGGGCAGGTCACGTTCGATCTCGATCAGCACGTCGATGAGCAGCTTGGCCAGCTGCAGCGGGGTTCGGATCACCCGCCGTCCCGGGTCGGCCAGCAGCTCTACCACTTGTTGCGGCTTCAGCAGGACGGTTGCTCGTGCTTGCGCTTGGCGCCGCGCTGAGACCAGCGCGGCTTGGAGCCTGAGGTCATTCGGGAAGCTGTCGACGAGGCTTCGTACGCCCAAGACTGATTCCCGAGTGCCACGCCTCGACAGTACGTTCAGCATCGCGTTGCGCCAGTCGTGGACCGACCTTTCGGGAGGAACCCAGCCCTCGCGGAAGACGTCGGTCTCCGGCGGGCACACGTCGGCCAACCACCGCCACGCTTCCACAAGTTCGCGGTCGGGCAGTGACTCGGCGACCTCATTGAGGCGGTATGTCTGAGCGCTCGAGAATGCGAGGTCCTTGGCGAACGCCGGCGAAACGGTCAAGGCCTGACGTATCCGAGACCAGAAACGTTCCGGATCGGAGAACAGGAGAAGACGTCCTGCTGCGGCCGCCCAGAGCGCTTGGCCCTCGGTAACTTCGTGATCAAGTGCGTCTTCCGCCTGTTTCAGGGCGGCCTCGTTACCGGCGAGAAGGGGCTCATGAAGCAAGGTGGCCCACGCGTTGGCCGCAGCACGTCCGGCTTCGAGTGTGTCGGGGACCGTGAACGGACTGTCGGAGTCGTCGGAGCCGTCCAGCGCGGCGCGTAGATCGCGGGCGAGTTCGACGAGGGCGGGATGCACGGCGGCCGGCACCGATGACATGATCTCGGCTAGCGCCCAGGGCGCTTCCCCGCGCGCAAGCGAACCACCAACCAGCGTACGGATCGCGGCGACGAGCTCCGTTGCCGCATGGGTCCCGACTCGGGACATCAGATCGCGGATGAGCGAAGAGTCGCTGGTCGTCGCGGCGCGATGCGCTTTGTCCAGTACCGCGCCGACCCACGCTGCCCACCTGTTCGAAATGTCGTCGAGGCTGCCATTGTCGCGGAGAACGACGAGCGCAGCGTAGCCAGCCTCGGCACGGTAGTCCCTCGTCTGCGTACCCAGCCACTCGTCTCGGTGGTCGTTCTCGGCATCCAAGAACTGACGCGCGGCCACGCTGAACGCCGCGATGAAGTCTTCGGGTGCCCACAGGGAGGCACCGGGCAGGACTCGTGGATCATCGGAGTCGAAGGCCTCGAACTGTCCCGTCGCGACATCGGCTCGCAGATCACGCGTGAGGCGCCAGAAGGCATTGGCATCTCCGGCTACGGCCGACTGCAGTCGGTCGCGCTGCCGGCTGGCGAACGCGTCCGCGTGCTCCCACGGTTTCTCCTTCGAACCGTTGCGACGCATCGCTTCCGCGAGTTTGCCGTCAAGCGGGACGCCGTCGAACGCCCAAGCGAAGTGCTCACCTTCCGGCGTGCCGCGCCGGGCGTAGGCAAGTTCGAACGTCGACGGGTTATAGAGGTCAGCGACGCTGGCAGCGACCAATCCCATGGCGTCTGCCTGCTTGTGCTCGCCGCCGCCGCGCAGGTTGTCGACTCGGCCGAGCAACCAGGCGAAGTCACTGTTGTCGAGCAAATGCGTCCGATCACCGCGTCGAAGTCCTTCCGGAGCAGCCGGTCCGTGGCGGGTGGACTTCCATTCCCACAGGACCAGGTGCGCGTGGTATCGATCGAATTCGGCAACCTCAGCAGCGAGCGCCAGGATCACCGCCTCAGCGAATGAACGCCTGACGTCGATGCTGGATGTCGCAGCCTTACCGCTCTCATCAACAAGATCGACTCCCAGCGGTACCGGCACCCTGGCCAACCCCAGAAGCAGCCGAGACACCTGCCGCGCGAGTACCGGCAGATATTCCCCGACGTTCGGTGACACCGTGATGCGATCGAAGATCGGCGCGAGCACATCGTCCAACGTCGGACTGCGCGATAGATCTGGACGGAAGTCGGTCAGCTCGGACGTGTCGGAACCAGCAGGCGGTGCCAGAAGTTGATCAACGAGGTGGGTGCCGTGGTTCAGCAAGGCCGAAAGATCGGATTCAGCGACGTCCCCGGGGAGACGCCACAGATGCCATCGATACATGCCGATCACCGAATCGGCGCGCACGGGGCGAAGATGCGGCAGCACGTCAGCAAGGTCAAGATGGTCGGGCCACAGTTCGGAGAGGATCGTCCCGACAAGTTCTTCGCTGTCATCGTCGGCGTCAGTTCCACGAGCGAGCGAGGCCAGCAGACTCCGCAGCCGAGGAGCCGCCATCGTCGGATTGGTCGCCATCGACGCCTTGACCGCGCGAATCCGCAGTGCTGGAGCAAGTTTCGACGCCTCGGCAGCCTCCAGGAGTAGTTCGGCGACTTCCGCGACCTCGCCATCGTAGGCGAAGCGGATCGCCAGACTTGCCGCAGCGAAATCCTGCCATTCCTCGGACCCCGTGGTCAGTACGCTGGACAGCACTGCGGTCAGCTGCCCCGCTAATCCTGGGTGCGCCAGTCTCCACCAGGTCCGATGCCATGCCCCCTCACTGAGCTCGACCTCACCCGCGCGGCGCAAAAGCCCATCCACCATCGCAGCACGTGTCGCGAAATCGGTGATGTACGCGCCATGGGCAATCAGGCCTTCGGGATCGGCCGTAGCCAGCCAGAGATGCTCCCCGGGGGTATGAGCGAGCATCCACGCCGCAGTCTCCCGCAGGTGTATCGGGATGCTGGCGGTTTCCTCATCGGGTGCCGCGACGAGGAACACGCCAGTTATCCCCCGCTGCGCGTCGGGGTCGGCACTGGAGCGGGCGGTCAGGTACCGGGCGGCCAGGAACGCGGCGAACGACGAGTGGGCGAACGCGACGCGATTCGTACCGCTGCGAGAGAACAGCGCCGTTCTAAGGGTCTCCCCTACCGCCGGCGCGACACCTCGAAGGAGCCGACCGCTGTCTCGCGCCCGCGCCAGCATCCCTTCGGTGATGTCCTCCGGACCAGCTTGAGCGGCTTCGCCACACCAAATCGTGCGCTGGCCACACAGCAGCATGCGCGCGGCGATCCGTCCGGCAATCACCAACCTCTCTTCGACTGTGGTGGCAGCGAACGGCTTGATGGCCCGCCCACGATCGTGCTCGTCGACCAGCTGCGTGACGCCCGCTTCGAACAGCTCTCGAGGTGTCCTGCTCAGAGCGTCCGCCTCCTGCCGGAACGCCGCGAGCAAGACCTTCAGAGTCAAGGGCGTGTTGGCAAGCGTTCCAACGCCCGCCCGGACGACGGCGTCGACGAACGCCGCAGCGTCCACATCGGTACTGGCGGCAAGCGTGGCGACGTCGTCGCGGGTGAGCGGCGCCAGATCAGCGACAACACACGTGGAAATCACCCTAAGATCGGGTCGGCGAGACACTCCATGCACCGGAGTCCTCATTCCTTGTCCGATTGTCTCGCAGGAGAGACTGTGGATGTCTTGAGCGACATACTCGCCGTGCTGCGCAACGGTGAGCCGCGCTCGGCCCGGGTGGTGTGGAACGCGCCCTGGGGGCAGTGGTTCGCGCCGGTGCCGGGCGCCGCGGAGCAACGGCCCGGCTGGTCCAGCGCGATCGCGCTCACCGGCGACGAGACCCCGCAGCCGTGCCGTGCCGAACACGCGGGCAGCCGGCTGCACAATCTCCCGCACCTGGCCGACGCCGCCTTGGCTGACCGAAGCGGACCGATCGTCTCTACCTCCCCGGGAAGATTCGGATCTTTGGTCGTTCCGACAGCGAACCGTGGACGATGCCTGCTACGTATGACCAGTCATGAGCGCAATCCACGCTGGGAAGGTCGCTCCTGGACTCGCGTCGCGCGCCGCGACGGGAGGACGGGAGCTGGCCTTCCTCGTGTTCATCGCCGTGGTCACGTACCTGTCGACTCGGTCCCTCTCCGTGGCCTGGGGTCCTGCGCCGTGTGACGATCCGGGTGTCGGCGCGCTCATTGCGGGTGCAACGCTGCCGCCCGCCATCGCGCGCCGTCGGTTCCCCGTGCTCGCGCTGCTCTCGGCTGCGCTGCTCGTCGGCTGGTATCCCGCCACCGGCGTCGCGCTGGCGGTGACCTCCTTCAGCGTCGCCGGCCGGGTCCCGCCGGTCAGGAAGAGGAGCGTCGTTCTGGTCGTGGCCGCGCTCGCACCGTTGACGGTCGGGTTGATCGACTCGGGTTTCCAGTGGAAGGTGGCCGTCGTCGACTACGGGGTTCTGGCGCTGGTGTGCGTCTTCGGCCCGGTGGTGGCCCAGATACTGCTGGGTCAGCGGGAACAGCTCATCGGCGCCCTTTGGCAGCAAGCGCGCTACGCTGCCTCGGCTGCTCGTCTGCAGGAGCGGTCCCGTATCGCGCAGGAGATGCACGATCTGCTCGGCCACCGGCTCAGCCTGATTTCGATGTACGCGGGCAGCCTGGAACTCGATGCGAACCGGCCGGAAGCCCGGGAGCCACTGCGGCTGATCCGCGGCACCGTCCGGATGGCGATGGACGAACTGCGCGCCACTCTCGGTATGCTGCGCCAGCCCGTGGCCGAAGTGGCCCAACCCGTGGACCACACCGGTACCCACCTGGACGTCTTCCAGCTCGTTCAGCAGGCTCGAGCGGGAGGCCTCTCGGTCCACCTGGGATGGAGCGGGGGCGACCTCACCGGGACGGCGCTTCCCGTCCGCCAGGCAGTCCACCGGATCGTCCGGGAGGGCCTGACGAACGTCTACCGGCACGCGGCCGGTTCGAATGCCGAGGTGTTCGTGGACCGGCAGGCGGATCGGGCCAGGGTGGAAATCACCGACGACGGACGCGGCGGCCCGGGCACGAAAGGCTCCGGGACGAAAGGCTCCGGCCTGGGACTCGTCGGGGTCGAAGAGCGGGTCCGGTTGCTCGGCGGGCATTTCAAGGCCGGCCGGTTACCCGGCGGTGGTTTCCAGCTCGTCGCGGAATTGCCGTTGGCGATCACCCCACCCGTCTCCGCCGCGACCGCACCGGAAGCCGCCGAAGACGACAAACCGGCCGGCCGGTGGACCCGGCTCGGGATGGCTGTGGTGCTGGCCACCGGCCTGACCGGGGTGGCGGCGATCCTCGTGGTCGTCTTCAACTCGGTGTATTTCGACGACACCAACGCGGCAAACCCTTTCGACCTGGTCCACATCGGCACCACCCGGGCGCAGTTCACCGAACTCATCGGCCGGGACGAGGCGATGGCGCGCTTGGCCGCGCGTGGCATCGAGCCACCGCGGCCGGCTGGGACGGACTGTTCCTACACCTACACCTTCAGCGAGGATGACACGACGATGCTCGAACGTTTCTGCTTCCGATCCGACGTCCTGGTCGACAAGACCAGATTCCCGGCCCAGGGTGGATGAGGCCATGGACCGGATCAGGGTGCTGCTGGCCGAGGACGAACAGCTCTTGCGAGCCGGGATCCGGCTCGTCCTCCGGCACGCCGAGGACATCGAGGTGGTCGCCGAAGCCGGCGACGGCCGCGAAGCGACCGACCTGGCTTGCCGGGTCCCGATCGATGTGGCCCTCATCGACATCCGCATGCCCGGTGTCGACGGGCTCACTGTCGTCGAGCACGTCAACCGGCAGGCGCCGGGGGTCAGGTGCGTGATCCTGACGACGTTCGGCGAACCCGGCTACGTCTCGCGGGCGCTGCGGGCAGGCGCGACGGGCTTCATCCTCAAGGACACCGGCCCTCAGGAGCTCATCCAGGCGGTGCGGACGGCCGCCCGTGGCGGCGCCGTGGTGTCGCCACGGATCACGAAGGACCTCATCGACCACTACCTGGCGACCGACGGCAGCCGCGAGAACGAGGCTGGCCGCCGGGTGGGGACGCTGAGCGGCCGGGAGCACGAGGTGCTGGTCCAGGTCGGGCTCGGTGCGTCCAACGCCGAAATCGCACGGACGCTGTTCATGGGAGAGGGCACGGTCAAGGCCTACGTCAGCCGGATCCTGGCGAAGACAGGGTGCGGCAACCGCGTCCAGGCGGCGATCCTCGCGCACGAAGCGGGCATCCTCCCCACCGGCTGAACCGGGGCCCGCATTGCTGCCGCGGCAGCAATGCGGGCCCCGGCCTCGCGGCCTCAGCCGGCCTCAGCCCCGCAGCACTGTTCGATCGCGTCCACCACGATCGCCGCCGCCTGCTCGACGGTCGCCGCGTCGACGTTCAACGGCGGCAGGAGCCGGATCACGGCGTCGCCGCGCCCGCCGAGTTCGACGATGAGCCCGTTGCGCAACGCGGTGGCTTGGACCGACCGCGCCTGCGTACTCGCGGGCTGGCCCGTGCCCGGCTCCGCCAGCTCGATGCCCCACATGAGCCCCACACCGCGGATCTCGGCCACCCACGGGTGATCCTGGAGCTTGTCGAGCGCGCGCGAAAGCTGTTCGCCCCGCCGTCGGACGTTGCCGAGCACGTCGTCGCGCCGGATGATTCGGACGGCCTCCGCCCCCGCGGCGAAGGCGGGCTGGTTGCCCCGGAAGGTGCCGGTATGCGCGCCGGGTGCCCAGCCGTCGAGGCGTTCGTCGTAGAGGATGACCGCCAGCGGCAGCCCGATGCCGCTCAACGCCTTCGACGCGACGATGACGTCCGGCTCGATGTCGTACTGCTCGAAGGCGAACCAGGTGCCGGTGCGTCCACAGCCGGTCTGCACCTCGTCGACGATCAGCGGGATGTCCAGCTCTCGCGTGAGCGCGCGGACCCGCTGCACGAACTCCGGACGGGCCGGGATGACGCCGCCTTCACCCTGGACGAGCTCCAGGATCACCGCGGCCGGCCGGGGTACGCCGCCGTTGCCGTCCCGCAGGGTTCGTTCCAGCAGTGCGGCGCAGCTGGTCCGGCACGACTGCGGCTCCAGGTCGAGCGGGCAGCGTCGGCAGTAGGAGTACGGGAAGAAGTGGACGCCCGGGACGCCGTTGGCGACGGGTGCCTTCTGCGCCACCAGGCCGGTGATCGCCATGGCGGCGTGGCTCGAACCGTGGAAGCCACCCTGGAACGACACCACCTCGCCGCGCCCCGTGGCGGTCTTGCAGAGCTTCAGCGCCGCGTCCACGGCATTCGCCCCGGACGGCCCGCAGAAGTGCAGCTTCATCCGCGTCCGCAGGCTCGCCGGCAACATTTCGAGCTGCGCGTCGACGAAGTCCCGCTTGGCCTCGGTCGGGAAGTCCAGCCCGTGGGCCAGCGCACCGAACTGGGCGAGTGCGGCCGCACTCACCTCGGGGTGGTTGTGCCCGAGGGAGAGCACCCCGGCCCCGGCGAGGAAGTCGATGAAGATGTTGCCGTCGACGTCCTGGACTCGGCTCCCGGAACCGGAAGCGAGGGCGATCGGGAGGTGCCTCGGATAAGTCCGGGCGTTCGACTCCCAGCGGCTCTGGTGGTCGAGGAGCTCCGCCGAGCCGGGGCCGGGCAGGTCCCCGGTCACGTGAGGACGGGTGAACGGGATCGTGCGGACGTCGGTCATCGCCGTCTCCTGGTGTCTTCGGGGAAGTATTCGGTGGCCGGGTTCCCCCGCCAGCGTGAACCCGGCGCGGTTTCGGTGCCCTTCATCACGAAGGCATCGGCGTCGACGAGTGTTTCTTCGCCGAGCACGGTGCTGTAGTGGACGAAGGCGCCCGTGCCGATCGTGCTGCCCGCGCCGATCGTGATGCGGCCGGACTTGAACGCGCCGTCCTCGAGCGAATGCCCCTGGATCGTGGTGCCGGTGTTCAGGGAACAGAAGTCTCCGATGGTGACCAAGGACTTCTCCGGCATAGCGCAGCCGTCGTCGAAGACCCGCTTGCCCATCCGGACGCCCAGCAACCGCCAGATCGTGTTCTTGAGCGGTGTGCCGTTGAACAACGCGAGGTACCGGCCGGCGCTGAGCTTCCAGAACCGTTCGTGCCGCCAGAACCCCCGGTGGTAGATCGAGCAGAACCGGGGCGGCACCGGCCGGCGCAGCCGGGTCGCGCGTTCGGCGGCGATCAGGAACGCCACCGAGAACAGCAGCGAGCACACCAGCCCCGCGGCGACGGCGAAGAACCCGAACCGGGCGTTCTGGCTGCCGGCAAACCCGCCGATCAGCACGATGCCGGCGAACTGGACCCATTGCACGAACAGGTAGATCAGCAACGTGGCCGTGTTGTGCCGGTTCTTCGCACCCAGGCCGAGCCGCCGGGCCCGCCGGCTCTTCAGCTGGGAGAACTCCTTGTCGCGCCGGACCGAACGCGGGATCTCGAACGGCGGCGAGCCGAGCAGCCCGACGTTCTCCCGGACCTCACCGTCGATCGGGACGAGTACCTTGGTCGCCAGCAGGCAGTTCGCTCCGACCTTCGCTCCCGGCGGGAAGGCGATGTTGTTGCCGAGGAAGTTGCGCTCGCCCACCGCGGTCCGCCGCAGCCGGAACGAGGTCCTCGAGACCTCCACGTTGAGCAGCGAAAGCCCGTCGGACACCATCGTGCCGGTCCCGATCCGGGACAGGAACGGCGATTCGTGCTTCACCTCCACGCCGAAGTTCGACCCGGACTGCTCCACCTTGGACAGTTCGTACCCGACGGCGCGCAGGTAGTGCACGATGTAGGAGCTGTCGCCGAACAGGTAGGTGAACAGCCGCACGTTGCTCAGCCGGGCGATCGCGCGCTGCACGGAGTGGTGGAAGCCGTACAGCGGATAAACCCGGCCCTCTTCCAGGAAGTCGTGGAGCACGCGCGGCACGAACAGCACCACGATCAGCTCAACGGCCAGGCCGCCCGCGAACAGCAGCAGTGTGGTGACGATCTCGCCGAGGTAGAACCCCGGCCGGCCGAAGTCGCCCGTGACCGGCCGATAGGCGGAGCTGACCAGGTCGAACAGCAGGATCGGCAGCGGGAGGGTGACGAGGAACAGAACCGACAGCTGGGTCGTGCAGAAGACAATCCGGCGGACGGCACCGGCCTTCAGCGGGCGCAACCGCAGGTACCTCACGGAGGCGGGGCGCGCCGGAGAGCCGTGCCACGACTCGCCCGCGGGGATCACTTGTCCTGTCTGGAGTGACGAGGCATGGGCCAGCTGCCCGCCGTCGCCGATCTCGCTGCCGATCTCGAGCACCGACAGTTCGCCGACGAAGGCGCCCGCGCCGACGATGACCGGGCCGGTGCGGATCCGGCCCGACCGGACCCGGTGGGTGGCGAAGAGGACGTCCTTCCGGATCACCGCACCAGGCCCGACCTTCAGCAGATCGGGACACGCGGGCACGGTCCGCGAGAGGATCACCGCCCCCTTGCCGATTTTCGCGCCCAGGGCACGCAGGTACCACGCGTAGATCGGCGAGCCGACGAAGAGGGTCATCGGGCTGAGCCTGGTCAGCATCCGCACCAGCCAGAACCGGAAGTAGGCGAGGCTCCACACCGGGAACTCGGCGGGGCGGCATCGCCCGGCGAGCAGCCACTTCGCGAGGATCGGCGCGACGCCGAGCACCGCGAAACCGGCCATGCCCGCCTCGACCGCGCGCAGGTAGCGGGCGCCCAGGTCGGCCGCGCCGTCGACCCAGGCGAAGCCCAACTCGCCGAGGGCACCGGCTCCGCACACGTAAGCCAGGTACGCGAGCACCTGGAGAAACCCGCAGGTGTAGTACTGAAGCGCGCTGGCCCGATGCCCGGGACGGAGCCGCCGCAGAGGCTCGCCGGGCGTTCCCGGTCGCAGCGAAGCGGCCAGCTGCCGGACGGTCGGGTTCAGGTAGAGGTCCCGCTGGGAGACCGGCGCGAGGCCGTCCCGCTCGCGTACCCGCGCGCAGAACCTGGCCAGCAACAACGAGTTCGCGCCGAGGTCGTCGAAGAAGTGGCTCTCCGCGGACACCCGCTCGACCCGCAGGACTTCCGCGAGGATCGCGGCGAGCTCGGTCTCCAGCGCCGTCTCCGGCGCGGCGTACTCACCATCGCCGGCCAGGATCCGCTGTCCCGCGGGGGCGGGAAGGTTTTTGCGGTCCGCCTTGCCGGCGGGCGTCATCGGGATGCGGTCGAGCCGTTCGAAGTAGGCGGGCACCATGTAGGCCGGGAGCAGTGACCGCAGCTGCTCCCGGACGGCCTTGCCGTCGACACCGGTCGCGTGCGCGGCGAGGCAGTAGTAGGCGACCAGCTCGGTCACGTCGGGTTCGGGCCGGTACGTCGTGACGACCGCCTGCGTGACCTCGGGAATCCGCAGGACGGCGGCCTCGATCTCCTCGAGTTCGATGCGGTAGCCACGGATCTTCACCTGGGTGTCGGTGCGGCCGTGGTACTCGATCTCCCCGGTGGCGGTGATCCGGCCGAGGTCGCCGGTGCGGTAGATCCGCCCGGACGGGTTGTGCGGGATCCCGATGAAGTCGGGGACGAACGCGCGGTCGGTGAGGTCGGGGCGGTTGAGGTAGCCGTCGGCGAGCCCGATGCCGGCGATCCCGATCTCCCCGAGCTCGCCCGCCGGCAACGCGCGCGGGGCCTCCGGATCCAGGATGACGACCGAGTAGGTGGGCAGCGGGACGCCGATCGTCACCGGGCGGTGCGGGTCGACAACCGACCAGGTGGCGGTGACCGTCGCCTCGGTCGGCCCGTACACGTTGAGGAACCGGCGTCCCGGCCGGTGCCAGCGGCGGACGAGGTCGTCCGGGCACGCCTCCCCCGACACGAGCAGGAACCGCAGGTCCGGCACATCGCCGTCGAGGGTCGCCAGGAGTGTCGGTACGCAGCACAACGCCGTGACGCGCTGGTCGCGGAGGAAGTCGAGCAGCTCGGCACCGACGAGGTTCGCGCCGGGCGGCTTGGGCACCAGGGTCGCCCCGGACAGCCAGGCGACCCAGATCTCTTCCACCGAGAAGTCGAACGCGATGGTCAGGCCCTGGTACATCCGGTCCCCGGCGTGCACCCCGTAGACGTCCGCCGCCACGCGGACGAAGTTGCCGATGGCCGCGTGCCGGATCACCACGCCCTTCGGCTTGCCCGTGGAACCGGAGGTGTAGATGACATAACAGAGATCGTCGACCGGGTTGCCCCGTTCCCGGGGCGAGATCCGGTGCGAGGGGTGTTCGGCGATCCGGGCTCCTTCCTCGTCGAGGCAGATGGCCGTGACACCCCTGATGCGGTTCCGCTGGTCCGCGACGGTCAGCACGAAGCCGAGGTTCGCGTCTTCGGCGACGTAGGCGAGCCGGTCGTCCGGGAACACCGGGTCGAGTGGCACGTACGCCGCGTTGACCTTGAGCACCGCGAGCATGCCGATGTAGGCGTACGCGGGCCGGTCGACCAGCAGGCCGACGCGGTCGCCGGGCCGGACGCCGCGGGCGAGCAGGTACCGGCCGAGCTGGTTCGCGCACGCGTCGAGCTGGTCGAAGGTCAGCCGCATGTCCGCGGAGTCGACGGCGAGCCTGGCCCCCTGACCGGACTCGCGCAGCCGGTCGCAGGCCTCCTCGAACAGGTGCTCCAGCCGCTCACCTGATCGCCACCGCGGTTCCTGGCCGAACCCGTGGCAGGTCAGCACGTTCGGACCGGCCAGGAAGTCGCCGATCGGCTGGACCTCGAGCGTCATCGGCGGTCCCGGTGCAGACCGAAGGCGGCGTGCAGGGCCTGGACGGCCGGCTCCACCGCCTCGTCGTCAAGGGCCACCGTGATCCGCGACGTGGATGCTGTCATGTCTCCCGCGATGCTTCGCTCGTCGAGTGTCCGCACCAAGGTCTCCAAGATGTCCGGGTCGGCGAGGGCGGTACCGACCAGCGAGACGGACCCGGGTTCGCCCCCGGCGGCGCGCCGGTGCGCGATCGCGACGACCTCGGACCCGCCGACCGGCAGCGGGTCCGGATCGACGACCGTGCCGGGGCCCGGGTGCGCGGAATGCACCACGCGCACCCGGATCCCGTGCCGGGCTGCCAGCTCGACCGACTCCGCCTGGAGGACTCGCGCGCCCTGTCGCGCGAGCTCGCCCATCAAGCCGGCCCCGACCACGGTCAGCAGCCGCGCGTCCGGCACCACCCTCGGATCCGCGGTGTACACGCCGTGGACATCGGTGCAGATGACGCACTCGGCCCGGCCGAGCGCGGCGGCCAGAGCGACGGCGGTGGCGTCGGACCCGCCCCGGCCCAGCGTCAGCAGCTCCCCGTCGGCGTCCCGGCCCTGGAACCCGGCCACCACGACGACCCGGTGCTTCCGCAGCCGGCGCAGCGCCGGCGATGGATCCACGTGGTCGATCACGCCGGCACCGGCTTGGCCGCGGACTCGGATGCCCGCCTGGCCACCCGACAGCGAAACCGCCGGCACGCCTTGCTGGGCCAGCGCCAGCGCCAGGATCGCGGCGGACACCTGTTCGCCGGTGGCCACGAGCTGGTCGAGCTCGCGGCGGTCCGGCTGGTCGGCGAACGTCCGGGCCAGGGCGGCCAGCTGATCGGTGGTGTCACCCATCGCGGACACCACGACGACGATCCGCGCTTCCCGGTCGCACAACGCGGCCAGCTCCGCGGCCACCGCGCGCACGTGGTCGGCCGTCGCCAGCGAAGAGCCCCCGTACTTTCGCACGACGACGGTCGCCGGACGGACGACGTCCGCCGGGTTCGCCGCCGGGTGGTCAAGGAACTTCGTTGTGCTCACCATGTTCGTCCCGTCTGCTGCTCGATGCGAAACGGGCACCCGTGTCTGCCGAGGCGCCCGTCGAGGTTCACGGGCCGCGTGGAGCTTCCGGACGGCTCGCCCGGGGAACGATGGTCGAAGGTCGCGGTTCCGGACCGGAAACCACCGGGTCGGCAGGAAGATCAGGCCGGTCAGCGACTTGTCAGTCAGGTGGCCATCTGCTACAGAGAACGTCTGCTCGATCGTCCGCTGTGGACCAGGCGAGGCAGACTCACGGTGGAGCCTGGGGTCACCGTGGCGCCAGAGCCGCGAACGCTTCATCCAGGAGGGCGACCAGGTCGAGCTTCCCCTCGGTCGCGGTCCACCTTTCGAGAGCGACTTGCAGGCAGTCGAGCGCGGCCGCAGCGATCACGGACAAGGTCAGCGATGCCGGCTGGGGAATTCCGGCGCGGCCAGCGAGCGCCTCAGCCAAGAGGGGCCGCCAGCCACTCTGTTTCTCCAGCTGCCGCGCACACAACGCCGGCGTGTCCCGCACCAGCCGGGTCATCGCGAGCGCGCCGTCCGGATCCTGGTGGTAGTACTCGACGACGGTGTCCAGGGCGCGCCGCAGTGCCGTCCAGTCGTCCTCGCCTGCGGGCCGGGCCAGCAGGGCCTCGGCGGCCTGCCGGCCGTGCGTGTCGAACGCGCCGAGCACCGCTTCTTCCTTGCTGCCGAAGTAGCGCAGGAACGTGCTGCGCGAAACGCCGGCGGCCGCGGCGAGGTCGTTGATCGTGACGTTGTCGAAGCCCTCGCTGCGGAACAGGTCGAAGGCCACCTGGGCCAGCTCGGCCCGGATCGCAGCCCGCGCGATGTCCCTGGTGTTCGTCACACCCGCGATCCTACCCATCGTGAACCTCACTTGCTAATCTGAAACTCAGTCTCAGATTTGGTCCTACGATTCAGCAAGGTGACGCTCATGACGAAGACCCTCGGACTCATCGGCACCGGCATGATCGGCAGCGCGCTCGCGCGGCTCGCCGTCGCCGCCGGCCTGGAGGTGGTCCTCAGCAACTCCCGCGGCCCCGACACCATCGCCGACCTGGCCACCGAACTCGGTGCCCGCGCCGGCACCCCCGCCGACGCCGCCCACGCCGGCGACATCGTCGTGGCGACCATCCCGCTGCGGGCCTACGAGCAACTCCCGGCCGACGCCCTGGCCGGCAAGACCGTGATCGACACGATGAACTACTACCCCGAACGCGACGGCCGCGTCCCGGAACTCGAGACCGGCGAGCTGACCTCCAGCAGCCTCGTGCAGCAGCACCTCACCGAGTCCCGCGTGGTCAAGGCGTTCAACAACATCGACTTCCGGCGCCTCCACACCAGCGCCCGCCCCGCCGGCGCCGCCGACCGCAGCGCACTGCCCGTCGCAGGCGATCACCCGGCCGCGATCCAGCAGGTCACCGCTCTGCTGGACATCCTCGGCTACGACACCGTCAACACCGGCAACCTCGCCGAAAGCTGGCGCAGCGAGCCCGGAACACCCGTCTACGTCAAGCCCTACTTCCCGGCCACCCCACCGGCCGGTCTCGGCCCCGAAGAGTCCTACCGCTGGTTCCTGGAAACCCCGGGCATTCCCGTGTCCGCGGACCGGGTGAAGGAGCTGATCGACGCTGCGGTGCGGCTCCCGGCCGGCAGCGGCCGGATGCGTCTGTCGGACGACTGAGCGTCGGCGGTCACCGAGCGAACGCCCGCCACCGTCAACGGAGATCCACCAGGCCGCGGCGGACGGCCTCGGAACCGCACCCGCCCGGTTGCCCGCGCCCAGTTTCCGGTAGAGGCGCACCAGGTGCGTCTTGACGGTCGCCTCGGTCAGTACGAGCGACTCGGCGATGGCGCGGTTGCTCAGCCCCTTGGCGACGAGCCGGACCACCTCCACCTCGCGGTGGTCAGCACCGGTTCCGGCCCGGCCAGCTGGTCGACGACGCGCGCCGCGGCGCCAGGCCTCGAGCAGGTTGTCGCCCAGGTAGCGCTCGACGGTGCGGACCGTCTCCCACGCCCGGTCCTGCGCCCGGGGCCAGTCCCGGTCGGCAGCCTGCAGCAGGGTCCGGCTGGCGGCGAGCTCCTGTCCGAACAACGACGACGCCGTGCTGTTCCTGTACCGGCTCTACGCGCAGAAGTACGGCTGGGACTGGGTCGCGAAGCTCGCCGCGCAAAACGTCCAGTTCGCCCGCGGCACCAACACCCCGGGCGCCGCGGTGTCCTCCGGGCAGAAGGCGATCGGCATCGGCGGCTCCGGCTCCCCCATCGCGTCCTCGACCGCCCCGTCCCGCTGGGTCGTCCCGAGTGGACACCCGTTCATGGCCTGGGGCCAGCGCGGCCATTCTCGCCAAGACCCCACGGCCCGCCGCCGCCAAGCTCTACCTGAACTGGTCGATCTCTCCCGAGGTGCAGGCGGCTCGCAGCTGGTCCGTGTGCACCGACGTCATCCCGGCCGGCGGGCTCGAGCCGATCTGGCAGTACGACAACGCCCAACCTCGACGGCTTCACCGCCTGCCGGGCTGCCGTCCCCGGCCCGCGCGCGCCGACCGCGCGCCGGGCCGGCCGACGCCCCAGACCAGGCTGATGTCGGTGAGCAGGTCCTTCGGCTTGGCGGCCAGGGTCTTCGGCAGCGAGCCGACGAACCCCAGCGGGTGCCGGCGGAAGCGCTTGACCATCCGCTTCGGCTTGGTCGCCACCCGCTGCCCCAGGTCGGCCAGGTACTCGGCCCGCCGGTCGCGCTCGATCGTCTTGCCGCACCGGGTGCAGGTGATCTTCACCAGCAGGCGACCGGCGTAGGCGAGGTCATGCGCGGTCTCGGTACCGCACCGGGAGCATTCCAGGGCCGCATTCTCGATCTTGCTCATGCTCGTTCCTCACCTGCGATAGTCCACCGACGCCAGGACATGTTCGGCGACCACGAGGTCGCGCGGGTAAGTCACCTTCAGGTTCTCCTGCTCGCCGCGGATCCACCGCACGGGAACCGAGGAGAACTTCTCCATCACCGACGAGGTGTCCGTGCCGTCGAACCCCTCGCGCGCGGCCGCCTCGTAGGCCTCCAGCAGCGGCGCGGCCCGGAACGCCTGCGGGGTCTGGGCGAGAACCATCGGGGCCGAGGGCAGCTCGGCGAGGGAGGCACCGTCGTCGGTGACCGCGACGACGTTCTCGGCGGGCAGCGCCGGGATCGCCCCGCCGTGTTCGCGGGCCTCGTGCAGCACGCCTTCGATCAGCGTCGGACTGACCAGCGGACGCGCCCCGTCGTGGATCAGCACGGTGTCCACGGTGCCGCGGTCGATGCGCTCGGCGAGGTGCCGCAGCGCCTTCAGCTCGGACTCCTGCCTGGTCCGGCCGCCGTAGACGACGTCGACCGCGGCACCGTCGACCTCGCGGTCGAGCACCCACCGGACGAGGTCGTCGTCCTGCGGCCGGACGACCAGCACCAGCGGCCCGATCCCCGGAACCCGGGCGAACGCGGCCAGGGACCAGGAGACGACCCGGCGCCCGGCGAGCGGGAGGTAGACCTTGTTGACCCCGGCCCCGACGCGGGTGCCCGCGCCGCTGGCCAACACGACGGCCGCCGCCTGCTTCACCATACGGCGCATCATAAGGCCAGGATCTCGCTCAGGGTGGTGAGCAGCCGGGCGGCGTCCGCCCCGTCCGCGACACGGTGGTCGATGGTCAGCCCGACCGTGCACCGCAGCGCGACACCGATGCCGCCCGGCACGGGAACCACGCGCTGCCGCACCGCTCCCAGCGACAGGGCGGTCGCCTGCGGTGGGCTGAGCAGGGCCTGGAACGCGTCCACCCCGAACCCGCCCAGGTTGGACACGGTCGTGGTGCCGCCGGACAGCTCCGCCAGGGTCAGCTTGCCGGCCCGGGCGCGGCGGACGACGTCGGCGATCCGTTCGCCCAAAGTGTCCGGATCGTCGGCGTCCGGATCGGACAGTACCGGCGCGAGCAGGCCGCGTCCGGTGTCGACGGCCAGTGCGACGCCGACGTGGTCGTGCGAGCGGACCTGCCCGTCGGCCCATTCGCCGTTCAGCTCCGGGTGCCGGCGCAGGGCCTGGGCGAAGGCCCGGACGAATACCGTCGTCCAGCCGTGCGGCGACGGGGTGAGATCGAGGTCGCGGTAGACCACGAACTGGGGCACCTCCGCGCTGGCCGACATCCGCCGGGCCACCGCCGCGCGCGGGCTGCGGCGGGGCTTCGGCCGCAGCGGCGGCAGATCGGCCAGGCGGATCGTGCCCGCGGGCCCGCTCGGGGTGAGGGTGGCGAGGTCGAGCCCGCGCTCGGCGGCGGCTTTCCGCGCCGCCGGCACCGCCGGGATCCACCCGGGCGGCGCGGCCTCCGGTTCCGCGACGGGGCGCCCGAGGTGGTCTGCCGCGGCTGGTCGTGAGTGAGAAACAGGGTTAGAACACTGTTTCTCACTCACGAGGGGCTCGTCGGGGGTGTCGAACAAGCCGCCCAGCAGGTCGTCCGCTTCGGTGGCGATGTAGGCGATGGGCTCGCCGACCGCCACCTCGTCCTCCGGCTGCGCCACGATCCGCGTGAGGACGCCGTCGACGGTGCCCTCGACCTCCATGTCGACCTTGTCGGTCATCACCTCGCAGACGACGTCGCCCGCGCGCACCTCGTCGCCTTCGGCCTTGCGCCAGGCGACCAGGACGCCCTCCGTCATGGTCATGGACAGCTTCGGCATGACCAGCGGCGTTTCCTTCATCACCACCTCCGCACGAGCTCGGCGGCGTCGCGCACGATGTCGTCGACCTGCGGGACGGCGGCGAGTTCGAGCTGCGGCGCATAGGGAATCGGCACATCGAGGCCGCACAGCCGTGCGATCGGAGCCCGCAGGTGCCCGAACGCCGGCGACTCGCCGATCACCGCGGCGATCTCGGCCATGAAGCCCGCCGTCTTCGGCGCCTCCTGCACCAGCAACGCCCGGCCGGTCCCGACTACACTGTCCACAATGGTCTTCGTGTCGAGCGGCTTGAGCGAGCGCGGATCGATGACGCTCGCCTCGATGCCCTGCTCGGCCAGCCGGTCGGCCGCCTCCAGGGACCGGGACACCATCACGCCGGTCGCCACGATCGTCAGGTCGGCCCCGGTGCGGCGCACGGCCGCCTCGCCGAGCCTGGCCGGTGTGGCGGCTTCCGGCACCGGTCCGCTCTGCTTGTAGAGCAGCTTGTGCTCCAGCACGATCACCGGGTTGGGGTCCTCGATGGCGGCCAGCAGCAACGACTTCGCGTCGGCCGGGGTCGCCGGCATCACCACCTTGAGCCCGGGCACGTGCGCGAACCACGCCTCCAGGCTCTGCGAGTGCTGGGCGGCCGCGCCGGTGCCCGAACCGGTCGGGGCGCGCAGCACCATCGGCACGGTCGCCGCGCCGCCGAGCATGAAGTGGATCTTCGCCGCCTGGTTGACGATCTGGTCCATGGCTTGGGCGGTGAAGTCGGAGAACTGGATCTCCACCACCGGCCGCATGCCGGCCAGGGCCGCCCCCACCGCGGCGCCGACGATGCCCAGTTCGCTGATCGGGGTGTCGCGGACCCGCTCCTCGCCGAAGCGGTGCACCAGGTCGCCGGAGACGCCGAATGCGCCGCCGTAGGTGCCGACGTCCTCCCCGAGGAGGAAGACGCGCTCGTCGGCGGTCATCGCCTGGGCGAGCGCTTCCCGGACCGCCTCGGCGTAGGTCAGGGTGCGGGTTTCCGGAAGGGTCGCGGTCATTGCGCGTACACCGCCTCGATCAGCGAATCCGCCGAGGCGTCGGGGGCGGCGTTGGCCACCCGGACGGCGGTGCGCACCAGGTCGCGAGCCTCGTCCCGGCACGCCTGGATCTCCCGCTCCCCCAGCGTCGCGGCGACCCGGCTTTCGAACTGCGCGATCGGGTCGCGTTCCCGCCAGTGCTCGATCTCCTCGCGGGTGCGGTACAGGTTCTTGTCGCTCTTGGAGTGGCCCTTCCAGCGGTAGGTCATCGCCTCGACCAGGGTCGGCCCCTCCCCCGCCCGGGCCCGCGCCACCGCGTCGGCGACCGCGTCGTGCACGGCCTGGGGGTCGTTGCCGTCCACCGTCGTTCCCGGGATCCCGTACGCGGCGGCCCGTTCGGACAGTTCCTTCACGCGGAACGCGCGCCCCACCGACATGGACATCCCGTAGTGGTTGTTCTCGCACACGAACACGACCGGCAGGTCCCAGATCGCGGCCAGGTTGACGCCTTCGTGCCAGGCGCCCTCGTTGACCGCGCCGTCGCCGAAGAAGCTGACGACGACTTCGCGTCCCCCGCGCAGCTTCACCGCCAGACCGGCCCCGGCGGCGATCGGGACGCCGCCGGCGACGATGCCGTTCGCGCCGAGGTTCCCGGTCGCGACGTCGGCGATGTGCATCGACCCGCCGCGGCCGCGGCAGTAGCCGGTCTCCTTGGCGAGCAGCTCGGCCATCATCTCGTCCAGGCGGGCACCCTTCGCGATGCAGTGGCCGTGGCCGCGGTGGGTGGAGGTGATGTAGTCACCGTCCGCCAGCGCCAGGCACGCGCCCACCGGCACGGCCTCCTGGCCGATCGACAGGTGCATCGTGCCGTGCATGAGGCCACGGGCGAACAGGTCGTCGACGGCTTCCTCGAAGCGCCGGATCGTCCACATGGTGGCCAGGGCCTGCCGCGCGGCCCCGGCGTCGCCGATCAGATCCATCGGTTCCTCTCCTTCAGGCCGCGATCAGGTCGCGCACCGGCTCGCCGAGCAGCAGGCGCTCCTGCAGCCGGCGCAGCGACGCGATCGTCGTGGTCTCGTCGACGGCGACGTCCGCCGCCGTCAGCACGGTTCCGGCGGGCACGTCCCGCAGGACGCGGGCGCCGCCGACCAGGCCGAGCGGCACGTGGCCCCCCGCCCGCGCGGCCTCGGCGGAATCGGTGATCCCGTAGACGGTCTCGCCGCCGATGCCGTCGATGAGCTCCCCGGCCACCAGGTCGCGTTTCGCCGTGGCGAGCACTTCCGCGTTCCACGCGATCGGGGCGAGGCTCGGCTTGCGGTCGAGCACCGCCTCCGCGACGGACAGCGGCGCCTCGACGCTGGCGAGGTGGTACGGCCGGTAGAACGTGTAGTACGGGCCGGGGCCCATCCCGAGGTAGGCCATCTCCTCGACGACGACGGGGTCGTCGGTGTGGCCGATCACGAACACGCCCGGCGCGACCGGGCCGGTGCAGTAGTCGACGACGCCGGTGTCGGTCAGCCGGCCGCCGTCGGCCTCCGGCCGGAAAACCGCGGACAGACTGTCCACAGTGGAGTGCGGGCCGGTCATGCCGCGGCGGGCCACCTTCAGGTCGGCCCCGTTGGCGAGCGCGGCCATTTCGATCATCGTCTTCGAGCCGTCGACGAAGCTGGCGAGCATGTGCGGGTTCATGCCTTTCGCCGCCGCGCGATCCGCCAGCGACGCGGGCGTGGCCGTGGGGTCGAGGGGGTTGTTCTTGCCCTTTCCGGCGCAGACGACCGAGAAGCCGATGTCGCGGGCGTAGTCCACGAGCGCCTTGCACTCGACGGGTTCGTCGCCGCGGCACACGGTGTAGACGCGGCCGAGCCCGGTGGCGAGCGTGGACAGCAGCAGGCCGATGGTGACGTCGCATTCGACGTTGAGCATCGCGACGTCCTTGCCGGCCAGCAGCCCGCTGAAGGCGACCTGGGCGCCGACCTCGGGAACGCCGCTCGCGTCCACGATGACGTCGATCGGCAGCCGGGTCAGGGCGAGAGCGTCGTCGACGACCACCGGCCTGCCCTGCGCCACGGCCACGGCCAGGTCGCCGCCGGTGACCACGTCGTGGCGGCCGGCCCGCTCGAAGGCGCGCACGCCGCGCTCGGGGGCGATGTCGGCGATGGCGGCGACCTCCATCCCGTCGATGCGGCCGGCCTGCGCGACGAACCCGACCCCCATCTGGCCCGCGCCCACCAGCCCGACCCGGACCGGCCGCCCCAGCTCCCGTTCGCGACCCCGCAGCCGATCGACGTAGCTCATCTCGACACCTTCCATCTGCACAAATGTGCATTTCATTTGCACTTCAGTGATTACTTGGTACCACGCGAACTCGTGTCCGCACAAGACTCGCAATCATTTGCACATTTGTGCGCACCACAGGAAAGAAGAAAGCCGGCTTTCTCCGGGCGGGTCGGAGAAAGCCGGCCAGTCGGGTGGTCTGCCGCGGCCGGTCGTGAGTGGTAAGGAGGGTTAGAACCCGAATTACCACTCACGAGAGCCGCGGCAGGGGTGTCAGGCGGCCACGCGTTGTCCCGCCGTCAGGCGGGAAACCATCTTCAGCGCTTCCTTCACGGCCTTCGCCGTCGCCTTCGACGGCGCCCGGTCTTCGACGGTGGCGACCGGGCCGAGCAGCTCGGGCCGTTCCCGGAACCGGGCGAACACCGAAGCGCCTTCCATCGCCAGCGCCCGCGTCACCAGGTTCTGCCGCCGGTCGACGACCAGCACCACCACCGCGCCGCGCAGCTTGCCCTTCGCCCGGCCGGTCACGAGCAGCACCCCGCGGCGGTTCTCCTCGGTGGCGACCGTGTTCACCACCTGCGAGTACCGCAGGTGCTGCCGGTAGCTCAGGTATCCCGCCACGACGAAGCCCGAGATCAGGAAGAGGGCGACCTGCCAGGTCATGACCGTCCTCCGCTCAGCGACAGCCTCGCCCCGGCCACGGGCAACGACACGGAGCCCCGGCCGTGCACCGCCCCCGGCAGCAGGGTCGTGCCCTCGTCCGGGTTGAGGTAGACGACGATGTGCCCGAGGGTGCGCAGGTTCTCGTCCGCCCGGTCACCGACCGCGATCAGCTCGATCTCCGCCTCGCCCAGGCGGAAGATGTCACCGACCCGCACCTCCCGCGAGGGCTGCGCGGCGGGCGCGTGGACGACGCTCACCTCTTCCAGCGCGTCGGGGATCGGGTCCGCATAGAAGATGACCACGCCACCGTCCACCATGTCCTGCGCTTCCGCGCCCGACCGCAGGATCGTGCTCTCGTAGTAAACCGTCATGTCCGCACCTCACTACAATCCGAAGCTCGCGGCCCAGGCGATGAGCACCGCGAGGGGAGCCGTGATCAACCGGCTGATCAGCACCGCGGGAGTGCCGACCGCGACCGTTTCCGGCTTCGCCTCGCCCAGCGCCAGGCCGACCGGGATGAAGTCGCAGCCGACCTGGCCGTTGATCGCGAACAGGGTCGGCAATGCATACTGCACCGGAAGCGCGCCGATGGCGATCTGGCTGCCCATCAAGGTGCCGACCACCTGGGCGATCGCCGCACCCGGTCCGAGGATCGGGGACAGGAACGGCAGCGACACCACGAGCGAGATCACGATCAGCCCGAGCGGGTTCGAAGCGATCGGCGACAGGACGTTGGCGATGCCCCGCGCGACCCCGGTGTAGTTCACGATGCCCAGCAACAGGCTGACGTAGGCCATGAACGGCAGGATCGTGGTCAGCGTCAGCTCGACCGTCTGCCGCCCGGCCGCCAGCATGGTGTTGACGAACGAGCCCACGCCGGACCCGAACTTCACGAACACCCCGGACACGGAGTTGAAAACCCGGCCGAAGCCGGTGGAATCGCCGCCGGTCACGGTCGCCGCGACCTCCCGCGCCGAGGGACGTTCGGCTCGGGGTGGCACCTTCGGTGGAGCGGTACCGGCCGCCGGACCGTCGCTTTCGGACTCCGTCACTTCGCCGACGCCCACCGCGGAGACGAACAGCTCCTCGGTGATGAACTTCGCCAGCGGCCCGCCCGGTGCGCCGGGGTAGACGTCCACGGTGGCGATGCCCTTGCGGGGGTAGACCCCGATCCGGGCGGTGCCACCGCAGTTGATCACCGCCGCCACCACCTCGTCGTCGGGCACCGTGGTGTGGAAGCCGTCGACCGCTTCCGCTCCGGTCAGCTCGGCGATCCGGGCCGCCACTGGGTGGATGCCGCCGCCGGTCACGGACATGACCTTGTTCCGCTTGCCCTCCACCCGCAACAGCAGGCCCTTGCCCCAGCCGCCGTTGCCGGGGCGGACGAACACCGCACGAGTCACTTCGGTCTCGGTCATTTCGCGCCCGCCTTCGCCGCCTCGAACTGCCGGTCGAAGTCCGCGAAGACCTCGGTGCGACCGGTGCGCTTGATCATGAACGCGGTGATCCGCTCGGTCACCACACCGCGGATGAAGATGACCACGATGCCGACCAGGAAGTACCGCAACGCCAGCGGAACCGTCGACAGGCCCAGCTGCGTGACACCGTTCGCCACGCCGAGCCAGACGAACAGCTCGCCGGCGTTGGCGTACGGGAAGAACGTGGTGACCGGGTGCACGAACGACACGGCCGAGTCGTAGAACGCGGGCTTGTGGCGTTCGGGCAGGAACCGGCCGAACGAGTAGGCCATCGGGTTGGTCAGCATCAGCACGGCCAGGATGGGCATGACCGTGTAGCGGGTGATCCACCACCGGGCCGACCACTGCACCGCCCTCGTGACCCGGTCCTCACCGATCAGCATGGTGAGCGCGTACATCGCGGTCAGCAGGACGACCAAAGTGGGCAGGATTCCGGTCACCAGGCCCACGAACTGCTTACCGGACGCGGTGAACAGCCCGATGAAGTGCGTTCCGATCCACTCGAGGACACCGAGGGGACCGGAACTGGACCCGGCGTCCGCCTGCTGCGCCATTACAGCAAGCTCCTCCATATTTTCCTCCTTGCTCGGCCCCCTGCGACGAACCGGTCGAGCATGATCTGCACATCTGTGCAGGTGCTCTTCACGTTTGACAGTGATGTGTGTAACATGCCGGTCCAGCGCATCACAAGACCTGCGACGAAGGAGCGACATGCCCGAGATCAAAGTCAGGATCGCGTCCCCGGTCGGCCTGCACGCCCGTCCGGCGAGCCGGTTCGTCAAGGCCGCCGCGAAGCACACCGGGACCGTGTCGATCGCCCGCCCGGGCACCGACCCGGTCGACGCGCGCAGCATGCTTTCCGTGCTGAGCCTGGCCATCGGGCACGGCGAGGAGGTCGTGATCAGCGCCGAGGGCGAAGGCGCCGAAGCCGTGCTCGCGGAACTGTCCGACCTGATGTCCACAGTGGACGCGTGATGCCGCCACCCCGTGAGCAGCAGCTGCTCGTCAAGGCGGCGCGGCTGTACTACGAGGAAGGCCGTTCGCAGCACCAGATCGCCGAAACGCTCGACGTGAGCCGGTCCAGCGTGTCGCGGATGCTGACCGCGGCGCGGGAACGCGGCATCGTCGAGATCCGCATCAACGATCCGGCCGGCCGGGACCTCGACCTCGAAGGCGAGCTGGTGGCCCGGTTCGGGCTGCGTGACGCCCGTGTGGCCGAGAGCCCCGCCGGCGACCGCCCGCTTCCGCGCGTGGGTGATCTCGGTGCTCGCTGGTTGCTGGACAACCTCCACTCCGGACAGCGGGTGGGCGTTTCCTGGGGCCGGACCGTGCAGGCGGTCGTCCAGCACATCCCCGACGACAGCGCCCGCGACGTCGAGGTGCTCCCGCTGGTCGGCGGGCTGTCGGCGGTGGACTCGGCGATCACCGGCGAGGAGCTCGTCCGCGACCTCGCCGGCCGGCTCGGCGGGCGGTTCCAGCGGCTGCACGCGCCCGCCCTCCTGACCTCCAAGGCGGGCCGGGACGTCCTGCTCGCCGAGCCGTCGATCGGCGACACCCTCGAGCAGTCGCGCCGGGTGCACGTCGCCGTCGTCGGCATCGGGAGCTTCGGCGCCGGGTCGTCCGCCACGCTCGTGAAGGCCCTCGAACTGACGCCGGACGAGCAAGCCGAGTTCGAAGGCAGCGGCCCGGTCGGGGACTGCTGCGCCCGGTTCTTCGACGCCGGGGGCAAGCCCGTGTCCGGCCCGGTGGACGACCGCGTCCTCGGGGTGACGCTCGCCGACCTCGGCGGGATCGGCCTGGTGGCCGGCGTCGCGGCGGGCACCGAAAAGACGCGGGGCACGCTGGGCGCCCTGCGCACCGGCGTCCTGGACGTCCTGATCTGCGACCGGGCACTCGCCCAGGCGCTGCTCGCCTGAGAGGGGACACATGTCGGAATCGAAGCTGTCCGGAGTGGCCGTGAGCCCGGGCCGGGCGAGCGGACCGGTCGTCCGGGTCGCCGAACCACTCGGCGAACCTCCGCGGGAACCGGCACCGGCGGACCCGGTGGCGGAGGCGGCCCGCATCGCGCCGGCCGCCCGGGTCGTCGCCGCCCGGCTCGAAGCACTCGCCGCGACCGCGACGAGCGAGATGGCCGACATCCTGGCGACGACGGCGATGATGACCACGGATCCGGCCCTGGTCGGCGCAGCCGAGCGGCTCGTCACCGCCGAGAACCTGCCCGCGCCGCGGGCGGTGTACGAGTCCGCCGGCAGCTTCACCCGGACCCTGGCCGCGGCCGGTGGGTACCTGGCGGAGCGCGTGCGCGACATCGAGGACGTCCGGGACCGCATCGTGGCGGAACTGTTCGGCGTCGCGCCCCCGGGCGTGCCGGACCTGTCCGCCCCGAGCGTGCTGATCGCCCGCGACCTGGCGCCGGCCGACACCGCCGGCCTCGATCCGGCCCAGGTCCTCGCCCTGGCCACCGAAGAGGGCGGCCCGACGAGTCACACCGCGATCCTCGCGCGGGCGCTGGGCATTCCCGCGGTCGTCGCCGTCCGCGGCCTGATGACGTGCGAAGCCGAAGCACTGCTCGTCGACGGCGAAACCGGCGTCGTCGAAGCCGCGGACCCCCGTGCGGCCGTGGTCACCGCGGAACGCCTTTCCGCAGCGGAATGGGACGGAACCGGCACGACGGCGGACGGGCACCGGGTGAAGGTGCTCGGCAACGTCGGTTCCGCCGCCGACGCCCGCGCTGCCGCGGCGGCGGGCGCCGAGGGCATCGGCCTGTTCCGCACCGAGTTCTGCTACCTCGGTGCCCACACCGAACCCACCGTCGCCGAGCAGCACGCGGCCTACACCCCGGTGCTCGAGCCGTTCGCCGGGAAACCCGTCATCGTGCGCACGCTCGACGCCGGCGCCGACAAGCCGCTGGCCTTCCTGTCACCCGAAGCCGAACCGAATCCCGCGCTGGGCGTGCGCGGGCTCCGCGTGGCTTTCGACCGGCCGGAGGTCCTGGACCGGCAGCTCGAAGCGATCGCGAAGGCCGCGCAGGACTCGGGGGCGGAGGTGTCGGTGATGGCGCCGATGGTGGCCACGGCGGCGGAGGCCGCTTGGTTCGCTTCCACCGCCCGCGCGGCCGGAATCGCCCGGGCAGGCGTCATGATCGAAATCCCGGCCGCGGCCCTGGCCGCCCGGGAGATCCTCGACGTCGTCGACTTCGTGTCGGTCGGCACCAACGACCTCGCGCAGTACACGTTCGCCGCGGACCGCCAGCTCGGCGCGGTCGCCTGCCTCAACGACCCGTGGCAGCCTGCCCTACTGCGCCTGCTGGAACTGGTGGGAGCGGCCGCGCGCGCCACCGGCAAGCCGGCCGGGGTCTGCGGCGAAGCCGCGGCCGACCCGCGCCTGGCCCGGGTACTGGCCGGGCTCGGGTTGACCAGCCTCTCGATGAACCCGTCCGCCATCCGTGGCGTCGGGGCGAGTCTCGCGGCCGTCACGTTCGCGGAGTGCGAGGCGAGTGCCGAGGCGGCGTTGGCCTGACCCGTTAGCCGGCAGCCGGCTCATCGTCCTCGAGCGCCGCCTGCAACGCCAGCAGGAGTGACCTCGCGGACACGATCACCGGCGCTTCCGCGCGCACCCGGTTGCCGCTGTCGTCGAGATCGACCCGGGCCAGGTGCGCGTGGCCCCCGATCACCGAAACGTTCAGCTCGACGGTCGGGGGCTCGGCGATGCTTTCCCCGGCTCCGGCGCTCGCGGCGATGTAGATGTCACGGATCATGCCGACCGATTCTGCCCGGCACGCGCGGCGTCTGCACCCGGCCTCGTCGACCGGGCGGTCGGTTCACGGCGTGAGGCCGAGACGACGGGCCTGGGCCACTGCCTCCATCCGGCCCCGGGCCCCGAACTTCGCCAGGATGTTCTTGACATGGCCCTTGACCGTGTACAGGCCGATGCCCAGCCGATCAGCGATCCCCTGGTTGGACAGCCCCGTGGACAGCAGCGCCAGCACGTCCGCCTCCCTGCCCGTCAGGTACGGCGCCGCCGCGCCCGACGCCGGCTCGACCAGCAAGCCGGCCGCGTCCAGCAACCGCGAGCGCAGCCGGAGGTCGCCGACCTCGCCGGCGAGAGCACGCAGATCCGCGTAGGCCTCCGCAGCCCGGGAGCGCCGGACGCCGTCCTCGGCAGCGTGCCGGTCACGCAGCCGCCAGAGAACTTCCGCGACGGCCAGATCCTGTTCGAGCGCGCGAGCTTCGTGCGAAACCGCGTCGAGCAGGCGCCCCATCTCACGCTGGCTGGCGCGCAGGGCCACGTAGAGCACCGCGACAGACCGCCGCGCCACGATGACCGGGGCCGCCGCCATCGCGCGCAACGACTCCGCCCGGATCACCTGGTCGTAGCGGTGCGTGATCGCCGGTGAACCGACGTAGTCCTGGATGGACAGTGCACGCTGCTGGTAGGCCACCCGGCCGCCGACCCCGTGCCCGGCGCCGAGCAGCACCCCGCGGAGCGGGCCGACGACCGGGCCGTCGAACGCGTTCAGCAGCACGCCCGACTCGGTGACCCGGCCGGGGAACGCCAGGCTCACTCCGGTGTAGATCGTCGCCGCATAGGGCGTTATACAGTCCTCGATGACGCATCGCGACTGCGCTGATCGGATGAACCGCTCGGAGCGCGCCGTCATGACCCCACAGCCGCGACATCCGTCCAGCGTGATACCACCCCACCCGCCCTCGCCTCAGGTGGCCGCACCACCTGCCGGCGCGGCCGACCTGCTGGCGCAGTGGATGAACGGCAAGAAGCTGGCAACCACCACCTCTACCCGCCCCGACCATGGCAGCGGCTTACGGTTCGCCTTCTACGGCCGCACCTCGACCACCCGCCACCAAGACCGCGTGTCGTCACAAGGGTGGCAACGCGACATGGCCGATGAGCTGGTCGCGGGCCACGGCCAGGTCGTCGCCACCTACTTCGACGCCGGCACCTCACGCCGCGTCCCATGGCGACAGCGAACACAGGCGGCCCAGCTCCTGACCGAGGCCTCAAGCCCGGAGTCCGCGATCGATGCGATCGTGGTCGGCGAGTACGAGCGCGCCTTCACCGGCACCCAGTTCGCCACCCTCTACACCTGGTGCAAACGCCACGGCCTCCAGCTGTGGCTACCCGAAACAGGAGGCCCGGTCGACCTCGACAACCGCGATCACCGGGCACTGTTGGCGCTGCTGGCCACCCAGTCGCAGCGCGAAGTTCTCCGCGCTCGCCACCGCGTCCTGGCCGCGATGCACAATCAGGTCACCCAGCAAGGCCGCTACCTCGGCGGGCGACCGCCCTACGGCTACCAGCTCGTCGACGCCGGCCCGCACCCCAACCCCGCCGACGCCCGCTGGGGCCGACGGCTCCAGCGCCTCGCTCCCGATCCCCGAACCGCGCCGCACGTGGCATGGATGTTCCGCCAGCGTCTCGCCGGGCACAGCGTCGCCAGCATCGCCCGACACCTCAACGAACGCGGTATCCCCTGCCCGTCCAGCGCCGATCCAGACCGCAACCGCCACCGAACCCGCGACGCCTGGACCCTACGCACCGTCGCCGTCATCCTGGCGAATCCGCGTTACACCGGCCGCCAGGCCTGGAACCGCCGGGCCACCGGCACCGACGGCCCAGCCTGCACGCCCGCGCTGTCGGCGAAGGCTGCCCATCCGGCGCTGATCACGGAGCAGGACTTCGTCGCCGCCCAGCAAGTCCGAGCGCCGCGCCCCGCTGGCGACGATCAGACTCGCCGATTCGCCCTCGCCGGGCTCATCCACTGCGGCGTTTGCAACCGGCGGCTGGACTCGCACTGGAACCACGGGCGACCGACGTACCGCTGCCGTCACGGCTACACCAGCACGCAACGCGCGGGCCAGCCTCGACTGAAGACGCTCTACATCCGCGAGGACCACCTCGTCGACGAGATCCATATCCGGATCGGAGATCAAGACGGTGGCGGTCACGTCGCGCTGGATTCCGCTCGGACACGAAGCAGCCGCATCGCGACAGCACTACGAGGTTCGGGACAATTCATCGTCTACGACAGCGCCGGATGGCGACTGGAAAAGATCGATTCAAGCTAAGCTATGACCGTCCCAGCTTCAAGATCGCGTTTCGCGATCCGTGGGGTAATACTGTGTCCGAGGGGGGACTTGAACCCCCACGCCCGTTAAGGGCACTAGCACCTCAAGCTAGCGCGTCTGCCATTCCGCCACTCGGACCTGCTGAAGAAAGAGTATACGGCCGCCCCGGGCGGTCGTTCAGGGGGGTGTGGATCCGGGCTCCGCGGGCGTCTGGCATGATCGGCGGTTTTCGGCCCTCTGCATCGATCCAGAGGTCCGTGGCCAGCCGGGCAGGCGGCGGAAGACGCTGCGAAACGCCGTTGCTCATACGGTTTACAAGACCGTCCTCTGTTCCTAGGATTCGCCGGGCAAGCCAGCGCGTTCTCAGCGCCCTCAGGACCTGGAGGTTCCGGTATGGCGCTCGCCGGCCGGCCGGATGATGACATCTCCGTCGATGAGCTGCTTCGGGAAACCGGGGCCATGCCCCGGTCGCTCGGGGCCTATGTCCCCCTCACGCGGACGCCGGACGATCGCACCGGTGCCGGCTACCGGGAACGGCTCGAGCAGCGGGCCAAGGAGGCCGCCGCCGCTCAGCAGCGTGCCGGGCGGCGGATTCGGTGGGTTTCCGCCCTCTGCGGGGGCCTTGTCGTCGTCGGGAGCCTGGTGATCATCGCCGTCACCTCGGAAAGCTCTCCCGGGCGGCAGGCCGCCCTGCCGCCCGATCCGCTCGCTCCCGCCACCACTTCGCGGACCACTGGCACCACGCAAGCGCCCAGCCCCACGCCGGTTCCCACCGTGATCCGGCAGACGTCGTCCGCCGCCGCGTCGCCCGGTTCGTCCGCCGCGCCCACGACCTCCGCCAGCAGCCAGAGCCAGGCCGCTCCTCCGCCGCCGCCCGCTCCCGTTGCCGCGTGCTCGGTGCGCTACGCCGTCACCGACCAGTGGCCCAACGGCTTCACCGCCAACGTCTACGTCACCAACACCGGCAACCAGACGCTCAACCCCTGGACCGCCACCTGGAACTTCACCGCCGGGCAGCAGGTCACCCACAGCTGGAACGGCGACTTCTCCCAGAGCGGTTCGCGGGTCACCATGAAAGCGGTTTCCTACAACCTGAGCATGGCTCCGGGCACGACGATCGACATCGGCTTCAACGGCTCCTTCGGCCGCGACAACCCCGCCGCCGTCGGGTTCACCCTCAACGGCGCCCGCTGCACGACGACCTAACCCAGCACCTCGCGCATGAAGCCCACCAGCCAGTGCTGGGCCGGGCTGCGGGCGTGCGTGTGCCGCGTGTACACCGACACCTGGGCCGGCTCGACCTCGAGCGGGAGCTCGAACAGCCGGACCCGGTGCTCGGCGGCGAACATCTCCGCCACCAGCCGCGGGACCATCGCCACCAGCTCGCCGTCCTGCACCAGGTACGGCAGCGCCGCGAAGCGCGTCACCTCGAGGACCACGCGGTCGAGCAGGCCGCACGCCTCCAGCGCGCGGCGCGGGCCGTCGTGGCCGGTCGGGCCGAACACCGTCACGTGGCGCTCCGCCGCCAGTTCGCCGAACGACACCGACGCCCCGAGCCGCGGGTGGCCGGCCGCCACCATGCCCAGGTAGCCCTCGGAAAACAGCGGGATCCGGGCGACGCGCTGGGAGCTGATCAGCGAGGACGCGATGAACGCGTCGACCTCGCCGCGGCCGAGCTGGTCGGCCGCGCGGTCGACGTCCAGCGGCCGGACGGTCAGCGTCACCCCGGGAGCCCGCGAAGGCAGCGCCGCCATCAGGCGCGGCAACAGCGAGATCTCCCCCAGGTCCGACAGGGACAGCGTGAACGCCGCCCGCGCCGTCGACGGCGAGAACGACTTCGCCCCGCTGACCGCCGTCTCGATCTCCGACAGCGCACTGTGCAGGGGTTCGTACAACGCGCGGGCCGTCGTCGTCGGCACCAGGCCGCCGCCGGTGCGGCGGAACAGCTCGTCGGCGAACCGGCGCCGCAGCTTCTGCAGGCTGTAGCTGATCGTCGGCTGCGTGACGTGCAGGGACTCCGCCGTCGCGGTCACGCTGCGGGTTTCGTACAGCAGCACGAACGTGCGCACCAGGTTCAGGTCGAAGTCCGGCATCATCGATCTCCTCTATGAAGCAGCGAGGCAACATCTATTGGAACACAGGCGCGGCGCTTCATAGGGTCCGTCCATGCCCACCGCCCGCCGCCTCGCCCACGAATTCCTGGACCGCCGTGGCCTGACCACGATCTTCGGCAACCCCGGCTCCAACGAGCTGCCGTTCCTCGCCGGGCTGCCGGAGAACTTCCGGTACGTCCTCGGCCTGCACGAAGGCGCCGTCGTCGGGATGGCCGACGGCTACGCCCAGGTGACCGGCCGCCCGGTGCTGGTCAACCTGCACGCCGCCGCCGGCTCGGGCAACGCGATGGGCGCGCTCACCAACGCCGTCTACTCGCGCTCTCCCCTGGTGCTGACCGCCGGCCAGCAGGTCCGGACGGCGATCGGGCTGGAGGCGATGCTCGCGAACGTCGACGCGACGCAGCTGATGCGGCCCCTGGTCGGCTGGTCCGGCGAGCCGAGCTGTGCCGCGGACGTCCCGCGGTCGCTCGCGCAGGCGGTGTTCGAGGCCGAGCTGCACCGGCGCCCGAGCTACCTCTCGGTGCCCTACGACGACTGGGCCGTGGAGCTGGCCGAGACGGCGACGCTCGACCGGCACGTCCAAAAAGGCCTCGTTCCCAGCGAAGCCCAGCTCGACGCCCTCGCCACGAGCGTCGCCGCGGCGAAGAACCCGGCGCTGGTGCTCGGCGGCGACATCGACGCCACCGGGCTCTTCGACCGGGCCGTCGCCCTGGCCGAGCACCTCGGCCTGCCGACCTGGGTGGCACCGTCGCCGCACCGGCTCCCCTTCCCCAACCGGCACCTGCTCTTCCGCGGCGTGCTGCCCGCCGGCATCGCGCCGGTGTCGGCCGCGCTGACCGGGCACGACCTCGTACTGGTGCTCGGCGCGCCGGTCTTCCGCTACCACCAGCACGTCCCCGGCGCGTACCTGCCCGAGGGCACCCGGCTGATCCAGGTCACCGACGACTTCGGCGCCGCCACCCGCGCGCCGATGGGCGAGGCGCTGGTCGCCGACCCCGCGCCGGTGATCGAGGCGCTGCTGAAGAAGATCCCCGCCCAAGAGACACAACGCGGTTACGTCGAAAACCCGGCACCCAGGACCGGCGAAGAAGCGCTGCACCCGGAGCAGGTGTTCGCCGCCCTGCGCGACACCCAGCCCACCGACACGCGCTACGTCGTCGAGTCGACGTCGACGAACTCGGCCTGGTGGCGGCAGATGGACCTGCGCCACGAGGGCTCGTACTTCTTCCCGGCCGCCGGCGGGCTCGGCTTCGGCCCGCCCGCCGCGGTCGGCGTCGCGATGGGCAGCCCGGACCGCCCGGTGGTCGGCGTCATCGGCGACGGCTCGGCCAACTACGGCATCACGGCGCTGTGGTCCGCCGCGCACTACCGCGTGCCGGTCACCTTCGTGATCCTGCGCAACGGCGTCTACGGCGCCCTGCGGTGGTTCGGCGAGCTGCTCGGGACGCCGGACGTGCCCGGCACGGAGATCCCCGGGCTCGATTTCACGGCCATCGCGGCGGGCTACGGCGTCGAAGCCACCACCGCCCGCGACGAAGACGACTTGCGCACCCAGCTCAAGGCGACCCCGGACGGCCCCCGGCTGATCCAGGTCGACACCGAACCGACCACACCGGAGTGATCATGCTGGAGAACGAATTCCGAAGCGGCAGCGGCGGGACCCACCAGGTCGTCGAGCCGGCCACCGGGAACGTGCTGGGCCGCGTGGGCATCGCGACGCCGGACGACGTCGCCGAAGCCGCTGCCGCCGCCGCGAAGGCCCAGCGCGACTGGGCCCGGCGCAAGCCCGCCGAACGCGCCGCGGTGCTGCGCCGCGCCGGCGAGCTGTGGGAGACGCACGCCGCCGAGGTGCAGGACTGGATCGTCCGGGAGGCCGGTTCGACCCGGCCCAAGGCCGGGATCGAGACCGAAATGGCGGCCGGGATCTGCTTCGAAGCCGCGGCGCTGCCCACCCACCCGCTCGGCGAGGTGCTGAGCACCGGCGAACCCCGCTGGTCGCTGGCCCGGCGGGTGCCGGCCGGGGTGGTTTCGGTGATCTCGCCGTTCAACTTCCCGCTGATCCTGGCCATCCGCTCGGTCGCCCCGGCGCTCGCGCTCGGCAACGCCGTGCTGCTCAAGCCCGACCTGCGCACGGCGGTGTCCGGCGGGGTGAGCATCCTGCGCGTGTTCGAGGAGGCCGGCCTGCCCGAAGGCCTGTTGCACCTGCTGCCCGGCGACGCGGCCGTCGGCGCTGCGGTGGTCGACGCGCCGGAGGTGTCGGTGGTGTCGTTCACCGGCTCCACCGCGGCCGGGCGGCAGGTCGGCGAGGCCGCCGCGCGCTCGCTCAAGCGCGTGCACCTGGAGCTGGGCGGGAACAACGCGCTGGTCGTGCTGCCGGGCGCCGACGTCGCCAAGGCGGCGTCGGCCGGCGCGTTCGGCTCGTTCCTGCACCAGGGCCAGATCTGCATGACCACCGGCCGCCACCTCGTCCACGAGTCCCAGGTGGACGAATACGTCGAAGCCCTCGCGGAGAAGGCGCGGCGGCTGCCGGTCGGGAACCCGGCCGAGGGTGACGTCGCGCTCGGGCCGATCATCGACGACCGCCAGCTCGCGCACGTCACCGACGTCGTCGACCGCAGCGTCGCGGCCGGCGCCCAGGTGCTCGCGGGCGGGAAGCCCGACGCGCCGTACTACCCGCCCACCGTCCTCTTCGGACTCGACGACACCAGCCCGGCCTGGCGCGAGGAGATCTTCGGCCCGGTGGCGCCGGTGCGCGCCTACCGCGACCTCGACGAGGCCGCCCGGCTGGTCAACGACTCCGCGTACGGCCTGTCGGTCGGCATCCTCGGCGACGTCGGCACCGCGATGAAGCTGGCCGAGGAGGTCCGCTCGGGCAAGGTGCACATCAACGAGCAGACCGTCGGCGACGAGCCGACCGCGCCCTTCGGCGGTGTCGGCGACTCCGGCAACGGCTCCCGCTTCGGCGGGGCGAAGGCCAACATCGAGGCCTTCACCGAGACGCAGTGGCTCACCGTCCGCGCGGACATCGCGAACTACCCGTTCTGAGGAGGACGACGATGACAACGACGTCTCGTGGCACCTGGACGGCGGTCCTCTGCTGGCTGACCGTCCTGCTCGAGGGCTACGACCTGGTCGCGCTCGGCGCCACCATCCCGACCCTGCTCAAGAGCGGGCACCTCGGCTTCACCGCGGCCGGCGCGACCGCGGTCGCCACGGTCTCGCTGATCGGCGTGGCCGTCGGCGCCGCCGGGCTCGGCCCGCTCACCGACCGGTTCGGCCGCCGCGTGCTGCTGATCGGCTCGGTCCTGCTGTTCTCGCTGTTCACCCTGCTGACGCCGCTCGCGCCGAACGTCGCGACCTTCGGCGTCTTCCGGTTCGCCGCCGGGCTCGGCCTCGGCGCCTGCATGCCGGTGGCGCTGACGGTGATGTCGGAGAACCTGCCCGCCCGGCGGCGCGCCAGCGCGAGCACGTTCACCATGACCGGCTACCACGTCGGCGCGGTGCTGACGTCGATTCTCGCGCTGTACGCCAAGGAGGACTGGCACCTGCTGTTCTACGGCGGCGGGATCGCCGGCCTGCTCGCCGTGCCGCTGATGTGGTGGAAGCTGCCGGAGTCCGCGGCCTACCTCGCGGCCAGGGAGCACCACGAGCGCGTCGGGCTCAAGGACCTGCTGGGCGGGCGGTTCCGCCGGATCAGCATCGCCGTCTGGACCGGCTCGTTCATGGGCCTGCTGCTGGTCTACGGGCTCAACACCTGGCTGCCGCAGCTGATGCGCACGGCGGGCTACCCGATCTCGACGTCGATCACGCTGCTGCTGGTGCTCAACGTCGGCGCGGTGCTCGGGCTGGTGCTGGCCGGCACGATCGCCGACCGGTTCGGCATCCGCCCGATCGCCCGGATCTGGTTCGGCACCGGCGCGGTGCTGCTGGCGGCGCTGAGCCTGAAGATCGGGAACGCGGTCGTGCTCAACGCGGTCGTGCTGCTGACCGGCGTCTTCGTGTTCTCGGCGCAGGTGCTGATCTACGGCTACGTCGCGCACGCGTTCCCGGCGCGGGTCCGGGGCACCGCGCTCGGGCTGACGTCGGCGGTCGGGCGGCTGGGCTCGATCCTCGGCCCGTTCGTCACCGGGGCGCTGGTCACCGCCGGGGTCGCGTATCCGTGGGGCTTCTGGTTCTTCGCCCTGGTGGCCGCGCTGGGCCTGGTCGCGGTGCTGCTGTTGCGCCGCGAGACGCCGGCCGAGGAGTTGACGCCGGTGTCCGCCGGCTAGACCGTGTCTTCCGGGCGGCGGCGCCCCAGCGTCGCCTCCGGGTGCTCGGTGCGGCGGTCGGAGTCGCGCAGGACCTCGCGGGCCTGGGCCTGCGGGTCTTCGCTCTCGACGGCCTGCTCTTCGGGCAGCAGCTCCGCCCGGGTCTCCGCGCGGTCAGGAGTCTCGTCCATGCTCGGCAGGTACCCGCTCCGGAACGATCTCAGACACGCAGCCAGCCGATGGCGAGCGACACGATCAACGCGGCCACCATCAGCACGAGCACGCCGGTGAGGACCAGCCACAGCACCGGCATCGCCTTGGACGGCATCGGCTGCGGGTGCGACAGCCCCGACGTCTGCGCGGAGTCGGGCGGCGTGCTGCCCGGGGGCACGCCGCCCCCGGCTTCCAGGTCCGGGGTCCGGCGGGGATCCGGATCCGGGGGTTCGGCGGTCATGGCGGCACCGTCCTTCCGTCGCTCCCGCGGCGGGTGCCCGGCGGGCGGCCGGGCAAACCCGGTCACTCCCGGGACCGGCGGTTGCCGGCCGCGTCGCGGCGCAGCCGGTCGGTGTGCGCGGAGATCTCGCCGAGCTGCTCGGCCAGCCCGGCGTGCGCGCCGGTCAGGTGCGGCCGCGCGGCGGCCAGCGGCGGGAGCAGCGTGGCCGGGTCGTCGTCGCCGAGAGCCGCGCCGAGGCGGTCGGCGCTTTCCTGGGCGGCCGGGGCCAGCCCGTCGAGCGCGCTCACCCGGCCGGCGAGCTGGCGCAGGATCGCGGAGTTGCGGCGGGCCCAGTCGGCGACAGCCCGGTCGCCCGCGCGCCGGTCGCGTTCCGCGTCGACCCGCGCTTCACCCGTCTTCTCGCCGGTGCGAGACGGCTGCAGCCGCAGGTAACGCCGTTCCGCGGCCTGGCGGCTCGCGACGCCCAGCGCGGGGGCGAGCGCCACCCAGCTGGCGCCGGCCGCCCTGGCCGCCGCGATCAGCTCCGGTTCCCAGCTCGCGAGCTCCTCCCGCAGCAGCCGGAGCCCGGACAGCGCGTCCAGCACCTGCGCCTGGTCGCCGGCCCCGGCCCTGGCGGCCGCGACCACCTCCTGGATCCGGCGCAGCGCGCCGGCCGGGTCGATCCCGTCCATCACGTCATCCTTTCGACGACCCTTATCTTGTCATCGTTTTGACGACATGCTAGAACAGGTCCGCGTGTTGACACCAGAGTCGACGAGTTTCCCGGAGGTGGATCCCGATGTTGATGCGCACCGACCCGTTCCACGACCTCGACCGGTTCGCCCAGCAGGTCTTCGGCGCCGGCACCTGGTCGAAGCCGGCCGCGATGCCGATGGACGCCTACCGCGCCGGCGACGAGTTCGTGGTGTGCTTCGACCTCCCCGGCGTCGATCCCGGCGCCGTCGAGCTGGACGTCGAGCGCAACGTCCTCACCGTCAAGGCCGAACGACGGCCCCTGCCGACCGGTGACGACGTCCGGATGCACGTCTCCGAACGGCGGCTCGGCGTGTTCTCGCGCCGGCTGTTCCTCGGCGACACCCTGGACACCGAGCGCATCACCGCGAACTACGACGCCGGGGTGCTGACCGTCCGCATCCCGATCGTCGAGAAGGCGCAGCCGCGCCGCATCGAGATCGGCGGCACCGGCGACCGCGAGCAGATCCGGGCTTGACCCACGATCGAGGCGGGGACGGGCGCGCGCCCGGCCCCGCCTCCGCCGCGCCGAGGAGGGTTTGCGGTGACTGTCCTTCCCACGACGCACGGGGTGACCGCGCTGCTGGAGGAACTGCTCGCCCGGCTCGCGGCCGACGTACCGGGCGCCCTCGGCGCGGCGGTGTCCGTGCACCGTGGCGACGGCCCCCTGCACGTGGCGGCCGCGCACGGGCTCTCCGCGACGTTCGTCCCGGCCCAGCTGTCCGGGTTCGGCGGTCCGGTGCCGGCCGCCGGCCGCACCGGCGAGCCGGTGGTCACCGCGGACGTCTACGCCGACGACCGCTGGCCGTCGCTGACGCTGACCGGCCTGCTGGAGCGCCACCCCGCCCTGGCGGCGGACTGGACACTGGTGCGCGGCGTCGCCGCCCTGCCCTCGACGTGGGACAACGAAGGGTCCGTGGTCCTGTCGGTCGTCCTCGACCGCCCGGCCACCGAAGAAACGGTGAACGTGCTGCGGCGCCACGAGCGGCTCACCGCGATGGCACTGGTCGTCGCCGAAGCGGCCCGGCCGGACCGGACCGGCCAGATGCTGGACCTCCTGCAGTCACGAGCCGCGCTGGAAGAAGCCAAGGGCATCGTCATCGCCCTGCGCCGGTGCGACCCCGACGAAGCGTGGCACACGCTGCGGCGGGCGAGCCAGGAGTTCAACGTCAAGGTGCGCGAACTCGCCGTCGCACTGGTGGAGCTGCTGTCCGGCGCGCCGGCACCCCAGCCGGCCGGCGAGCGCACGATCACGCCGGGGCCGGCCGCCCGCCGCGCGGCCCGGACGGTGCTGCACTCCCTGGAGAACCGCCGCCGCTGAGTCACGACCGTTCGACGCGGAACACCGCGATGCGGCCGGCGGCCGCCGCGACGGCGTCCGGCGTCGGCGCGTCCGCCAGGCCGGTCGTCACGAACCGCTTGCCCACGCTCGGCGGGCTCGTTTCGACGAGCCGGCGCAGGACCGGCCGGCGCTCCTCGACCGGCAGCTCGGCCAGCCGCACGGCCGACGTCCGGCGGCCGCGGGTGAGCGTCACCTCGCCCGCGGCCCGCACGTTCGCCACCCAGGCCGCCTTCGGATAGGCCTGGAAGACGTACCGCGCACCGTCGATCGGCACGACCGCGATGGGGAACGTGCGCGGGACACCGGTGCGCCGCCCGGGCACGGTGAGCAGCTGCATCGGGCCGAACGCGACGCCGAGCCGCTGCAGGCCCACGACGATCTTGTTGCCGGCGTTGACCATCCGGCGATAGCTCTGCGCTGTTGTCATACCCCGAAGGTACACGAAGTCATACGGAACTCATATGTTCTGAGATTCGTATTCAGTCGCGCTCGGGGCCGGGCTTGGGCTCCGGCGGCAGCGGGTCCGGCACGGGCACCCCGGGGTCCGGGAGCGGCCGGCCCGGCGCCGGGTCCGGGACGGCGGGCGCGGGCTCGATCGGTTCGGGCGGTACCGGGGGTGCGGTCGACATCGGGTTTCCCTCCGTCAGCTTCGGGAGCGATCACCTCGAGGGCTACCCCCTGCGGTTGACTCTGACACGGTGTCAGGCCTTATCCCGGACCCATGACGCCCTTCCGCACCGCGACCGGGGTGGCCGCCGGGATCCGCCGCGGCGAGCTCTCGGCGCGCGACCTGACCGAACAGCTCTTCGCCCGGATCGACGGCTCGGCCGTCAACGCCGTCGTCGCGACCTGCCGCGGCTCCGCGCTGGAGGCCGCTTCGGAGGCCGACCGGGCCGTGGCACGCGGCGAGGACGCCGGGCCGCTGCACGGCGTCCCGATGACGATCAAGGACGCCTTCGCCGTGAAGGGCCTGCCCACGACCTGGGGCGAACCGGCGTTCGCCGGCTGCGTCGCGGACGAGGACGCGGCGGTCGTGCAGCGGCTGCGGGCCGCGGGCGCGATCGTCGCGGGCAAGTCGAACGTCCACCACCTGCTCGCGGACTTCGGCCGGACCGAGAACCCGCTCCACGGGCGGACGCTCAACCCGCGCGACCACAGCCGGACCCCGGGCGGCTCGAGCGGCGGCGCGGCGGCCACGCTCGCCGACGGCCTGACGTACCTCGAATACGGCTCCGATCTGGCCGGGTCGATCCGGATCCCGGCCGCGTACTGCGGTGTGTACGGCCTCAAGCCCACCGCGGGCACCGTGCCGCTGCGCGGGTTCCAGCCGCCGGGGCCGCCCGCACCGCTCGCCCGGGAATTCCCTTCGGCGGTCGGTCCCCTGGCCCGGTCGGCGGCCGATCTGCGGCTGGCGCTGCGCGTCACCGGCGGGCCGCTGCGGCCGGCGCGGCGGTCCAGGCTCGAGGAGTTCCGCGCCGGCGTCGTGCTCGACGATCCGGCCTGCCCGGTGACCGGCGAGGTCGGGGCGGCGCTGTCGGACGCCGTCGACGCGCTGGCCCGCGCCGGGGTGCGGATCCGCGCGGGCCGGCCGGCGGACGTCGACCCGGCCGCCCAGGCCGAGGCGTTCGGGTTCCAGGTGGAACTGTTCTTCGCGAGCCAGGAAGGGCGCGAACCGCCCCGGACCGCCGAGCAGGAGCGGCGGCGGTTCGCCGCCGCCGCGGCCTGGGCCCGGTACTTCGCCGACGTCGACGTCTTCCTCTGCCCGACGGTGTTCACCACCGCGCCGGCCCACGACGACCGGCACCGCTACGACGACCAGGTGTTCTGGATCGCGCAGGCGTCGCTGCCCGGGCTGCCGGCGGTCAGCGCCCCGGTGGGCCGGGTGCGACCGGCCGGGCTGCAGGTCGTCGGGCCCGCGCACGAGGACGACACGGCGATCACGTTCGCGGAACTCGCCGCGGACGTCATCGGCGGGTTCGTCCCGCCTGGGGCAGGATCGGGCCGTGTTCCCGATCGGTGACTTCGCCCGCCACGGCCGGGTTTCGGTCCGGATGCTGCGCCACTACGACGCGCTCGGGCTGCTGCGCCCGGCGCGCGTCGACCCCGCGACCGGCTACCGCAGCTACACCGCGGGCCAGCTGGCCCGGCTCAACCGGATCGTCGCGCTGAAGGACCTCGGGTTCACGCTGGAGCAGGTGGCCACGCTGCTGGCGGACGAGGTCACGGTCGAGCAGGTGCGCGGCATGCTGGCGCTGCGGCGCGCGGAACTGGCGGCGGCGCTGGCCGAAGGCGCGGCCCGGCTGGCGCAGGTCGAAGCGCGGCTGCGGACGATCGAGGCGGAAGGGCGGCCGCCCGCGTACGACGTCATCGTCAAGGAGCTGCCCGCCCAGCGCGTGGTGGAGCTGACCGGCGTCGCGGCGGGGTTCGCACCCGAGGCGATCGGACCGGTCGTCCACCCGCTGTGCGCGGAGCTCGGCCGCCGCCTCCCTCCGGCGGACGTGACGCCGACAGGGCGGCTGACCTGCTATTACGAGCAGCGCGCGGAGGACGAGGTCGTCGTGCACGCCGCGCTCCCGGCGTCGGTCGGCACCGGAGACCTCAACGGCCTGACAGTGGCGGACCTCCCGGCGACCCGCGCGGCCACCCTCGTCCACCACGGCCCGATCGACGGCGTCCTGCCCGCTTGGCAGGCGGTGGTGCGGTGGATCGACGACCACGGCCACCGGTCGGCCGGGCCGCAGCGGGAGGTCTACCTGGACTGCCCGGAGGACCCGGCGGGCTGGGTGACGGAGCTGCAGGAGCCGATCAGTTAGGCCGCGGGTGGTGGGCGTGGTCGCCCGCGGGGATTTCGCGGTCCACGTGGTCCGCGTGGTGCAATGCCTGGGCCAGCAGGCCGCGCACGTGGTTGTCCGCCGCCGAGTAGTAGACGAACGTTCCCTCGCGGCGGCCCTTCACCAAGCCTGCCAGGCGCAGCTTCGCCAGGTGCTGGCTGACCGCCGTCGGGGCGGCGCCGGCCAGCTCCGCCAGGCACGCCACCGAGGATTCGCCCTGCAGCAGGGCCCACAGCACCTTGATGCGGGTCGGGTCGGCGAGCAGGCGGAACGACTCCGCGGCCAGGTGGACCTGCTCTTCGGTGGGCATGTCGAACTCCGGCAGCGACGCGTGCATGGCCGTCACCTTACTACTTGCGTATCTGCGTGCCTGCGCAGATAAACTCGCCCCATGCCGGGACACGGACACGGGCACCGCCACTCGCGGTGGCGGCCACACAGCCACGACAGCGCCGATCGCGTCGACCACGCCCTCGAAACCAGCCGGCGCGGGATCCGCGCGCTCGCCTGGTCGTTCGCGGCGCTGTCGGTGACCGCCGTCGCCCAGCTCGTGCTCGTGCTGGTCACCGGCTCGGTCGCGCTGCTGGGCGACACGATCCACAACTTCGCCGACGCGCTCACCGCCGTCCCGCTCGGGGTCGCCTTCCTGCTCGGCCGCCGCGCCGCCACCCGGCGCTACACCTACGGGCTGGGCCGCGCCGAAGACCTGGCGGGCGTGGTGGTGGTGCTCGTCGTCGCGGCTTCGGCGGCGATCGCCGGGTACGAGTCCGTGGCCCGGCTGCTCGATCCGCGGCCGGTCGCGCACCCGTGGGTGGTCGCGCTGGCCGGCGTGATCGGCTTCGCCGGCAACGAACTCGTGGCGCGGTACCGGATCGGGGTCGGGCGCGAGATCGGCTCGGCCGCGCTGGTCGCCGACGGGCTGCACGCGCGCACGGACGGCTTCACCTCGCTGGCGGTCGTCGCCGGCGCGGCGGGCGTCGCGTTCGGCTTCCCCGCCGCGGACCCGATCATCGGGCTGGTGATCACCGTCGCGATCCTGTTCGTCCTGCGGGACGCCGCGAAGGAGGTCTTCCGGCGGCTGCTGGACGCCGTCGATCCGGCGTCGGTCGAGCTGGCCGAGCGGACAGCCCGGGCCGTCGACGGCGTGCTCGGCGCCCGGGACCTGCGGATGCGCTGGATCGGGCACCACCTGCGGGCCGAACTCGCCGTGACGGTGGCGGCGGACCTGACCGTCGAGGTCGCGCACACGCTGGCCCACGAGGTGGAACACCGGCTGCTGCACACGATCCCGCGCCTGTCCGCGGTGGTGGTCCACACCGAACCGGCCACCGGCGCCGACCGGGCGCACGAGACCGTCGCCCACCACCGCTAGCAGCCGACGGGCTCCTCCACCGGTTCCGGCTTCGGGCTCAGCACCCCGGCGAACACCGCCGCCAGCACGCAGAGCACCACCGGCACCGCGAAGGTCACGTTCAACGGCATCCACCGCGTCAGGCCGCCGATCAGCGCCGGGCCGGCCAGCAGGCCGACGTACCCGAGGCCGACCACGCGGGCCATCAGCGCGCCCGATGCCCGGGTGTCGAGGTTGCCCGCCGCCGTGAACAGCTGCGGGACGCCGCCCGACAGCCCCAGGCCGAACAGCGCCCAGCCCACCAGCGACACCGGCACCCACGGGGCGCTCGCGGCCGTGGCCAGGCCCACCGCCGCCAGCATCGTGCCGTACCGGACGATCGCCGCCGGGCCGGCCCAGGCCGCGACGCGGTCGGTCAGGAAGCGGCCGGTCGTCATCGCCACCGCGAACGCGCCGTACGCCAGCGCCGCCGTGGACGCCGTGGTGCCGAGCACCTTCTCCATGTGCAGCGCGGCCCAGTCGTTCGCGACGCCCTCCGACAGCATCAGCGCGAGCGCCAGCAGGCCGAGCAGCCAGACCGTGCGGCCCGGCGGGCGGCGCGCGGCGACCGCCCCGGCGGTGTCCGAAGCGGCGACGGACGGTGCATCCGGAGCGGGAACGGCGGCCGGCTCCATCAGGAACCGCGCCGAAATCAGGGAAAGCAGCACGCACAGCAGGCCGGTGGCGGTGAGCGTGACGCCGGTGGGCACGCCCCCGCCGAGCGTCGCCGCGCCGATGACCGCGGCGATCGCGCCGCCGATCGACCACATCGCGTGGAACGCCGCCATGATCGGGCGCGGGTAGGCCCGCTCGACCACGACCGCGTGGGAGTTCATCCCCACGTCGATCGCGCCGTTGCCGAAACCGAAGAAGATCAGCGACAGGCCCAGCGTCCACCACGAGTTCGCGAACCCCGGCGCGCACACCGCGAGGCCCATCAGGATCCCGGCGGCCGGCACCAGCCGCCGGTGCCCGAGCCGGTCGACGAGCGGCCCGGACACCTGCATGCCGGCGAACGCGGCGCCGCCGAGCACCAGCAGCAGCGCGCCCAGCGTGCTGTGCGAAATGCCGGTCGCCCGCTCGATGTTCGGGATGTGCACCACCCACATGCCCATCGCGAACCCGTTGAGGCCGAAGAACATGAAGGTCGCGAACCGGGCGGCGCGCGGATTGGGCGAGGTGGTCATCGGCTCTCCAAGGGGACGGCGACGTGCACCAGCACGCCGCGCTCGGTCAGCGCGGCCCGCTGGTCTCCGGGCGCGCCGGGATCGGTGATCACCACGTCGGCGCGTTCGGCGGGACAGATGCAGGCGAGCGCGGAGCGGCCCCACTTGGCGCCGTCCGCGAGCACGATCGTGCGGGCCGCTACGTCGAGAGCGGCCCGCTTGACCTCGGCGTCGCCCAGGTCGAACGCGGTCAGCCCGGAATCGACGCCGAGCGCGCAGGGGCTGAGCACGGCGACGTCGAACCGCAGGGCCCGCAGCGACGCCAGCGTCAACGGCCCGACCAGGGCCTGCTCACCCGGCCGCGCTTCCCCGCCGGGCAGCAGCAGCCGGACGCCGGGTTCCTCGGCCAGCTCGCGGGCCGCGTGCAGCGACAGCGGCATCACGGTGATCGGACGCCCGCGCAGCAGCCGCGCGAGTTCGAGGGCCGTCGTGCCGCTGTCGAGGACGACGGTCTCGCCGTCGCGGATCAGCTCGGCCGCCGCGGCGGCGATGGCCCGCTTCGCCGCGATCCCGGCCGTCGCGCGGGCCGCGAACGGCGGTTCCACCCCCGAGGGCGACGCCGGGACCGCGCCGCCGTGCACCCGGCGCAGCACGCCCCGGGACGCCAGGTGGTCGAGGTCGCGGCGGACGGTCATCTCCGACGCCCCGGTCGCTTCGGCCAGCTCGGCGACGCCGACCTGGTCGGCGTCGCGCAGCCGTTCCACGATGACCCGTTGCCGTTCCGCGCTCTTCACGCCGCGATGTTCGCAATCCGGGCGCGCTCGCACAACCGGTTTGTTCGTTCGCTCACTCCACATGTGCGAACCACCATGCGGCATGATGGTCGGCGTGCACGCCGCCGAGACCACCGCGACCCCGTGACCGGGGGCTACCTGAAGGGCCGGATCCGCCGCGAAGACATCATCACGGCGGCGGCGGTGGCGTACGGCGAACTCGGCTACCACGGCTCGTCGCTGCGGGAGATCGCCAAGCGCGTGGGGATCTCCCACGCTGGCCTCCTCTACTACTTCCCCACCAAGGAAGCGCTGCTCGCCGCGGTCCTCGAACGCCGTGACGCCGAGGACTCCGAGCGTGAGCAGCTGACCGTGCCGCCCGGGCTCGAGGTCCTCCGCCACTTCGTCGCGCTCGCCGAGCACAACGTCCGCCACCCCGGGATCGTCGACCTCTACTCCCGGCTCGCCGCCGAAGCGGTCGCCCCCGACCACCCGGCGCACGAGTACTTCGTGCGCCACTACCGGGCCGCGCGCGACGGCGTGCACGAGTCGTTCGAAGCCCTCGCCGCCCGCGGCGAACTGCGGGACGGCGTCGAGCCCGGGATGGCGGCGCTGACGTTCATCGCGCTGATGGACGGCCTGCAGGTGCAGTGGCTGACCGTGCCCGGCGACGTCGACCTGGTCGGTTCGCTGCGCTTCTACCTCCAGAACCTGCTCACCGTCCCGCTCTAGAGGGTCTTCGCGTACGGGTCCCAGCCCGCCGGCAGCGGCGGCGGGACGTCGATGGTGCTCGTGACTTCCACGCTCTGCCCGCGGGCGATGGATTCCTCGATGGCCAGCATCGCGTCCAGCACGTGGTAGGCCAGCTCGCCGGACGCGCGTTCCGGCACGCCGGCCCGGATCGCCCGCGCCAGTTCCAGCGCGCCGGTACCGCGTGACGCCGTATGTCCTTGCGGCGCCAGCACTTCCGGCTCGTCGCGGCCGAGCAGGTGCAGCCGGGTCGGCTCGTCGAACCGGTTGGGGTCCGGCAGCACGGCGGTGCCGAGCGTGCCGGTCAGCTCGGCCAGCGCGGGGCGCTTGAGCGCCGAGTCGAAGCTCAGCACCAGCTGGGCGGAAGCGCGGTCGAACTCGACGAGCGCGGTGACCGTGGTCGTCACCGAGACCGGGAACTCCGTGCCCGCCCGTGGCCCGGATCCGACGACCCTGGTGTCGCGCGCCCGCCCGCCGGCCCCGGTGACGCGCCGGATCGGGCCGAGCAGGTGCACCAGCGCCGTCAGGTAGTACGGGCCCATGTCGAGCAGCGGCCCGCCGCCGGGCTGGAAGTAGAACTCCGGCGCCGGGTGCCACAGTTCCGGGCCCGGCACCTGGAACAGCGCCAGCGCGGTGAGGGGACGGCCGATCCGGCCCGCGTCGACGGCCTGGCGCGCGGTCTGCAGCGCGGCGCCGAGCACGGTGTCGGGCGCGCTCGCCACGCGCAGGTTCTTCTCCCGTGCGCGATCGAGGAGCTTGCGGCCGGTCTGCCGGTCCAGCGCGAGGGGCTTCTCCGTCCACACGTGCTTGCCCGCTTCGAGCGCGGCGAGCCCGACCTCGACGTGCGCGGCCGGGACGGTCAGGTTGACCACCAGCTCGACGTCCGGGTCGGCCAGCAGCTCGGCCACCGTGCCCGAGCGCGGCACGCCGTACTCGGCCGCGCGCGCCGCCGCGCGGGCGGTGTCGAGGTCGGCGACCCGCACCACGCGGACGTCCGGGAAGGCGGTGAGGTTTTCCAGGTAGGTCCCGCTGATGACGCCGGTGCCGATGATCCCGGCACCGACCGGCCCGCCGGTCACCGGCCCGCGCCGGTCAGGAAGGCGTGGCTGGCGGCGATGGCCTCGAAGAGATCACCAGCCGGGCCGCTGTACGCGTCGAACTCGACCACGCGCAGCGCGTCCGGCGCGGCGGCGAGCACTTCGGCGACCGGCACCCGGCCCTGGCCGGCCGGGACCTGGCCGGTGGCGTCGGTGGCGAGCCCGCCGTCCTTGACGTGGACGGCCTGCACGCGGTCGCCGAGCCGGCGCAGCAGGGCGGGCGCGTCCTCGCCGCCGGCGGTGGCCCAGTACGCGTCGACCTCCAGGGCGACCGCCGGGTCGAGCTGCCCGGCGAACACCTCCAAGGCGCTGCGGCCGTCGATTCGGGACTCCAGTTCCCACCAGTGGTTGTGGTAGCCGACCGCGATGCCGTGCTCGGCCGCGAGCTTCGCGGCGGCGTTCAGCCCTTCCGCCGTGGCCGCGATGTCGGCCGCGTCCTGCCACCGCTCGGGCGGCACGAACGGGTCGATCACCAGGCCGATGCCCAGCTCGGCCGCGGCGGCGAAGACGGCGTGCTGGTCGGCGCCGAGCAGCTGCGCGTGCGCGGTCGGGGCGGTCAGGCCGTTGGCGGGAAGGCCGCTTCTCAGCGCCTCGACGTTCTCGAGGACGCCGTACGGCTCGACCTGCGTGAAGCCGATCGCGGCGAGCCGCCGCAGGGTGTCGGCGGGGTCGGCCGCGAAGGCGTCGCGGACCGAATACAGCTGAACGGAAGGCACGCTCATCACCGGCTCCTCCACATCCCCGTGGCGGCCGTCCGCCGCGGCTCCCTCCAATTTCTACCACCCGGTCAAAATTGTGACCAGGGTGCTTTCGGCTGATCGGCCGCGCAACGGCGGTGCGGGCCCGCGTGCCACGGCTCACCGCGAACGGGGTTTTGGCCGGCGCCCGATGGGGCAGTAACGCCAAGAGCAGGCAGCCAGGGCCGATCCGGGAGGTGCCGGTAAGTGGACAGGGCAGGGGACGAAAGGGACACGGGGACCGCCGTCGGGCTCCCGGCTTCCCGTCGCGACCTGACGGACCTGTCCGAAGCCGCGCGCGATCTCGACCGGCGGATCGACCAGCACCTCGAGCGGCTGCGCCGCGAACGCGACCTGCGCGCCGCCGACATCCCCGACCAGCGGCTCCGCCGCAGCGGCTGACCGAGCCGGGTTCACCGCACGGACGCGACCTACTACGCTGGGTGGCCCAACACGCCCGCCGAAGTCCTGCGAGGTCGCCATGTCCGACACGCCGTCAGTGCTCTCCCCGAGCCAGACACCGGTGGGGGTCGACCCCAGCCGGCCGAGCATCGCGCGGATCTACGACGGGTTCCTCGGCGGCAACAACTTCTACGAAGTCGACCGCGTGGTGATGGAGAAGATCCGCACCGCCGTCCCGGAGGCGGTGGACATCGCCCGCGGCAACCGGGGGTTCCACAACCGGGCGCTGCGGATGCTGGCCAACCAGACGAAGATCCGCCAGTACGTCGACTGCGGGTCCGGGCTGCCGACGGCCGAGAACACCCACCAGATCGTGCAGCGCATCGACAAGGACAACACGGTCGTCTACCTCGACAACGACCCGGTGGTCCTCGCCCACGGCCGCGCGCTGCTCGTCGAGAACGACTTCACGCACATGGTCGAGGCGGACATCTTCCAGCCGAAGGAAGTCCTGGGCCACCCGGAAGTCCTGGCGCACGTCGACTTCGCCGAGCCCGTGGCGCTGCTGCAGGTGGGCACGATGCACCACTACGAGGGCGACGGCGTCTTCGACATCATGCGCGAGTACATCGACGCACTGCCGTCGGGCTCGTACGTGGTGCTGTCGCACTTCTTCGACCCCGAAGTGCCGGAGCTGACCGAGATCGCCAAGCGCATCGAGCAGATCCTGGTCTCCGGCCCGCTCGGCGCCGGCCGCTTCCGGACCCGCGCGGAGATCGAAGCGATGATGACCGGCCTCGAGATCGTCCAGCCGAACGCGACGTCGGGGCCGGGCATGGCGGTCTGCGACGAGTGGTGGCCGGACGGCCCCCGGCTGACGCCGCTCAGCGGCTCGGCCAAGTGCGTCGCCGGGATCGTCGGCTACAAGCCCTGACGCCTCACGCTTCCGGTTCCTCGGCCGGCTCTTCGGCCGGGGACACCCCGTCGCGCAGCCACTTCAGCTTGACTTCGAACTGGCCCTGCAGCCCGGTGCGCGCGATCACCGCCCCGGCCTGGGCGTCGAGCTTGACGCCGAACTTGAGCTCGACCTCGTCCGGCCCCAGGCCGCGGAACTGCGCCAGTGCGGCGGACGCGGCCGAGCGGACCTCGCTCAAGGCGTGCTCGAAGGTCGTGGTCGCCTTGCGAAGCACCCCCGACGGCGCCGACGCCTGTTCCAGGCCCGGCTCCCCCTCGACCTCGACGACCACCGAACCGCCGTCGGCCAGCGGGAAACGCACGAACTCCTGCACCGGATCTCCTTCTCTGTACGGGCTAGCACGGCAGGTCGAGCCACTGGTCCCGGCCGATGCCGAGACGCACCTGCTCCAGCTCCCCGAGCAGGGTGTCCAGCCGGTCGGGGTGGGCCAGGTACTCCAGCACCGCCTGGTAGAACGCGCTGGTCATCGCCGAAGGCATCAGGTCCGACGCGTCGAAGCACAGCTCGGTGCCCTTGGCCAGGGTCGTCGCGATCCGCTGGGTCACGTCGCTGCGGTAGACGTCCGGGCCGGCGAGGCGCTGGTGCACCGAGAAGGTCGTCCCGCCGGACGGCCAGATCCGCTGCCCCCGCTCCCCGGCCAGGTAGGCCATGAGCCGGCGCGCGGCCGGCGTGTCGCGGAACATCCCGGCGAGGTCGGCCGAGACCTCGGAGCGCGCGAGCTTCCCGGTGCCCGGGAACGGGAAGAAGCGGAAGTCCCGGTCGGGCACCGGCGGCCCGGCCGGCCGCGGGATCGCCTGGTAGCCGCCGATCGCGAACGAGCCGAGGTGCTCCAGCAGACAGCCGGGCGGATCGGCGAACAGGCCGCGGCCGGCGTCGGCGAACGAGGTGAGCAGGGCCGCCGTGCCGCCACCGCGGACCGCGCCCGGCTCGAGGACCAGCGCGCCCCAGCTCTGCCACGCGTCGCGCACGACCTCGTCGGTCCAGGCCAGCTTGCCGGCCGCCCACTTGCCGTATTCGTCCGGAGCCCGGTGCAGCAGGATGTCTTCGAGCCAGTCGGTGCCCGGGAACCCCGAGTTCGGGGGCGCCCCCATGCCGAGGCACCACGGCTGCTGCCCGGCGGCGGAAAGCCGCCGGGAGGTCGCCACGAGCGCGTCCCAGGTGGCCGGTGGGTCCTCCCGGAACCTGTCCGGGTCGTACCAGACGATGCTCTTCAGATCCGCCTTCACCACGACCGTGTAAGTCGTGTTCCCGCCGAGCTGCTGCAGTTTCCGCCACTGGTCGCCGTATGCGGCGGTCGCGTCCGCGTCGAGGACGCCGTCGAGGGGTTTCAGCTGCCCGGAACGCGCGTAGCCCATCAGCTCGGCCGGGTTGGACAGCACCGCGACTTCGGGCGGAGTGCCCTGCTGCAGATCCCCGCGCAGCACCTGGTTCTGCGCGCGGGTGCCCTGGTAGCGCGTGGGAATCCCGGTCTCCCCGGTGAACCCGTCGAGGACCCGGAGGAAGGCCGTCTGCTCGTCGCCGGTCCACGGCCCCAGCACGGTCACCGGCTCCGCGCCGGTCACGGCGGAGCACCCCGAGATCAGGAGCAGGAGGGCCAGCGCCGCAGCGGCGCAGCGCCGCATCACGGCTCTCTCCTCGCGCGGAACCGGTATTCGTCGAGACGGGGTTGCAGGCCACCGGCCGCGAGGACGCCGATCCCCGCGGCCAGCACCGGGATCCCGTACCCGAGAACACCGTTCCAGCCCGGTTCGGTGAGTCCCGGGCCCAGCAGCGCCGATTCGTCGACGGCGCCCGGCGGTGCGTCCGCGACGGCGGGCGGGACGGGTGTGCCGGCGGCGAACGCGGTCACCGTGTAGCCGCAGGCGGCCGCTCCCTCGATCCCGCACTGGGCGGTCAGCACGTGGGCGAGCGTCCACCGGGCTTGGCCGACGGCGGCCGAGGTGGCCGCGGACCGCGCGTCGACGGTGTGTTCCAGCGCGGCACCGCCGTCCCGCGCGTCGGACTGGATGCCGAGCAGCAGCGCCGTTCCCGCACCCAGCAGCACGCAGGCCACCGTGGCGGCCAGCAGCGCGGTGTTCACCGTGCGGCGGAACCGCCGGGCGAGGAACCGCTGGGCCCAGACGAGCGCGGCGAGCAGCAGGGCCAGCGGCACCGCCCACAGCGCCGTGATCGCGGGATCCAGCCAGTTCGCCGCGAGCTGCCGGTCGAGGGCGGCGCGCTGAGCCGCCTCGAGCGCGTCGAGCTGGGCGAGGATCCCGTTCTCCGGCGCGGTCAGCAGGTCCGCCGCGGACTGCAGTTTGCTCGCGGCGAGCGGGCCGCCGGAGTCCTGCCGGAAGTGCGCGTCGGCCTGCCCGATGAAGCCGTTGTACGACGGCAGCAGCCCTTCGATCAACCGCAGCGTCTGGCTGCCCGCCTCGCCCGCGGCATTGTGTTCGGCGACCTGGGCGAGCTGCTGGCTCGTCCGGGCGATTTGGTCCTCGTACTGCTCGCTGGGGCCGGTCAAGCGCGCTTGCCGGGTCTCGAAGGCGGTCATCGCGGCGCCGTGCGCGGCCACGATCGCCTCCTTGGCGAGCGACACCTCCAGCACCGCGGGCGCGGTCCGCTCCCGCACCTCGGCGATGCTGGCCCGCACGCCGAGGAAGGTCGCCAGCGCCGTCCCCAGCACCAGCACGCTGCCGGCCACGAGCCCGAGCCGCAGCCACCAGAGGGTCTGCCGGGTGGTGCTGATCGCGGTCACGACGGCGATCCCTCGAACAACCGGCCGCAGTGCCCGCACCGCTTCGCCGTGGGCCGGGCTTTGTGTCCACAGTGGACACACTCGCGCGGGGCGCCGGGAGCTTCGGGCGGAACGGCGACGGGTTCCACCGAACCGGTGTAGGTGGAAATGGTCGAGCCGAGCACCAGGGAGAAGCCGTCGCGCGGGCGCACGCCGTCCTTGATCGCCACGGTGCCGTCGTCGCCGACGTCGATCAGCCTGCCCAGGCGCTTGAGGATTTCGGCGTTGCCCAGCTCGGTCGCCAGGCGGACCGCGGTGCCCCACTCGCGCGCCGCGGCCACCCGGTCGTCGCGCTCGAAGGCGTCCCAGCCCGCCCGGACGGCGCGGCCCAGCTCGGCCTGCCCGGTGACGCGGGCGACGTTGTCGTCCGGGACGCTGGAGAGCGCCAGATCGTCGGTCAGGTAGCCGACGACGGCCTGCGGCTCCGCGACCGGCTCGCCGGCGACGAGGGTGACGGTGCCCAGCAACCGGTCCTCGTACCGCGTCAGCTCCCCCGTTTCGACGTCGAGGCAGAGGTGGTACTCGCGCAGCTCGTCGCCCCACGCGCCCGTCGGCAGCTCGATCGCGTTTCCCTCGGTGTGACACTGGGAAGTGAGTTCGACTTCGGTCGGGAAGACCTGCTTGACGAACCGCAGCCGGGTGTAGGGCATCGTGGTCAGCCGCAGCCGGACGTCCGGCACGGTCCGGCCCATCGCCCGCTCGACCAGGCGGCGGAAGTCCCCGGCGAGCTCGGCGTCCTCCAGGACGGCGTCCGCGCTGCCGCGCAGGACGGACGCGATGCGCTGCAGGTCGCGCGGCTCCCAGTCGTCACCGATGCCCCGGGCGTCGCAGGCGAACCGGCCCCGGCACCGGTCGAGCGCGGCTTCCAGCGCCCCGGTGCGGTCGGACTCGTTCTTGCCGTCGGTGAGCAGCACCGCGTGGCGGATGGCCGCGGGAGTCTTCCCGAACAGGTCCCGGGCCAGGTCCAGCCACGTGCTCATCGCCGTGCCGCCCCCGGCGATCAGCCCGGCGGCCGCGGCCTTCGCCTCGCGGCGGGTCCGCTCGCCGGCCACCGCGAGCGGCGGCTCGGCCGGGTACACGAGCCGGGCGCGGCTGGTGCATTCGACCACCCCGAACAGCACGCCGTCCCGCAGCGAGCCGATGGCCGCCCGGCAGGCGTGCCGTGCGGCCTCGATCTTCGTCGGCGGCCAGTCCATCGAGCTGGAGCAGTCGACCAGCAGCAGCTCGGCGGTCGGCGGCGGGCCGGCCGCGGGGACGCCGGCTTCGCCCACCCGCACGGTGAGCACGACGTCCATCCGGTCGTCACTCGGCGCCAGGTACTTGTTCTGGCTCAGCTGGAGGGCGAACGACGGGTCGGGCATCCGATCACCTTCTCGTCTTCGGCCGGACGGAGTTCGCGAGGTCGACCAGCACGCCGTGCTCGTTGCGGTCGCGCGCCCGCTCGGCGAGCCGGCGCAGCGACAGCTCCAGCAGCGACCGCAGGCCGCGTTCGGTGACGCGCTCGCCGAGGAGTGCGCCGCCGTTCCAGCCCTCACGGCCGTCCAGCCCGGTCAGCGCGGCGTCGCGGACCAGCGCCTCCAGCCGGTCGTGGGCCTCCCGGTCGAGGTAGAGCGCGGGCAGGCGGCGCGCCGCGTCGGCGAAGTCGTCCCGGCCGGGTGGCCCGGACGGCAGCCGCCCGGCCCGGATCCGCACGGCGGCGATCCGCGCGGCGTCGTAGTGGCGCGAGATCGGCGGCACCGCGTCGAGCACCGCGACCGCGGCGTCGCGGCCGTGCGTCCGCAGGTAGCAGCGGGCCAGGCCGAAGGCGGCGCTGACCTGGCCGTGGTCGCGGTGCCACACCGAGCGGTAGCGGCGCTCGGCCCGCTCGGTCTCCCCGCGCAGCTCGGCGCAGAACCCGAGCGCCAGCTGCGGCGCGATCTCGCCGGGCCAGCTGCGGTGCACCCGGTCGAACGCGGCCGCCGCCTGCTCGGCGTCGTCGCGGGCCAGCGCCAGCAGTCCGTGGTGCCACGCTGCCCGCCAGTCGCGCGCGGCCTCGGTCCCGAGCTGCTCCTCGGCGTCCGACAGCGCCGCGGCCGCGGCCTGCGCGTCCCCCAGCGCGACCAGGGCGCGCGTGCGGGCGAACGCGATTTCGACCGAGCGCTCGCCGAACATCGCGAGCTTGTCCAGCCAGCGGTGCGGCCCGGGCGCGCCCGCGGCGGCGATGAACCCGGCCGCGGCGTCTTCGGGGGCGACCCGCGGAACCGGCAGCCGGCCGGCCCCGTCGGCGGCGCCCGGCAGGCCGAGGTGCAGCGAGCCGGCGGTGCGTCCGCCGCCGACCCAGTGGTCGAGGCCGGGCACCGCGCCGAGGCCGTCGTCGAGCAGTTCTGCGGTGTCCTCGAACAACGCCGACGGCACCGGCCGCGGCCGTTCGTCGCGCAGCGAAAGGATTTCCCGGCGCACGCCGTCGAGCTGCTCGGCCATTTCCGACGCCGTGGCGAACCGCCGCTCGAACGGCGCGACCGCGCGTTCGAGCACCCGGTGCAGCGAGTCGAGGCCGCCGGCGACGCGGTCCGGGTCGGCGTCTTCGCCCGCGGCCTCCAGCAGCACCTGCAAGGTCCGGCCCACGGTGTGCAGGTCCGAACGCACGGTGAGGCCGTGGCGGGCCAGCTCGTGCGCCGGCGCCTGGAACCCTTCGGTGCCGACGCTCGGCCCGGTCCGGTCGCCGATCGGGCGGGCCGCGCCGAGGTCGATGACCTTGACCCGCTTGTCGCCGTGGATCACGTTCTCCGGCTTCATGTCGCAGTAGAGCAGGCCTTCGCCGTGCAGGTAGTCCAGGGCGCCGAGGATCGCCCGGCCGTAGACGATCACGTGCTCCACGCGTGGCGGCGGCCCCTGCTTGAGGAGGTCCCGCAGCGACCGCCCGCCGACGTACTCCATCACCAGGTAGGTGTCCGGTTCGCCGCCGCCGGGCGGCACGTGCTCGACGAAGTCGCTGATCCGCACGATGTTCGGGTGGTCGAGCCGGACGAGCACGTCGCGCTCGACCCGCGCCATCGCCCGCAGCACGGCGTTGCCGGTGTTGATCACGCCCTTGAGGGCGACGTGCTGGCCGGCGAGCGCGGTGTCGGCCGCCAGGTACACCCAGCCGAGCCCGCCCCGGGCGAAGCAGCCGAGCACGTCGTAGCGGTCGCCGACCCGCTCGCCGCGCTTCAGCTTGGGCAGGAAGGAGAAGCGCTCGCCGCAGTTTTCGCAGAACCCCTCGGCGAACGCGGGTTCGCCGGCGTAGGCGCGGCCGACGGGTTCCCCGCAGTGACCGCAGAACCGGTGCTGCTCGGGATACTCCGGGTCGGCGAGGACGAGTTCTTCCGGGTCCGGCACCTCGATCGCGGGCAGCGACTGGAAGTCCGCCTCGCCGCTCCACAACTCGACGCTGCGCTTGGTGCTTTCCGGGGCCGGCGTGGCCGCGGACGGCGGCTCGGCCGGCACCCGGCGGCGGCCGCACACCTCGCAGAACCCGATCGGCCCGACCGGACGGCCGTGGCACCACGCGGTTTCCGTCGTCACGCGCCCTCCAGCCGGCGGCGGACCGCCTGCACGTACCGCTCGACCAGCCCGGCCGCGGCCTCCGGTGCGTCCGGGCTCGCGGCCAGCGCCGCCATGGCCGGGCGGTACAGGTCGGCCAGCTCCTCGTCCTCCATCAGGCCCGCGTCGGTCGCCTTCGCGTTGTAGCCACGCAGCTTGCCGTGCAGCTCGTCGTGCCGGGCGGCCAGCGCGTCGAGCTCGGCGTACAGCCGGACGAGCTCCCGCCGGGCCGCTTCCGCGTCGCGTTCGGTCGCCGCGAGCGCCCGTCGCACCCGGCCCGGTTCGATCCGCTCGCCCGCCGAGCGCAGCGCCCCCAGCCGCAGGCGCAGATCCGCGGAACCGCCGGGCACCACCGTGCGCGAGCCGATCCGGGCGGCGCGTTCGCGGGTGCGCTCCTCCTCGTGTTCCACCATGTCGACCAGCAGGGCCAGCCGGTCCAGGCGCCGCGCGTTGCGCTCGCTCTCCCAGCGCCGGGCCAGCCGCACGCCGGGCGAGTCGGGCCTGCTGAACTGGACCAGCACGGTGGCGCCCTTGTCCACCAGCGGCCGCACCACGTCGGTGAGCACTTCCTCCGGCGCCCGCGCGTCTTCGACGCCGGTCACCGCCACCGCGACGTCCTCCGGGTTGGTCTCCAGCACGGTGAGCACCGCCCCGGTGCTGATGCCCGCGCTGACGTGCTCGGCGACCTCGCCGGTGGTCTTGCCGGTCGCGTCCACGATCGCGGCGAGCCGGTCGCCGGAGACCCGGGATCCGCGGCGCTCGCGCCGCACCTGCGCCAGGAAACCCTCCCGGACGGCGGAGTCGCGGTCGCCGATCACCACGATCAGCGGGCCGGCCGACGGCCGCGGCGGGTCGCCCACCCACCGGGCGACGTCCGGCACGTGCCGGACGATCACCTCGACCGGGATCAGGTAGGCGAGCCCGGCGCGTTCGTCGGTGTACTCGGTGACCACCATGCCGAGCACCGCGCCGGTCGCCTTGTCGATCACGCCCGCGCCGCTGAACCCGCGCCGCACCCGCTCGCCGGGCAGCGGCGAGTTGAGCTGGATCCACTCCCCGGCGGCGCCGGCCGGGCCGGCCAGCTCGGCGTTGTTCACCCAGACGCCGTAGCGGTGCGGGGCCGGGAAGCCGTAGGTGTGGACCACCCGATCGCGGACCGCGCCGAGCCGCACCAAGGGGGCGCCGGGCACGTGGGGGAACGCTTCGGCGAGGTCGAGCAGCGCGATGTCGCCCCGGCCGTCTTCCGACGGCGGCACCCAGCAGCCGGGCCGCACCGCGGCGAGCGTCTCGGGCATGCCGTCCAGGCCGACGAACCGCACCAGCACGTGCGCGCCCGAAAGCGCTTCCTCCCCCGCGGCCTGCACCACGTGCGCGCAGGTGAGCACCGTGGATTCGCCCAGCAGCATCCCGGCGCCCAGTGCCCGGCCCGACGAGTTCACCAAGCACACTCGCCACGGTTCCGGGTCCCCCGCGCGCCCCTCGGCAGAACCGTTGTGCTCCCTCACCGGGTGCGACCCTACGACCCCGCACCGACACTCCGGGGCGGGTTCGCCCGCTTACCCCCGCAGATCACCCGATCGGCCGCCGCACTCCGCGTGGCCGTGGAAAACTCACGAACCCGCGACCCGGTCAGGCGATCGTGCGCACCCGGCGGAGGGCGAAGAACACGAGCGCGGCCGCCAGGAACACGAAGATCCCCGTCTCGATGCCCTGGAAGAGCCAGAACCGGTCCCCCGGCTGGTACTGCAGCCAGTTGACCGCCCCGGGGCCGGCCTGGGTGTCGACGCAACCGCCGGGCGGGCACGGGCCGATCTGCGCGTTCGGCAGGACCAGCTCACCGGCCGCGTTGCGGACACCGACGTCCATCACCCAGTTGCCCGACGCCGGGTTCGGCGTCTGCCCACCGGTCGGGGAAAACGTGAGGCTCCGCGCGGGCAGGTACCGCGGCCGGGCGAGCACCTCGATCGCGACGCGGACCGCCGCGAACCCGGCCAGCGCGATCCCCATGGCGGGCAGGACCTTCCGCCAGTACGTCCCGGCGAAGACGCCCAGCGCCAGCGCGAACAGCGTGTACGCGACCGGGACGATCCCCTGCACGTCGAACGAGAGGTAGTTCAGCCGGCCGGCGGTCGCGCCGACCAGCGGCTGGAACCACCACGACACACCCAGCGCGTACCCGACGGACAGCACCGCGGTCATCGCCCCGACCAGCCCGAACTTGGCCAGCGCCCACTGCAGGCGGGTCACCCCCTGCGTCCACACCAGACGGTGGGTGCCCTGCTCGACTTCGCGGGCCACCAGCGGCGCGCCGAAGAACACGCCGACCAGCACCGGCAGGACCACGAACAGGACGGCAATGAACACCAGGCCGCCGAACTCCTGCTGGAACTGGTGGCCGAGGCTTTCGCAGCGCGAAACGGCTTCGGTCTGCGTGATCATCGACGCGCTGCCGAGCGCGGCCCGGCAGGCGCCCAGGCCGAGGCTGTCGTACTTCGCGTGCATCGCCAGGCCCGTGGGCACCATCAGCGCGCCGAGCGCGGCCAAGGCGGCGAGGGTGAACAGCGCCTGCTTGCGGTGCTGCCGCCAGACCAGCCAGATCATGCCGGCACCTCCCACGCGGACGCGGGGACGCGGGTCTCCGCCTCGGCGAGGTGCGCCAGCACCACGTCTTCCAGGGTCACTTCGTGCTCCGTCCACAGTGGATCGATCGGGCCGTCGCCGCGGCGGACCAGCAGGGTCGACTGGCGTTCGGTGTGGCTCGCGCGGACCACCTCCGCCACCCCGGCGATGGACTCGCTGCCGGCCCGCGGGCCGGTGAGCGTGCGGTGCGCGTCGAGCAGCTCGTCGACCGGGCCCGCCAGCCGGACGCGGGACTGCTGCAGGACGATCAGGTGGTCGCAGCTGCGTTCGAGGTCGGCGAGCAGGTGCGAGGACAGCAGCACGGTCGTCTCGCTCTCGGCGACGGCACCCATCAGCGTCTGCATGAACTCTCGGCGGGCAAGGGGGTCGAGGCTGGCGATCGGCTCGTCGAGCAGCAGCAGCCGCGGCCGTTTGGCCAGCGCCAGCGCCAGGGCGACCTGGGCGCGCTGACCGCCGGACAGCTTCCCCACCGCCTTGTCCGGCGGGATGCCGAGCATGGCGAGCCGGTCGCGGGCCAGCGCGGCGTCCCAGCGGCGGCGGTTCAGCTTGCCGCCCATGGTGACCAGCTCCGCCGCGGTGAAGTCGCGGTAGAGCGGGGTGTCCTGCGCGACGAACCCGATGTCCGGGAGCGCCTCCCCCGGCTCCCGCCCGAAGACGCGCACTTCGCCCGCGTCGGGTTTCAGCAGGCCGACGGCCAGGTGCAGCAGCGTCGTCTTGCCCGCACCGTTCGGGCCGACCAGCGCGGCGATCCGCCCGGCAGGCACCTCCAGCGCGCAGTCGCGCAACGCCCAGGTGCGGCCGTAGCGCTTGCCCAGCGCCACGGCTTCCACCGCCAGTTCCATTCCGGGCTCCCTACGACAGGTCGTGCGGCACCCGGGTGCCGCGGATCGTGGTTTCGATGAGGGCGGCGATGTCGTCCGGCGACATCCCCGCGGTTTCGGCGCGCTCCAGCCAGGCCACCAGCTCGTCGCGCAGCTGCGCCTGGTGGCCCAGCGAGGGCCCGGCCAGGCTGCCGGTGACGAACGTGCCCACCCCCGGGCGGCCTTCGGCCAGCCCCTCCAGCACCAGTTCGCGGTAGGCCTTGAGCACGGTGTTCGGGTTGATCGCCAGCGCCTCGGCCACGTCCCGCACCTTCGGCAGCCGGTCGCCGGGCCGCAGCAGGCCGACGCGCAGCGCCTGCTTCACCTGGACGACGAGCTGCATGTACGTGGCAACCCGGGAACGGCCGTCGAGCACGAACTCGATCACCCTGCCCACCCCTCCTATTGTCTTACGACATTAAGACAACACCTGCCGGTGCGGCGCTGTCAAGGCATAGGGTCTCGATCGACGGACGCACACGGGCACCGGGAGGCAGGCATGTCGTTGTTGGACGAACTCGGCAAGGCGATCGCGGGCGGAGCGGTCGAGATCGTCGACCTCACCGCGCCCTTGAGCTCGAGCACGCCGATCCTGCGGCTGCCGGAGCCGTTCGCCAACACGATCCCGTTCCGGCTGGAGGAGATCAGCCGCTACGACGAGCGCGGCCCGCGGTGGTACTGGAACGACATCCACACCGGCGAGCACACCGGCACCCACCTCGACGTCCCGGTGCACTGGGTGTCCGGGAAGGACGGTCACGACGTCTCGCAGGTGCCGCTGAAGACGCTGGTGGCACCCGCGGTCGTGCTCGACTTCTCCGCACGGGCGGCCGAGGACCCGGACTTCCTGCTGTCGGTCGACGACGTCCGGGCGTGGACGGCCGAGCACGGCCCGCTGCCCGACGGCGGCTGGCTGCTCTACCGCACCGGCTGGGACACGCGCAGCGGCGACCAGGAGGAGTTCCTCAACGCCGACGAAACCGGCTCGCACACCCCGGGCGTCTCCCCCGAGTGCGCGCGGTGGCTCGCCGAAGAAACGCCGATCACCGGCCTCGGCGTCGAGACGGTCGGCACCGACGCGGGGCAGGCACCCGGGCTCGAGCCGATGTTCCCCTGCCACGAGCTGCTGCTGGGCGCCGGCAAGCACGGGCTGACCCAGCTGCAGAACCTCGCTTCGCTGCCGCCGACCGGCGTGCTGCTGGTGGTCTCGCCGCTGCCGATCGTCGGCGGCTCCGGCAGCCCGGCGCGGGTGCTGGCCCTGGTGGAGCGGTGAACGTCGCCGAACTCGTCGGCCGGACGCTGGCCGGTCTCGGGGCCGGCACCGCGTTCGGCGTGGTGGGCAGCGGCAACTTCGAGGTGACGAACGCGCTGCGCGCGGGCGGCGTCCGGTTCGTCGCCGCCCGCCACGAGGGCGGCGCGGCGAGCATGGCCGACGCGTACGCCCGGATGAGCGGGAAGGTCTCGGTGCTGTCGCTGCACCAGGGCTGCGGGCTGACCAACGCGGTCACCGGCATCACCGAGGCGGCCAAGAGCCGGACGCCGATGCTGGTGCTGACGGCCGACTCCGCGGGCGCGTCGGTGCTGTCGAACTTCCGCATCGACCAGGACGGCCTGGCCGCGGCGGTCGGCGCGGTGCCCGAGCGGGTGCACTCGCCCGCGACGGCGGTGGCCGACACCGTGCGGGCGTTCCGGACGGCACTGCAGCAGCGCCGGACCGTGGTGCTGAACCTGCCGCTCGACGTCCAGGCCCAGCCGGCGCCCGAGCCGCCTTCGCTGCCCGTGCTCGCCGGACCCGCCCCGGTGCGGCCGGACACCGCCTCGGTGGCCGCACTGGCGGACCTGCTGGCGGCGGCCGAGCGGCCGGTGTTCATCGCCGGCCGCGGCGCGCGTTCGAGCCGCGAGCCGTTGCGGGAGCTGGCTTCGCGGTGCGGCGCACTGCTGGCGACGTCCGCGGTGACGCACGGCCTGTTCCACGACGACCCGTTCGCGCTGGGCATCTCGGGCGGCTTCGCGTCCCCGGCGGCGGCCGAGCTGATCGTGGGCGCCGACCTGGTCGTCGGCTGGGGCTGCGCGCTGAACATGTGGACCACCCGCCACGGCAAGCTGCTCAGCCCGCACGCGAAGCTGGTCCAGGTCGACGTGGAGCAGGCAGCACTCGGCGCCCACCGCCCGATCGACCTGGGTGTCGTCGGTGACGTCGCCTGCACCGCTTCGGACGTGCTCGCGTCGACGCCGCCGCACCAGGGCTACCGCACGGACGAGGTGGCGGCCCGCATCGCGACGGGCCGCTGGAACGACGTCTCGCACGAGGACTCGTCCGGCAACGGCCGGATCGACCCGCGGACCCTGAGCAGGCTCCTGGACGAGCTGCTCCCGGCGGAGCGGATCGTGTCGATCGACTCGGGCAATTTCATGGGCTACCCGAGCGCGTACCTGTCGGTGCCCGACGAGCGGGGCTTCTGCTTCACCCAGGCGTTCCAGAGCATCGGCCTCGGCCTGGGCACGGCGATCGGAGCGGCCCTGGCCCGCCCGGACCGCCTGCCGGTGCTGGGCACGGGCGACGGCGGATTCCACATGGCACTGTCCGAACTGGACACAGCGGTCCGCTTGGGCCTGCCCTTGGTGGTGATCGTCTACAACGACGCGGCGTACGGCGCGGAGATCCACCACTTCGGCGACGCGGACATGACCACGGTCCGGTTCCCCGACTCCGACCTGGCGGCGATCGCCCGCGGCTTCGGCTGCACGGGCGTCACGGTGCGGTCGGCCGCGGACCTGCCGCCGGTGCGCGACTGGCTCGCGGGACCCCGTTCAGCGCCCTTGGTGATCGACGCCAAGATCGCCGACGACGGCGGCTCGTGGTGGCTCGCGGAGGCGTTCCGCCACTGACCCGGCCTTGACAAGGTCCTCGCCGCCCTGAATCCTGACCGAGTTGTCTTACAGTAGTAAGACAGTGGGGGAACTACCGAGGAGCTCTTTCGTGCGACTCTTTTCGGCCGTACTGGCGGCCGTGGCCCTGTTCGTTTCGCCGGCGGACGCGGGCCAGCAGCGTCCCGACCCGGCGGCGGCGCTGCTGGCGGCGTTCGACACCCACGCGATCGTGGCGAAGTCCAGTCCGGACGTGGGAACGTTCGTGTTCGACCTGATCCGCGACCCGAGGTTTCCCGGCCGGGTCGACGACATAGCGGTGGAGTGCGGCAACGCGCGTCTCCAGCCGTTGCTGGACGAGTACATCGCCGGGACCACCGTCCCGGACATCAGCCGCGTGTGGCGCGACACGACCCAGCCGAGCTGCGGGTTCTCGACGTTCTACGAGCAACTGTTCGCCCTGGTCCGCCAGGTCAACACAACGCTGCCCGCGGCGCGGAAGATCCGCGTCCTGGCCACCGATCCGCCGGTCGACTGGAGCCAGGTGGACTCGCCCGCGGACCTGGAGCCATTCCTGGACCGGGACGCCTCGATCGTGTCGGTGGTGAAGACGCAGGTGCTGCAGAAGAACCGCAAGGTGTTGATGCTGTTCGGCTTGGGCCACTTGACGCACGACGGCGGCAGCGCCGCAGTGGCCCAGCTGGAGCGCTCCTATCCGGCAGCGGCGTATGTGGTGGCAGACCACCGCGGGTTCACTTCGGACAACACCCGCCTCGAGCAGCGCCTCGGCTCATGGCCGGCTTTGGTGCCGATGCAGGGTTCATGGCTGGGTGCCCTGCCGACGCCGTACTTCCCGGTGAACCGCGAATATCCGCCGGGCACGCGGGGTTATCCGGGCGTGGACGCGTACCTGTACGAGGGCCCGGCGAATCTCCTGCTGAGGGAGCCGTTGTCGGCGAGGGCGGTCCTGGACACGGAGTACCTGGCGGAGCTCCGCCGCCGAGCCGCGGCGATCGACGCGCCGCCGGACTCGATCGAGTGGCCGGAGACGTTCTTCGAGCGGGAGCGGACTTCGGGAGTCCTGCTGCGCGGTTAGCCGCATTTGACGTGGGACCCGCGGGGTAGGCACGTAGCCGTGTCGGCTGCGGGCCTTTCCCGTGGTCATGCTGCGAATGGCAGTGGCTCGTGCAGGTTGTTGCGCCTGGGTTTTCGGCGCTTGTCGATGAACGCCGGCGGGAGGAACTCCGGGAGGCCGTCGGCGGCGATGCGGACTTCCCAGCCGGAGCGATGCAGCAGCCGATGGTGATGAGAACACAACAACAGAAGATTGCCCAAGCCGGTGGGACCACCGTCGAACCACTCCCGGACATGGCGCCCATCTTTTCCGGCGCAGGAACAACTCCCGGATCGGAACCGGAGGTTCGGTGTCGTCGGGCTCATCGCCATCGGGAGCCAGGTGGACGAGGATCCGGGCACCGAGCACCGCGACCTGCTTGTGCCCCAGCCTCCTCGGCGAACCCCAGCAGATCGGCCTCGGCGTGGTCGCGGTGCTCAAGAGGAACATCGGCCAGCACCCCGGTGATCACATCGATCATCGGAGCACTCAACCGCCCCGCCCGAGCAGCAACACCAGTCGCCGGAGCCAACGCGGGAATCGGCGTGCCATCCAGGTTACGGCCCGGATTCACCAACCGAGCCCGCTTCACCAGCCGCTCAGCCGCCGACCTCGGAACATCGGCCAGCTGCTCCAGCAACCGAGCCGCGGAAAGGTAACCGAACAGCTCCAGCACCCCACGCTGCTCAATCTCCACCAGCAACGCCCCAAGGTCAGCCTCAGCCGCTCGCATGGTCGCGAGCACCTCAGCGATCCGGTCGGCAAAGGCGACCGCCTCGGGACTGGAACTCGCGTCGCTGGTCATGTCCCCAATCTACCGACCATCGAACACGAGATCATCACTCACACGGGCAAGAAACGCGGCCCATTGTCCGCACCCCAGAACACCAAAGCAAGCGCCGATTTCCCACACCACGACGAAGCCGCATCTTCAAAACCCAGCCACAGAATGGGAAACCCAGACGTTGGCTTCAACATAGACAGCATAATCATCCACAGTGGACACGAACACCGGAGCGAGAGCCCCGGGAACCACAACCGAACCGGAACGATCAAAGGGCAACCCGGTCCACCCCCGCCAAGAAGCCAGAGACCCCTGCACAGTAGCCGAACAAGAGGCAACCCCGGCAACCACACCCCCGGCACGAACATGCGTACGCAGCCACCGATCAACAGGCAACCCGTCCGGACGAACAGCAAAGGCGTAGTCGACCATGGGAACATCAGGGACCGAAGCCTTGTCCGGCGGCCGAACAGGAATCACCAGCGAAGAAAGCCCAGCCGAGGCAACAGCATCCCGCATGGCAGCAAGAACAACCGAAGACAGCCCACGCCCCTGCCACGAAGGATGAACGGCGATTTCCAGCGCACAAGCGGTATCCGGAGCAACCCCGTCGAGAGCATCCTCGGCAGCCCACACGGCCACCTCATCCCAGCCACGCGAAGGAAAAGGCGAACGGCCACGGAACGGAACCATGATGCCCCGCGCCACCGGCACCCCGTCATCCAGCAACGCCACGACCAGATCAGGCCACAGCCGGGCCACCCGCCGCCCCCGCACGAGCAGGCTCGTCAGGCTGCCCTGCATGAACCGGGGCGAGCCCGGCGGGTACGGAATGCCGTACACCGCCTCGAAAAGGTCCGGCCGCTGCGCCAGAGACACGACCTCCACGGCTACCGCGACCAGGATTCCAGCGCGATCAACGTCTTCGTCCCCGTCACCTGGTGGTGCCGCCGGATCTCGTCGATGGTCGTCTGCAGGTGGGCCATGTCGCGGACCCGCAGCCACACCAGCGCGTCCGGGTCGCCCGCGATCGTGAACACCGCCTGGGCCTCCGGCATCCGGGTGGTCGTCCGGAGGATCTCGGCCACCTTCGCGTTGCCCACGAACCTCAGCTCGGTGAACGCCTCGATCCCCCAGCCCAGTTTCGCGTGGTCGACCTGGACCGTGAACCCGGTGATCACCCCGCTCTCCCGGAGCCGGTCGATGCGGCGCTTGACCGCCGCCGTCGACAGGGTGACGCGGCCGGCGATGTCGGACAGCGTGCGGCGGGCGTCCTCGCGCAGGAGGCCGAGGATCTCGTGGTCGGTGGCGTCGAGCGGCTCTTCGGGCATGCGTCACAGCCTAGTCAGGCGCAAAAATCAGCGCCAGAACGAGCGAAAACCCACCAAATTTTGCGTCCGCAGTCCGAAGCCGGGCATGCCTGTTGCGTCACTGTGGCCCAGGTCGCATCGTGCCCGGAAAGAAGGGAGCGCGCCGTGGAGACGTTCACGCTGGAGGACCGCTATCTGCGCGAGGCGGGGACCGTGCACCTGACCGGGGTGCAGGCCCTGGTCCGGCTGCTGCTCGACCGCGTCCGCCACGACCGCGCCCACGGTGGCGACCCCGCCGTCTTCGTCTCGGGCTACGAGGGCTCGCCGCTGGCCGGCTACGACCTCGAGCTCGGCCGCCGGGCGACGCTCCTGGAGAAGCACGACGTCGTGCACCGGCCCGGCCTCAACGAAGAGCTGGCCGCGACATCGGTCATGGGCAGCCAGCTCGTCGCCGGCGCCGGCGGGAAACGGGGTGTCACCGGCTTCTGGTACGGCAAGGCGCCCGGTCTCGACCGCGCCAGCGACGCCCTCCGCCACGCCAACCTGGCCGGCACCGACCCGCGCGGTGGCGCGGTCGCGCTGGTCGGCGACGATCCCAACGCCAAGTCCTCCACCGTCCCGTGCGCGTCCGAGCTCGCCCTCGCCGACCTGGCCATCCCCGTGCTCTTCCCCGCCGACGCCCAGGACGTCCTCGACCTCGGCATGCACGCCGTCGAGCTGTCGCGGGCCAGCGGGCTGTGGACGTCGCTGAAGGTCGTCGCCAACGTCGCCGACGCGTCCGGCACCGCCACGGTCAGTCCACAGTGGAACGCACCCGGGATCCCGGGAGGGTACCGGCACACGCCCACTTCGCGGCTGCTCGGCGCCGGTCTGGCCGAGCTGGAACGCAGCCTCTTCACCGTGCGCCTCCCGCTGGTCCTCGACTACCTGCGCGCGAGCAGCGTCAACCGGATCACCGCACGAGGGCCGGCCGACCGGATCGGCATCGTGTCCGCCGGGAAGTCCTACCTGGACCTCCGGCAGGCGTTGCGCACCCTCGGCCTGGCCGAGGGAGAGCACGGCATCCGGATCCTCAAGCTCGGCGCGATCCACCCGCTCGAGCCCGCGATCGTCCGCGAGTTCGCGGACGGCCTCGACGAGATCGTCGTCGTCGAGGAGAAGCGCGCGTTCGTCGAAACCGCGCTCAAGGACATCCTCTACGGCGCCCCCGACGCGCCCGGGATCGTCGGCAAGAAGGACCGCGACGGCCGCACGCTCTTCACCGAACTCGGCGAGCTGGACCCGGACGGCATCGCCGCCGGCCTGGCCAGGGTCCTGCCGCAGGACATCCCGTCGGTGGCGGCCTACCGCGGACGCCGCCGTCGCGAGCGCATCGCCGTCCCGCTGCTCGCCCGGACGCCGTACTTCTGCTCGGGCTGCCCGCACAACTCGTCGACGAAGGTCCCGGAAGGCACGCTCGTCGGCGGCGGCATCGGCTGCCACACCATGGCCCTGTTCATGGAGCCCGACCAGGTCGGCACCGTCCTCGGCGTGACGCAGATGGGCGGCGAAGGCACCCAGTGGATTGGCATGGCGCCGTTCGTCGAGGCGGAGCACTTCGTCCAGAACATCGGCGACGGCACGTTCACCCACTCCGGCAGCCTCGCCGTGCGCGCGGCGGTCGCCGCCGGCGTGAACATCACCTACAAGCTGCTCTACAACTCCGCCGTGGCGATGACCGGCGGCCAGGACGCGGTCGGCGGGCTGCCCGTCGAGAAGGTCGCCCAGCTGCTGCTCGTCGAAGGCGCCAAGCGAGTCGTGATCACCAGCGACGCACCGGCGAAACACCGGAAGCCGCCCGCCGGCGTCGAGGTCCGCGACCGCAGCGAACTCCTGCGCACGCAGGAGGAGCTGGCCGCGGTCAAGGGCGTCACCGTGCTGATCCACGAGCAGGAGTGCGCGGCCGAAAAACGCCGGAAGCGCCGTCGTGGCAAGCAGACCGCGCCCGCGACGCGCGTGGTGATCAACGAGCGCGTCTGCGAGGGCTGCGGCGACTGCGGCACCAAGTCGAACTGCCTGTCCGTGCAGCCGGTGGCGACCGAATTCGGCCGCAAGACCGCGATCCACCAGTCGTCGTGCAACGTCGACTACTCCTGCCTGGCCGGGGACTGCCCGTCGTTCGTCACCGTGGTGCCGTCCGGGAAGAAGCGGCGCCGGAAGGCCGCCGAGCTCGCGGCCGACGCCGTCCCCGCCCCGGAAACCGGGAAGAAGGACTTCACCGTGCGGATCACCGGCATCGGTGGCACCGGCGTGGTCACCGTGACGCAGATCCTCGCCACCGCCGCGGTGCTCGACGGCCGGCACGTCCGCACCCTCGACCAGACCGGGCTCGCGCAGAAGGGCGGCGCGGTCGTCTCCGACCTCAAGGTGACGGCGGAGCCGGTGGAACAGGCCCCGAAGCTCGCCGACGGCGAATGCGACCTCTACCTGGCCTGCGACGCGCTGGTCGGGGCGGACGCGGCGAACCTGAAGGTCGCCGATCCGGCCCGCACCACGGCCGTCGTCTCCACGACCGAGGTCCCGACCGGCCGGATGGTCGTCGACACGACGGTGTCGTTCCCGGCGCCCGGCAGCGTGCTCGCGCCCCTGGAAGCCGCGACGGAACGCACGGTTTCGCTGGACGCGCGTGGCCTGGCCGAAGAGTTCTTCGACGACGACCAGTTCGCCAACGTGCTGCAGCTGGGCGCGGCCTACCAGACCGGCGCGATCCCGTTGCCCGCTTCGGTGATCGAACGCGCCATCGAGCTGAACGGCACCCAGGTCGCCGCGAACCTGCAGGCGTTCCGGCGCGGCCGCCTGCTCGTGGCCGAGCCCCCGGCGGCAGCCCCGGAGCCCGCGACGACGAAGCCGCACGCGATGCGCGCCCTGGTGCGCGCCGAGCCCGGCTCCGAGCTCGCGCGGCTGCTCGACATCCGGATTCCGGACCTGGTCGCCTACCAGGACAAGGCGTACGCCCGCGCGTACGCGGAGTTCGTCGAGCGGGTGCGGGTGCTGGAGGACGGGCCGACGGAGATCACCGAGGCCGTCGCGAAGCACCTGTACAAGCTGATGGCGTACAAGGACGAGTACGAGGTCGCCCGGCTGTCGCTGGACCCGGCGTTCACCGGCGGCCTCGAGGAGCAGTTCGGCGTCGGCACGAAGTACGCCTACCGGCTGCACCCGCCGGTGCTGCGGGCGCTCGGCATGAAGCGCAAGATCAGCCTCGGTCCGTGGTTCCGCCCGGCGTTCCGGCTGCTCCACGCGCTGCGGCGGCTGCGCGGCACCCGCTTCGACCCGTTCGGCCGCGCCGAGGTGCGCAAGGTCGAGCGGGAGCTGATCGACGACTACCGCCGCGTGGTCCTGGAGGCCTTCCGCACCGGAGACTCCAGCCGGGCGCGGGCGCTGGCCGAGCTCCCCGACGTCATCCGCGGCTACGAAGACGTCAAGCTCGCCAACGTGGCCCGCTACCGCGAGCGGCAGGCCGAGGTCCTCACGCCCGCAGGTAGCTGAGCATCGCCTGGGCGCCGTCGGGGACGCGCAGCTTCGTGCTGACGTCCCCGGCGTGCTGCCGCGCCGCGGCGGTGCCGATGCCGAGCAGCCGCCCGATCGTCGGCACCGAATGGCCTTCGGCCAGCAGGGCCACGACTTCGCGCTCGCGGGCGGTGAGCGTCGCCACGGGGTCGCCGGGCCGGGGCCGGGACAGCTGCACCGCCACGACGTCCCGGTCCAGGACCGTGCCGCCGGCCGCGACGCGCCGCAGGGCGTCGAGGAACTCTTCGGGCTTGCCGACGCGCTCCTTGAGCAGGTAGCCGGCTCCCCCGCCGCCAGCGGCCAGCAGGTCGCCCGCGTAGCCGTCTTCGATGAACGCCGAAAGCGCGAGGATCGCCAGGCCCGGCACCCGGCGCCGGGCTTCCAGGGCGGCTTGGAGCCCTTCGTCGGTGAACGTCGGCGGCATCCGGACGTCGACGACGGCCAGGTCCGGCTCCGCGGTCTCGACCGTCGTCACCAGGTCGCCGGGGTGGTCGACGGCGGCGACGACCTCGAACCCTTCGCTGCGCAGGAGCAGCACCAGCCCTTCGCGCAGCAGGGCGTCGTCCTCGGCGATCACGATCTGCACGACGGCTGCCTCCTCGCGTCCGCGTCATGCCCTGCCTGGATGCACGGATCCGCGGGACAAAGCGTTCAGCTCTGGCCGGACCAGCCGCTCAGCCGGGTCAGCAGGCGTTCCAGGACCTCCGGGTCCGCGGCCACCGGGTCGCCGGAGACGGGCTCGTCGACGAGCGTCCGGCGGTCCTGGCGCCGCGGCAGGCGCACCTGCCGCGCGGTCATGCCGCCCGGCAGCGGCAGTTCGCACCAGGTGGTGCGCCCGCCGCCCGCGGCAGGCTCGACGCCCAGCCGCTCGCCGGGGCGGGCCGGGGTGTCCGGCCGTCCGGGCACGTCGTCGTCGACCTCGATCGAGAGCACCTCGGCCCGCAGCCGCAGCCGCAGCGTGACGAACGCGGGCGCCTTCGGGTCGCTGGCGTCGATCACGGCCTCGACCAGGCGTTTTGCCGTGGCTGTCACCTGCTCCAGCATCGGCAGCAGCGACCAGTCGGTGAGAATCAGGCGGACGAACAGCTCGGTGACCGGCAGCGCGCTGGGCTGCGCGACGAGCCGGATGTCGTCCATCTGGGAGGTGTGCGCGCTCAAACCCGACCTTCCTCGCCCCGGTGCGGCCCGTGCCGCACCACGTCAGTCCGCCCGCCGCGGCACGGTACCGCCCGGCCCGGGCGGTACCGCCGTCGGGTGGGTGCGAGGCCACCCCGTCGCCGGTCAGACCCGGGCCGGGACCCACAGCTCGTCGATGGCGCGTTCCGCCGCGGCCAGGCTCTCCTCGGCGAGCGGGACGAGTTCCGCCAGCTCCGGGCGGACCGGCGCCAACGTCAGCTCGGCGGTGATGAAGCGCGGCTCGAGGCCGGTCAGGGCGACGCCGTGGGGCAGCCACTGCTGGGCGTGGTCCCAGCCCTCGCGGGGCGTGCCTTCGCCGTAGCCGCCGCCGCGGCTGGCCAGCACGACGAACTCGCGGCCGCCGAGCAGGCCCGCGTTGGTCTCGGGGTCGATCGACAGGCCCGGGGCGATGAGGTGGTCGACCCAGGTCTTGACGCTGCTCGGCGGCCCGAAGTTGTACAGCGGAAGGCCCAGCAGCACGGTGTCGGCCGCCTTGACCTCCTCGACGAGTTCGACCGTCCGCGCCCAGGCCGCCGCCTGCTCGGGCGTGTGCTGCGCGGGTGGCACCCGGCCGGCCAGCCCGCCGGCCGCGTCGACGTGCGGGACCGGGTCGGCGCCCAGGTCGCGGTAGGTGACGGTGCCGTCCGGGTGCGCGGCACGCCACGCCGCCGCGGCCCGCGCGCTGAGCCGCCGGCTCACCGAGGCGTCGCCCTGGATGCTCGAGTCGATGTGCAGGAGATGAGCCATGTCGTTAGCCATCCATAGATCGTTGGTGTGAGACAAACTATTGATAGCACATCGACCATTGGACTGCCCATATACTGGGCGCATGAGCTCGCTGCCGGTCGTCAACCAGCCGCCGCACCGCTGCGGCGCGCTGCTCGACCACCTCGCGCGCCGGCTGCGGCTGCGCAGCGAGTCGGTGCTGGCCCCGCTCGGCCTGCGGCCGCGCCACCTGATCGCCCTCACGGTGCTGCGCGACGGCGGCGGCCGCTCCCAGCAGGACCTGGCGAAGATCCTCGAAATGGACAGCACGAACGTGGTCACCCTGCTCAATGAGCTCGAGACCGGGAACCTGATCGAGCGGCGCCGCTCACCGGCGGACCGCCGCCGCCACCTGGTCGAGCTGACCGACGTCGGCGCCAAGCTGCTGGCGCGCGCCGAATTCGCACTGGCCGCGGTCGAGGACGACGTGTTCAGCGCGCTGAGCACCGACCAGCGCGAAACGCTCTACACGCTGTTGCAGCAGGCGGCGAGCAAGACGGGTGTGGAGGCGTGCCGGGAAGCGCCGCCCTGCTGAGGTATCAGGCGCCGGTGCTCTCCTCCGGCGGGAAGAGGCGCGGCATGAAGGCCAGCATCAGCGCCGACCAGACCACGTGCGTCAGCAGCGGCGCCTGCACCCCGCCCGAACGCCCGCGCTGCCACGCGAACAGGGTGCCCATCACCGCCGAGGCCAGCACCAGCGCGGGATTTCCCGTCGCCGTCGTCGAAAGCACGTACACCGCCGTCGAAGCCCGTGCCCCGGCGGCGTCGTACAGGGCGCCGCGGAAGAACACCTCCTCCGCCGCGCCCGTGAGCAACGTCGTCGCCGCGACCGGCGCCGCCGAGCCGCGGCGGGCGTGGTCCAGCACCCCGGTGATCGCGCGGCGCAGCGGCGGGATGCGACGGGCCACCAACGCGCACCCGTAGAACACCCCGAACGCGCCCGCTCCCGCGAGCACCGGCCGGACGACGTCCCGGCGACCCCGGCGGACCGGCCCGGCCGCCCGCGCCCCGGCGAGCCACGTCGCCGCGACCGACGCCGTGAGCACGTGGAAGCGGCGGGATCCGGGACGGCTGGCCAGTGACGCGCCGAGGAGGCCGGAGCCGGCGGCCGTCACCGCGGCGAGGACCGGCTTCACGCCGTCCGCCGGCTCTTGGCCCGCTCGCCCAAGGCTTGCAAGACCGCTTCGTCGTAGCCCATCGGCTCGAACGCGACGATGCGCCGGATCGCGTCGTCGCGGACGACCACCTCGTTGGTCATCGAATCGATCAGTGCCCGGCCGGTCGTGACGTCGATGTCCGTGACGAGCGACAGCCAGTACGAAGACAGCCGCGGGGAAAGCAGCGGCACCGGCAGGATCAGCAGCGGCCTGCCCTCGATCGCCGCGACCCGCTGCAGCATGTCGCGGTAGGCCAGCACCTCGGGGCCGCCGATGTCGAACGTCCGGCCCGCGGCCTCCGGGTGGTCGAGGACGCCGACCAGGTAGCGCACGACGTCGGCGATCGCGATCGGCTGCGTCCGCGTGCCGACCCAGCGCGGTGTCACCATCGCCGGCAGGTGCTCGACCAGCTGCCGCGTGAGCTCCCACGACGTGCCGCCGTGGCCGATCACGATCCCGGCGCGCAGCACCGTCACCGGCACGCCGGTCTCGCCCAGCAGCCGCTCGACCTCGCGCCGGCTGGCCAGGTGGTCGGACAGCGCGTCGTCGTCGTCCCCGAGACCGCCGAGGTAGACGATCCGGCGCAGGCCCGCGCCCTCCGCGGCCCGGGCGAACGCGCGCGCGGCGTCGGCGTCCCGGCGCTTGAAGTCCGCACTGTCGAGTGAATGCACGAGGTAGTACGCGGCCTCGACGCCCTTGAGCGCGTCCCGCAGCGAGCCGATGTCGGCGACGTCGCCGCGGACGGCTTTCCCGGCGCCGCGGTAGTTCGCGGGCCGGCGGGTCATGGCCAGTACCTCGTGCCCGGCCGCCTCCAGCGCCGGGCACAACCGGCTGCCGACGAACCCCGACGCCCCCGCCACCAGCACCCGCATGCCCGCGACGTTAGCCGGGACGGCTTTCGCGCGCAGATCGTCCGCTCCCGGCGAAGCACACCGCGGCGACCACCCCCGCGCATCCGATCAGCTGGGCCCACCCGGGCGTCTCGCCGAGCAGGCCGATGCCGAGCAGCACCGCGCCGACCGGCTGCAGCAGCATCAGCGTCGCCCCGGTGGTGGCGGACATCCGGGGCAGCGCGGCGGAGATGAGCAGCCAGCCCGCCAGCTGGCCGACACCGGCGAGCGCGGCCAGCCAGCCGAACGCGGGCCAGCCCGGCGTCAGGTCGAGCGTGCCGGTCGGGACGCCGAGCACGAACGCGACCACGCCGGCGGAGACCGTGGCCAGCACCAGCGAGTGCGCCTGCGTGCCCGTGCCGCCGCTGAGCCGGATCAGGAAGAGGTAACCGGCGTACCCGGCGCCGGCCAGCAGCGCCGCGACGGCGCCGGTGACCGGGTCCGGGCCGAACGAGCCGGTGCCGGCGAACCCGCCGGCCAGCACGATCCCGCCGAGCAGCACGGGCACCGCGGCGAGGAACCGCTTCGACGGCCGCTCGGCCAGGAACGCGAACGCCAGCAGCGGCACGATCACCACCTGCACGGCCAGCAGCACGGTGGCGATGCCGGCGCCGACCCGCGGGATCGCTTCGCCCCAGAGCACGAAGTCCAGGCCGAGCCCGGTTCCCGCCAGCAGCGGGAACAGCACGCGGCGGCGCGCCGGGCCTGCCGTCCGCCGCTCGCGCCCGGCCAGGACGAGCAGCACCGGCAGGGCGAGCAGGCAGCGCCAGAACGCGCTCGTGCTGCCGCTGGCGTGCGAGACCTTGATGAAGACCGACGACAACGAGATGCAGAAGCTGCCGAGCGCGGCGAGCAGCCGGGGGTCGAGGCGGCGAGTGGACGTCGGGGCGGGGGCGGTCGTCAGCACGTCTCCAGCGTGCGGGCGTCGACTGTCAAGGACAAGCGAATGTTCCTGCCGGAAATTCGGTAGCATCGCTACTGTGTTCGGACTCGAGCGGATGCGGGCGCTGCACGCGGTCGCCACCCACGGCTCGGTCGCCGCGGCGGCCGAGTCCCTGCACGTCACGCCGTCGGGGGTGTCGCAGCAGCTGGCGAAGCTGGAACGGGAGGCCGGCCAGCCGCTGCTGGAGCCGCGCGGCCGCGGCGTCCGGCTGACGAAGGCGGGCCAGGTGCTGGCCGGGCACGCCGAGCTGGTCCTCGCGCAGGTCGCGGCCGCGAAGGCGGACCTGGAGCTGCTGCGCGACGACGTCATCGGGCCGCTGCGGATCGGCGCGATCGGGACGACCGTGCACGCGCTGCTGCCCCCTGCGCTGGCCACGCTCTCCGCACAGCACCCGCGGCTGGTGGTGACGCTGGACGAGGGCGAGGCCGAGCAGACGGTGCCCCGCGTGCTGGCCGGCGACCTCGACGTCGCGGTGGTGGAGAGCTGGAACGACCGCCCCACGGCGATCCCGCCGTCGACGACGGGCATCGCGCTGTTCTCCGACGTCGCCGACCTCGCCCTGCCCGCCGGGCACCGGCTGGCCCACCGCAAGGCCGTCGACCTGTCCGAAGTGGACGATCTGCCGTGGATCGCCTGGAGCGCCGGGTCCGGGTGCCACGCGTGGCTGGTGCAGGTGCTGCGCAAGCAGGGGCTGGAGCCGCGGATCAGCTGCACGGTCGGCGGTTACCCGACCCAGCTGTCCCTGGTGGCGGGCAACATCGGTGCGGCACTGGTCCCCCGCCTGGCGCGCGACCGGCTGCCGGACGGCGTGCGGATCCTGACCACGCGCCCGGCGCTGACCCGGACGATCCACGCGATCTGCCGCGCGGGCGAGGAGGACCGCGGCGCGGTGCGGGCGTGCTTCGACGCGTTGCGGGCGGCCTCGGCGCGGTTCGGGAGCGCGGGCCGGATCACCGGCTGAGCCGCGCCACCATCTCGGTGACCAGCCGGCCCGGCCGCCGGTGGTGCACCAGGAAGATCTCCCGCACCGGCCGGGCGTCCACCGCGTCGCGGACCTCGACGCGGGCCGGCCCCACCCGCTCGAGCACGCTCTCCGGGACGAACGCGATGCCCAGCCCGGCCTCCACCAGCGCCACGATCACCTGGTAGTCCCGGGTCTCGTACGCCACCCGCAGCCGGACGCCGGCGGCGTCGGCGAGCTGCTCCAGGCACGCGCGGTTGGGCACGCCCGGGCTCCCCGAGATCCAGTCCTCCGCGGCCAGTGCCCGCAGGGTGAGGCGGCGGGTGCGCGCTTTCGCGTGTCCCTTCGGCAGGATCAACCGGAACCGCTCCGAACGCAGCAGCGACCGCTGCAGGCCGCGGGGGTCGGGCAGCGGGGCACCGGGATAGCGGTGGGTGATCAGCAGGTCGAGCTCGCGGGAGCTGACCAGGCCGTACCCGTCCGGGGGCTCCAGGTCCAGCAGCCGCAGCGCCACGCCGGGGTGGTCGCGGCGGAAGTCGGCGAGCGCGGCGGGCACCAGGGTCATGCCCGCGCTCGCGAACGTGCCCACGGTGAGCTCCTCGTCGAGCAGCGCGCGGACGGTCCGTTCGGCCGTGCGCAGCTCCCCCACGATCGCCTCGGCGTGCACGAGCAGCGCCGCCCCGACCGGCGTCAGCGTGACGCCGCGGGCGTGGCGGTCCAGCAGGCGGGCGCCGACGTCCCGCTCCAGCTTGGCCAGCTGCTGCGAGACGGCGGACGGCGTGAAGGAAAGCCGCTGCGCGGCCGCGGCGATCGAGCCCGCGTGGGCCACCTCGGCCAGCACGGCGAGGCGGTGGGCGTCGAGCACGGAAGCCTCCAGCCGTAAGTTGTGCTAAAGCCAGCATAGGAGACGTCGCTGGTGCTTACGGCGGCCCGCGCGCATGCTGGAGCCATGATCAGCACTGCGGATGTGGAACGGGCGGCCGCGCGCATCGAGGGCCGGGTCCGCCGGACGCCGGTGCTCGCCGCGGACGAAGGCGTGTGGTTCAAGCTGGAGCACCTGCAGCACACCGGTTCCTTCAAGGCCCGCGGCGCGTTCAACCGGATCCTCGCCGCGGGCGAACAGGCCGGCGTCGTGACCGCTTCGGGTGGCAACGCCGGCTTGGCGGTCGCGTACGCCGCCCGGGAATTCGGGCTCCCGGCGCGGGTTTACGTCCCGGCGACCGCGCCCGCGGTGAAGGTCGCGAAGCTCCGGCAGCTCGGCGCGGCCGTCGAGCTGGCCGGCGAGCAGTACGCCGACGCCTACGACGCGGCCGTGAAGCACGCGGCCGACTCCGGCGAGCTCTTCTGCCACGCCTACGACCAGCCGGACATCTGCGCCGGGCAGGGCACCCTCGGCCTCGAATTGCTGGAGCAGACGGGCGGCCTGGACACGATCCTCGTCGCAGTCGGTGGCGGCGGGCTGCTGGCCGGTGTCGCCGCCGCGGTCGAAGGCCGGGCGCGCGTGGTCGGCGTCGAGCCACGCACGATCCCGACGCTGCACTCGGCGCTGGCCGCCGGCGAGCCGGTCGCGGTCGACGTCTCCGGCGTCGCCGCCGACTCGCTGGGCGCGTCCCGGCTCGGCGACATCGCCTTCGCGGTCGCCACGCGCACCGACGCGGGCTCGGTGCTGGTGGACGACGCCGCGATCGTGGCGGCGCGGTCGGCGCTGTGGGACCGCTACCGCCTCGCCGTCGAACCCGGCGGGGCGACGGCGTTCGCCGCCCTGCTTTCCGGCGCCTACCGGCCCGCGCCGGGCGAGCGGGTCGCCGTCCTGCTCTGCGGCGCCAACACCGACCCCGCCACGCTCACTTCCCCGACAACCGCGCCACCACCGGGGCGAACGCCTCCAGGAACGCGCCGTTGACGCTGAAGTAGGACACGCCCTGTTCCTCGCGACGGCGTTCGAGCTCCGCCGCCATGTCGTCGACGTCGCCGCGGAGCAGGCCCAGGGAGTCGTGCTCGATGAGCGTTTCGGCGTCGACACCGATGAAGCCGCGGATCCACGGCGGCACCTCGTCGCCGACGACCCAGATGTTCATCGCGAACTCGATGTCGCGGTCGCCGGCCGCCGACCGGACTTCCTCGACGTACCCGGTCATTTCCGCCCGGGTGGTCAGCACGCCGCCGGCCATCGTGACGATGTCGGCCTTCAGCCCGGCGAGGCGGCGCACCTTCGGGCCGCCGGCGGCGATCATCACCGGCGTGTGCGCGTTGCCGTCGAGGCGGCGGACGTGGTCGACCGTCTCGGAAATCGAATCGAGGCGATCCTGGCCGGAACCGTAGGGCAGCCCGAGTTCTTCGGCCTGCTGCCGCATTTCCGGCCGTCCGGTGCCGAGGCCGAGCTCGAACCGGCCTTCCGTGACGACGGTCAGGCTGTGCGCCTCCCAGGCCGCGGCCCGTGCGGTGCGCAGTGGGCTCGCCAGCACGAACGAGCCGACGCGCAGCTCGGTCGTCGCCGCGGCGGCCGCGGCGAGGGCCGCGGTCGGCGTCGGCATGGTGAGGTTGTCCGGGCACAGCAACGTCGAGTAGCCGAGTTCTTCGGCGCGGCGAGCGGTGGCGAGCCACTTCGCGCCGCCCTCGGTCGCGCCCGCGACCACGCCGAACCGGAACGCCCTATGCGGCATCGAAACACCCCCACGTCGTTGGTCCTTCGATCAAACCACCGGTGCGCCCGGCCGTGCCACCACGGCCGGGCGCACCACCGGCATCAGCCGCGCTGGTACTCCTCCCAGGTGACCTTGGCGACCTGGGGGCCGTCGTCGGCGCCCTGACCGGCGAGGCCGTTCTTGCCCAGGTAGTAGTCACCGGTCTGGTGCTGCGCACCCGAGGACAGGTCCGGGTCGGAGATGGCCATCGCGTGGATGTGGTAGTCGAAGCCCTGCGCCGGCGTGCGGTACCAGGCCGCGAAGCCCACGTTGCGCAGCGCCTTCAGCAGGTTGTTGCGGTTGGTCGACGACATGCCGGACACCGAGATGTCCATCGCCCCGCCGCCGTCGTGCGTCCCGGCCGAAGCGTCGACGCCACCGGCGTTGTACGAACCCTGCGTCAGGGTGACCTGGAAGCCCGCCTTTCCTTCCGCCGCAACGAGCATCGCCTTCGTGCGGGTGTTGAGGGTCTTGCCGTGGTAGGTCACCTGGCTGCCGGCGGAAACCGGGTTCGTGACCGTGTACCGGCCTTCGCCCAGCTTCTCCAGCGAGGTCTTGCCCGGCAGGCCGGAAGCGTCGAGACCGGTGTAGCCCAACGACTTCTGGTACTGCGAGTACGCCTCGATGGTGCTGGTGCCGAAGTAGCCGTCGACGAAGTTGCTCGCCAGCAGGCCCTTCGCCTGCAGCGCCTGCTCGACGAGCAGGACGCTGTCGTGCGCGCCCGGGGTGAGGGTGTCGTCGGCGCGGCGCGGGTCGATCTGTGCCGCCTTCAGCACGGATTCCATGTTCGCCGTGGGCAGTACCGTCGTGGCCGCAGTGTCGGCCATGGCCGGTGCGGCCACGGCGAACGTCGCGGCGGTGAGCGCCGTGAGCACGGCGGCCTTCGTGAACATCCTTGTCCTCCATGGGTCGGAATCTCTACGGGGAGGACAATCACGCAACCGGATACAAGGGACGTACAAACCGGATTCCCCCGGTGCGGGCGCTTCATGGCCACGAAGGACACCCATATACCGTGGGGAGGTAGGGTAAGACTGCCGGTGACGGCATGTAATCCCAGCCACATTCGGGCGTGTTCCCACTGGTCCAGCCGTGTTGACCGGCGTCACGCAGAGTTTCTTGGCCCCCGCCCTGGACTCTCCCGTGCTCGTTTCGTAACCTGTTCGAGATCTCGCGGCCCCCGGTCGTCCCCAGACGGCGACGCGAGATCGCCGCCGATACCCCCCTGCCGGGTACCGGACCCCACCGCGGGCTCTTCCAGTTGCGGTCGAGCGCGCCCTGGGCACGGGCGAGGCCCCCGACTCGCCCTCCCGGCACCCGCCGGCGGCCGATCAGCAAAGGAGACCCGCGCGAGAATGCGTTCGCATCCCGTCAAGCGCGTGGTGTCAGGTGCCCTCGCCGCGGCCTCGGTGATCACCGTCGTCACCATGGCCCAGCCGGCCACCGCCGCCCCCGTCCCCGTCCTCCAGGCGCCCCCCACCGGCTCGGACGCCCTCGCCAAGTACCGCGATCTCGCGGCGCAGGCGGAAAAGCTCAACGAGGACCTGCTGCGCGCCCAGGACGACCTGACCGCGAAGCAAGGCCAGCTCGACAAGGCCAACGCCGACGTCGAGGCCGCGAAGAACGCCGGCACCCAGGCCGTCGAGGCCAAGCAGCAGTACCAGTCCCAAGTGGACAAGTTCGCCGGCGCCTCGTTCACCAGCGGCGTCCAGATGAACAAGCTGTCGGCGCTGCTCGCCGGAACGTCCACTCAGGACTTCCTGGACCGCTCGGCGGCGCTCGAGGTCATCGCGACCGACAAGAACGCCGCGATGGACAACCTCAGCGGCGCGGCGGCCAAGGCCGCGGCGGCCGAGAAGTCGGCCGCCGACGCGGCGAAGCGGGCGCAGGACGCCCGGGACGCGGCCGCGAAGCTGGCTTCGGACATCGAGGCCAAGAAGAAGGACCTGCAGGGCCAGATCGACCAGATCGAGGCGCAGAGCCGGAGCCTCAGCAGCGCGGACAAGGCCGCCCAGAAGGACACCGGCGGGGCGGCACCGAACGTCAAGGCGCCCACCGCGGCCGCGCAGGCCGCGGTCAACGCGGCGCTGAGCAAGCTCGGCAGCGCCTACGTCTGGGGCGCCACCGGGCCGAGCACGTTCGACTGCTCCGGCCTGATGCAGTGGGCGTACAAGCAGGCCGGCATCACCCTGCCCCGGAACTCCGCGGCGCAGGCCCAGTTCGGCACCCCGGTGTCGCGCAGCCAGCTGCAGCCCGGCGACCTGGTCGCCTACTACTCCCCCGTGTCCCACATCGGGATGTACATCGGCGACGGCAAGATGGTGCACGCGCCGACGAGCGGCGACGTCGTCAAGATCTCGCCGCTGATGAGCGAGTACGCGGGGGCCACGCGCCCCACGGCGTGAGTCACCGGGCCGGGTGCCCCGTTCCGCGAGGTGTAGAACTCGCGGAACGGGGCACTTTGCGCACATGGACGAGACCCCTGACGCCGCCACCGTCGAAGCCGTCGGCAAGGTGACCGAGGCGCTCGAGACGATCGAGCGCGCTCGCGGGCACCTCTACTCCTTCCACCAGCTGACCGGGAGCGCGGACCTGGCCCTCGGCGAGGCCGTGGAGCAGCTCGAGAAGGCCGGCCACGGCGACTGGGCGCGGCGGATCTCCGAAGAGCTCATCGGGCTCAACGTATTACCCGATCGGTGGACTTTCCAGGTCGTCGAGGAGTACGACGACGGCTACTACAAGGCGTGCCGCGACCTTGAGCGTGAGCTGCTCACTTCGCTCACCGGAGGACGCCGCCACCTGCACGAACAGCAGATGAAGGACGACCGGCGCACGCACGGGCGACCGGGCCACGAGGCGGGCGGCCCGAGCACGCCCCCGGCCGGCTCGTGAGCGGCGGTTGTCGGACCCCTGCGCTACAGTCGAGCGCAGACGAACAAATGTTCGATCGGAAGCGATGATGCGAGGGGAGCTGTCATGACGGACCAGGTGGAGCCGAACCCGGAGAAGGACCCGAGCGACTGGACCACCGGCGACGAGCCGATGACCGGGCCGCAGAAGTCGTACCTGCAGACGTTGGCGCAGGAGGCCGGCGAAGAGGTGCCGGAGGACCTGACGAAGGCGGAGGCGTCCGAGCGGATCGACGCCCTGCAGAAGGCGACCGGCCGCGGCACGTGACACTCACCGCGGCCGTCCGGCGGGGATCCGCCACAGGACGCCGGCTTGCCGCTCCCCGCGCCGGGCCCGCGCGCGGACGGCGAGCAGCCAGCCGATGCCGATCACCGAGACCAGGGCAAGGCCACCCCAGGAGAGCACGGTGAAGACGTCGGCCTGCAGCGCGGTCGGCTGCGGCTGGTAGCCCTGTTCGAGCTGGACGTACTGCCAGGGCGTGCCGGTGAGCAGCAGGGTCAGGACGAGGGCGATGCCGTGCATGGCGTCCCAGAGGGCGTGGAGGAGGGCGACACCGAGGTAGCTGAGCAGCAGGCGGAGCGTCAGGGCGAAGTGGCGGTGGTCGCTGGCGGAGAAGAGCACGCCGCCGAGGATCGCGGTCCACAGGCCGTGGCCGACGGGCGCGAGCACGCCGCGGAGCAGCTCGGTCTGGACGAGGTCCATGAGCGAGAGCCCGCGTTCGGTGAACAGCGCGGTGAAGGCGTAGCCGGCGGATTCGAAGGCGGCGAACCCGAACCCGACGGCGGCGCCCAGTACGAGCCCGTCGGTGGCGAACTTGACCCGGAGGTGCCGCGTGAGCACGGCCAGCACGGCGAGCTTGACGGCCTCTTCGATCAGCCCGACGCCGGCGAACAGCCAGGCGGAGGGGTGCAGGAGGTAGGACTCGAGCAGGGAGGCGGCAAGCACGCCGAGCACCCCACCGGCGACGAAGGTGCTGAAGAGCAGTTCGGAGGTGACCTCGCCGCTCCGCCGCCGCCCGAAGGCCCAGGCGACGAAGGTGACGGGGACGAGGAAGCTCCCGAGCAGCACGACGGTCGGGACGAGGTTCGGGTTGCCGGTGACGAAGGTGACGACGACGGCGAGCACCCAGAGGAGGGCACCGGTCAGGAACATCCGCAGCCAGACCCGGCGTGACCGGGCCCCGGCCGCGGAGCGGGCGGACGGATGGGCCATGGGAGTACTGTGCCCCGGTTCCCGGCGGCCCGCACCCGCTGACCGGCGGCGAGGCCCGCTGCCGGGCCGGTGGTCTGGCCTGGGCGGTTCGCGGGCGGCGGGGAGGGCGCACACTGCTGAGGCGGCAGCCTGGCCCTGGCTGCCCACACGCGGAGGCGAGGGCGCGCTGCTGGACTGACACCCTGGCCTGGGCAACTCCCGCGCCGCGGCGCCAGCACACTCCTGAGCCGGCAACCTGGCCTGGGCAACTCACGCGCCGCGGCGCCGACACGCACCTGGGCCGGCAACCTCGCCTGGGCGACCCACCTGCGGAGGCGCCGGCACACTCCTGGGCCCGCAGCCTGGCCTGGGCGACCCACACGCGGCGGGGAGGGCGCACTGCTGAGCGGGCAGCCTGGCTCTGGCGGCCCACGCGCCGCGGCGCCGACACACTCCTGAGCCGGCAACCTGGCCTGGGCAACTCCCGCGCCGCGGCGCCAGCATGCACCTGGGCCCACAAGCCTGGCCCTAGCGCCCCACGCGCGGAGGCGTGCGCTCGATTCGCGGGCGCCGCGGCCGCGGGCGGGTCGGCCGTGGCGTGCCATGTGCGCGAGACCACGGCTTGCCGATCGTCTGGGCGGGTAGCCGTCCAGACGAAGCACCACTCCTGCCGAAGGAGGACACCCGTGTACCTGACCGTGCTGCTCGTCATCCTCGCCGGGCTGCTCGTGCTCGGTGGCGTCGCCGTCCGGGAGCTGCCGAAGGCCTATCCCGTCACCGCCAAGCGGACCCTGGTGCTGGCGTGGCTCGTGGCCGCCGCCGGGTTCGGGTGGTGGGCCGTGGTCCCCGGGGCTGCGCCGCTCGTCCTGACCGTTGTCGGGTTCGGGTTTCTCGTGGCCGCCCTGAACCGGGGGCCCGAACGGCCGTCCTACCCGCGCGCCACTCCGCACCAGCCGCCTCGGTGAATGAACGCACGCGCACCGGGTATGTCCCGGTCATGACCGAACAGCAACCCGAGATCGCGCGGCCCGAGACCCCGGATCCCGGCCGGGCCGAAGACCGGCTGTACCGTCCCGGCGAGGGCGAACCGCCGGACAGCCCCGAAGAAGCCGACAGCGTGGGCGCGAAAGTGATCGGTGAGCTGCGGGAGCGTCGCGAAAGCTGAACGTTCAGGCGGCTGCGGGCACGGCCGCGCCCGTCACGCGGAGCAGGAACTCGGCGTTGGAGCCGGTCTTGCGGAGCTGCTCCAGCAGCTGCTCGATCGCGTGCGGGCCCGGCAAGGCGCGCCGGACTTCGCGCATGGCCGCGAGCTCGCCCGGGGTGACCAGCAGTTCTTCGCGCCGGGTGCCGGAGGCCGCCACGTCGACCGCCGGAAACACTCGCCGCTCGGCCGTCTTGCGGTCGAGCTTCAGCTCGGCGTTGCCGGTGCTCTTCAGTTCTTCGAAGAACACCGTGTCGGCCAGCGAACCGGTCTCCACCAGCGCCGAGGCGATGATCGTGAGCGAACCGCCGCCCTCGATGTTGCGTGCGGCGCCGAGGATCCGCTTCATCGGCTGCAGCGCGGCCGCGTCGACGCCGCCGGACAGCGTGCGGCCGGACGGGCGGGCCGAAAGGTTGTACGCGCGGCCGAGCCGGGTGAGCGAGTCGAGCAGCAGGACGACGTCTTCGCCGTGCTCCACCAAGCGTTTCGCGCGCTCGACGGCGAGTTCCGCGACCGCCACGTGTTCGGCGGGCGGACGGTCGAAAGTGGACGCGATCACCTCGCCGCGCACGGTCCGGCTCAGCTCGGTGACCTCTTCCGGGCGTTCGTCGGCGAGCAGAACCAGCAGCCGGCAGTCGGGGTGGTTGACCGACAGGCCGTGCCCGATCTCCTGCAGCACCGTGGTTTTCCCGGCTTTCGGCGGCGAAACGATCAGGGCACGCTGCCCCCGGCCGAGCGGGGTGACGAGGTCGATGACGCGGGGCAGCAGCCGCGCCGGCGTGGTTTCGAGCAGCAGCCGCCGATCCGGGTGCACCGGCACGAGGTCGGCGAAGCGGGGGCGCGGCTCCTGCGGGTCGCGGCCGTTGACACTGGTGATCGTCTCGGCGGTACCGGCGATTTCGTCGCCCGGCCGCAGGTTGTGCTTGCGGACCAGGGAAAGCGGGACGGCGACGTCGTCGGGCGCGGGCCGGTAGCCGGGCCGGACGAACGGGGTCTTGCCGGACAGGTCGAGGATTCCGTGAAAGGACATGGGTGTCTCCTGAGATGGTGCTGGGCCTGCGCACGGACGGCGAGGCCGGGAAGAAGGAAAGAGGCCGAGTGGCCTGGATCCGGGGAGCTGCCTCCGGGCGGCCGAGGGGCCGGCATCCGCGAGGAGCGTCTCCACTGTAGCGACACATCTCACGAAGCACAACGGGTAAGACTCCGTGGCGGTGGGTAGTCCACCAGAGAAGCCCGCTGACACGGGGGAACCGCGGCTGAACGATGGGAGCGGATCGTGTATCGACATACCCCGGAATCTGGCGTCGATACGGGCGAGAGCGCCGACGCCGACCAAGCCGGGACCACGGCCCCGGAGCGCTTCGCCGCCGGAGCTGTGGTCGTCTCGACCTTCGAAGAGCTGGCGCCGGCCCTGCCGAACGAGATGGCCGGCCTGCGCCGCAAGCTGATCCACTGGCTGGGCGAGTTCCCGCTCGACCCGGACAGCAAGCACGACATCACGTTGGCCACGTACGAAGCCCTGGCCAACGTCGCGGCCCACGCCTACCCGGACGGCCACGGCTGGGCCCGCTTGCAGGCCCGCCGCGAGGGCGACGCGATCACGGTGACGGTGACGGACACCGGCTGCGGAATCCCGGCGACGCGCCCACGCGTGGCGGGGCTGCGCACCTCGGGTGGCCGTGGCCTGCTGCTGATCGACCAGGTGACGGACCAGTCCGACATAGACTCGGGCGCAAAGGGAACAACGGTCCGCATGACCTGGCGCCCACCGTCCCTCCGCGACGCAGGTTGACCACCTGACGCGGCGCAGCCTGCCTGAGCAGGCAACGGCCGGTCGGCCGGCGCGCCACCTCACTCGGCAAGCGCCAGCTCATCCACCACCCGCCGGCACGCTCATCAGCGCGCCGGCGGGTTTACACGCCAGACTCGCGCGAAGACACATCGTGCGGCAACGCCCGTCTCCCAGGACGCCGGCGCAATCCCTCTCCCCCAACCAACCCCCTCCCAGGCCGCCCCCGGCCCCGAATCCAATCCCCTCAAGCCACTTCGGCCAGCCGGACCAGCCGGTTCCTCGGGTACGAAACCAGCTCCCGCTCCCCATCCGTCGTGAAGATCTCGACGGAGTCCTCCAGCAACTCCGCCGAATTCACCTGCAGCTGCCACGCGGGCAGCCCCGGCGCCGGCTCGTGCCAGAACCACTGGCCCTTGGTGAGCTGGTGCGCCGGGACTGTCGCGTCGTCCGTTTTCATGTGCTGAGGCTATCCGTCACCACCGACAATTTCCGCGGCACCTCGCCCCTGTGATCACGACCACTAGGAACTCGCGCAGGTGACCGTCGGGGCCGTCAGGTTGCCGCCGTGCTGGACCGTGAAGCCGATGACGTTGCCGCTTCCGTTGGGCCTCGCCGTCAGGACGTAACCCGTGCTGTCCCACGTTCCCGTGTAGTTCCAGCTGCCGATCACCTTCTGGGGCGCGTGGAACGTGATCGTCAGCACCCAGTTGTTCGTCCCCGACACCGTCACCTGGCCGTTGAACCCCACGTTCCACTCCGCCGTCTTGACGTACGCCGCCGAGCAGCCGCCAGGAGCAGGAGAAGTGGGGGTCGTGGTGCCGCCGTCCGGGGGCGCTCCGCCGTTCAGCGCCTCGAGCACCGCCGTGTAGGCCGCCTTCTTCTGGCCGTTGCCGTCGAACAGCAGCGGTGTTCCCGATGCCCGCCACGAATCCGTGTCGCGGATGCCCCACACCGTGATCCCGGTGCACCGGGCCACCGCCAGGCAGGCCGAAGTCACCGTGCGGAAGTTGGCCGCCTGCGCCGTTCCCGAGCCCTCGATGTCCAGCTCGGTCAGCTGGACGTCCACCCCGAGGCCGGCGAAGTTCTGCAACGTCGTCTGGTAGTTCGACGGCACCGGGCTGTTGGGGTTGAAGTGTGCCTGGAAGCCGACGCAGTCGATCGGCACGCCACGGCTCTTGAAGTCCTGGACCATGCGGTACACGGCCTGGGTCTTCGCCTGGCTCCAGTCGTCGGTGTTGTAGTCGTTGTAGCACAGCTTGGCGTCCGGGTCGGCCGCCCGCGCCGCGCGGAACGCCGCCTCGATCCAGTCGTCGCCCGTGCGCTGCAGGTTCGAATCGCGCCGGGCGCCGGAGCCGCCGTCGGCGAACGCCTCGTTCACCACGTCCCACGCGTAGATCTTGCCGCGGTAGTGGGTCGCGACCTGGGTGATGTGGTTCAGCATCGCCTGCCGCAGCGCCGAACCCTCCATGCCCTGCATCCAGCCCGGCTGCTGCCCGTGCCAGGCCAGCGTGTGCCCGCGCATCCGGGCGCCCTGGCTCGTCGCCTGGTTCACGATCCGGTCCGCGTTGGCGTAGGAGAACTGGTTCTGCGACGGCTCGGTCGCGTCGATCTTCATCTCGTTCTCCGGGGTGATCATGGAGAACTCGCGGCCGAGGATGCCGGTGTACACGCTGTCCGACAGCTTGTTCGCCGAAACCGCCGTCCCGAAGTAACGCCCCGTCCGCGCAGCCGCGCTGCCCAGCGTGGTCCCGGCGGGCGGCGTCGAAGACGTCGTGGTGGTCGGCGTTGTCGGAGTGGTCGGCGTGGTCGTGGTAGAGCCGCCGCTGTTCAAGCCCAGGAACGCGATCGCGTACTGGATCATCCCGTTCTGCGGCAGCGAATGCCCGGCGCCCTGGACGCTGATGCCCTCGACCGGCGCCTGCGTGCCGGTGGCGCCGTAGCGGGTGCGCGTCCAGCCCGACTGCGGGGAATCACTCGACGCCGGGGTCTGCGAGAGCCCCTGAAGGTTCGTCCACTGCTTGATCTCCTCCCCGAAATTGGGGTAGCGCAGCGTGTCGTCGGCCGTGCCGTGCCACAGCTGCATGCGCGGGAACGGGCCGGTGCGCCCGCCGCTCATCTGGCGTGCCTGGTCGCCCCACTGCTGCGGGGTCTTGCTGAGCTGGCCGTTGGCGCACTGGCTGTTCCAGCCGGACCCGTCGGTGGTCGCGAAGCAGCCGGCGGGCACGCCCATGAACGCCGAGCCGGCGGCGAACACGTCCGGGTACTCCGCCGCGAGCACGTTCGTCATCATCGCGCCCGAAGAGAACCCGGTGACGTACACGCGGGAGGCGTCGACGTTGTAGCGCTGCTTGGCCCAGTTGACCATGGACAGGATGCCGACGGGGTCGCTGCCGCCGCCGCGGGTGAGCGCCTGCGGCGAGGACACGTCGAAGCACTGCCCGCTCCGGGTGGCTTCCGGGAACACGATGACGTACCCGTACTGGTCGGCCGCGGTGACGTAGTCGCGGGCGTAGCCGTTGAAGATCGCCGACGCCGAGCCGGTGCAGTAGTGGACGGCCACCAGCAGTGCCGGGCGGGCGGCGACGCGGTCCGGGACGTACGTGTACATGTTGAGGTTGCTGGGATTGCTGCCGAAGTCGGTGACCCGGGTCAACGTGGCCGCGGACGCCGGCTGCGCCGCCACGACCAGCACGATCGCCGCGGCGATCGCCAGCACGGCGGCGGAAAGGGCGGTGAGGAGTCTTCGCACTCGAGGAAATCCTTTCCGGGGGCGGGAGCGCAGCTGCGACGATGGTTCGTCCCCGCGCCCGGCCGGTCAACGATTATCGAAACGTTTCGGGAACTTTCGAGCGGTTCACCGACCGGCCGCGCCGGCGGAGTTCTGGGAGGATTCCGGGATGACCGAGCTGCTGCTGGGCCCGCTGCTGCGGCACGTCGACGCCACCTCGGCGACGATCTGGGTCGAGACCGGCGCCCCGTGCGAAGTGCGCGTCGGCGACGCGTCCGCCCGGACGTTCGAGGTCGCCGGCCACCACTACGCGCTGGTCGTGCTCACCGGGCTGGAGCCCGGGCGGAGCACGCCCTACGAGGTGCGGCTCGACGGCGACGTCGTCTGGCCGGAGCCGGACAGCGACCTGCCGCCGAGCCGGATCCGGACGTTGCGGCCCGGCGACCCGCGGTTCCGGCTCGTGTTCGGGTCCTGCCGCAAGCCGCGGGAGCAGGACGCGCTGGGCCCGGACGCGCTCGCCGCGTACGCCCACCGGATCGCCGGCCTCGCCGAGGCCGAGTGGCCGGAATCGCTGCTGCTGCTCGGCGATCAGGTCTACGCCGACGAGACCACCGGCGCGACGCAGGAGTGGCTCGCCGCCCGGCGTGACACCGGGCAGCCGCCCGGCAACGAGGTCGCCGACTTCGAGGAGTACTGCCACCTGTACTTCGAAGCCTGGTGCGATCCGGCGGTCCGCTGGCTGCTCTCGACCGTGCCGACGTCGATGATCTTCGACGACCACGACGTCCGCGACGACTGGAACACCTCGCAGGCCTGGCGGGAAGAGATGGCCCGGACGCCGTGGTGGCCGGAGCGGATCCGCGGCGCGCTGGTCTCGTACTGGGTCTACCAGCACCTCGGCAACCTCGGTCCGCGCGAGCTGGCCGAAGACGACCTCTACCGGCGGGTGCTCGAGTCGGGCGAGGACAACGCCGAGCTGCTGCGCGAGTTCGCCGACCGGGCCGACCGCGAGGCCGACGGCGCCAAGGGCACCCGGTGGTCCTACCGGCGCGACTTCGGCCCGGTCCGGTTGCTGGTGATCGACTCGCGGGCCGGGCGGATCCTCGAGGGCGGGCAGCGGTCGATGATCGGCGAGGAGGAGTTCCGCTGGATCGAGGAGCAGGCGTCCGGCGAGTTCGACCACCTGCTGATCGGCACGTCGCTGCCGTGGCTGCTGCCCACCGCGCTGTCGGCCGCGCAGTCGGTCAACGAGCGGCTCTGCGCCCGCCCCGGGCCCGTCGGGCGGGCCAACGAGTGGTTCCGGCAGCTGGTGGACTTGGAGCACTGGCCGGCGTTCCGCGCCTCGTTCGAACGGCTGGCGAAGCTCATCGCCCGCGTCGCGGACGACGGACCGGCGTCGGTCAACGTGCTTTCCGGCGACGTGCACCACGCCTACGTCGCCCGGGCCGAATTCCCCGGCGGCACCGCGGCGCCGGTCCACCAGCTGACCTGCTCGCCGGTGCACAACACCGTGCCGTGGTACATGAACCGGCTGTTCCGGGCCGGCTGGGCGCGGTCGCTGACCAGGGTGAGCGAGTGGCTGGCGCGGCGCACCGGTGTCCCGCCCGCGCCGCTGTCGTGGCACTGCGTGTCCGGCCCGCACTTCGGCAACGCGGTGATGGAACTGGACGTCGACGGCCGCACCGCCACGGCGACGCTGCTGCGGGCCGATCCGGGCGACGACGAGGAGCCGATCCGGCTGGTCTGAGGGTGGGTGCGGCACGGCCACCCTCCCTCGCCGGATCCGGGTTAGCCTCGGAGACGTGGCCAAGGAGAACGCACTCGGAGAGTTCCTCCGCGCCCGCCGCGAACAGGTGGGCCCGGAGGAGCTCGGCCTGCCTCCGGGCGGGTCGCGCCGGGTGGCGGGCCTGCGCCGCGAGGAGGTGGCGCTGCTGGCCGGCGTCAGCACCGACTACTACGTCCGGCTCGAGCAGGGCCGGGAGCGGAACCCGTCGGCGCAGGTCGTCGACGCGCTCGCCCGTGGCCTGGCGCTCGACGAGGATGCCTCGGCCCACCTGCACCGGCTGGCCCGGCCGGAGCCGGTCCGGCGCCGGCGCGCCCGGCGGCGGGAACGGGTCAGCCCGAACCTGCTGCGCCTGATGGACGGCTGGCCGGACACGCCCGCACTCGTGCTCGGCCGCTGTCTCGACGTGCTCGCGCACAACGCGCTGGGCGAGGCGCTGTTCGCCGGGCACACCCACAGCGGTGACCTGGTCCGCCTGGTGTTCCTCGACCCGGACGCGCGCGAGTTCTACCCGGAGTGGGAGCGCGTCGCGGTCAACACGGTCGGCGGCCTGCGGGCGGCCGCCGGGATCGACCCGGACGACCCGCAGCTCATCGACACCGTCGGCGAGCTGTCGGTCAAGAGCGCGGACTTCCGCCGGCTGTGGGCCCGCCACGACATCCGGCAGAAGACCCACGAAACCAAGCGGTTCCGGCACCGGCTGGTCGGCGAGCTGGAACTGAGCTACGAGGCGCTGACCGTCAACAGCGCCCCGGGGCAGCAGCTGATCGTCTACCAGGCCGAGCCGGGCAGCCCGTCGGAAGCGGCGCTGGCGCTGCTGGGCAGTCTCGCCGCTTCCTGAACACTTTCCCCCCCCTTCCACAATGGACGGAGTAATTCGTCGTGCCCGAAAACCCTGCCGTTTCCGAAAATACCGTCTGGTTCATCACCGGCTGCTCCAGCGGCCTCGGCCGCGCCCTGGCCGAAGCCGTGCTCGACCGCGGGATGCGCGCAGTCGTCACCGCCCGCGATCCGGCGAAGGTCGCCGACTTCGCCGCAGAGCACGGCGACCGGGCGCTGGTCCTGCCCCTCGACGTCACCGACCACACCCAGGTCGTCGCCGCAGTGAAGCAAGCGGAGACGGTGTTCGGCCGGATCGACGTCCTGGTCGGCAACGCCGGCTACGGCTACCTCGCCGCGGTCGAGGAAGGCGAGGACGACGAGATCCGGAAACTGTTCGACACCAACGTCTTCGGCCTCGCCGACGTCACCCGCGCGGTCCTGCCGGGCATGCGGGCGCGCCGCAGCGGCCACATCGTCACCGTGTCGTCCCTCGGCGGCCTCGCGGCCTTCGGGGCCACCGGCTACTACCACGCGACGAAGTTCGCCGTGGAGGGCTTGTCGGAGTCCCTGGCCGCCGAAGTGGCGCCGCTGGGCATCAAGGTGACCATCGTGGAGCCCGCCGCGTTCCGCACCGGCTGGTCGGGCCCCTCGATGCGGCAGTCGGCGGTCCGCATCGACGACTACGCCGAGACCGCGGGCGCCCGGCGGGAGGCGACCCTCGCGACGTACGGCCGGCAGCCGGGCGACCCGGCCCGCGCGGCCGAAGCGATCCTCACCGCCGTCGGCAGCGACGAACCGCCGTTGCGCCTGCTCCTCGGCCGGGCCGCCTACGACATCGCCACCGCCCGGCTCGGCACCCTCCGCACCACCTTCGACACCTGGCGCGAGACCACGCTCGGCGCCGACTTCCCGGAAGGAACCCTGTGAAGACCGTCCTCATCACCGGAGCCGGCAGCGGCATCGGCCGCGCCACCGCGCTGCGCCTGGCCGGCGAAGGCCACCACGTCGTGCTCGGCGCCCGGCGCGAAGACCGGCTGACCGCGCTGGCCAAGGAAATCCACGACGCGGGCGGCACCGCCGACGTCCACCGCCTCGACGTCACCGACCGCGCGGACGTCGCCGCGTTCGCCGCAGCCGCGGTCGAGGCTCATGGCCGGCTCGACGTCTTCGTCGCCAACGCCGGGGTGATGCCGCTGTCGCGGTTGGACTCCCTGCACGTCGACGAGTGGGACCGGATGATCGACGTCAACGTCCGCGGTCTCCTGCACGGGATCGCGGCCGCCCTGCCGCACTTCCAGCGGCAGGGCGACGGCCACTTCGTGACGATCGCCTCCACCGGCGCGCACGAGGTGGTGCCGACGGCCGCGGTCTACTGCGGCACCAAGTACGCGGCCCGGGCGATCACCGAGGGCCTGCGCCTGGAGGCCGGCCCGGGCATCCGCGTGACGACGATCTCCCCCGGCGTCACCGAGTCCGAGCTGGCGGACACGATCACCGAGCCGGGTGCGCAGGAGGCGATGCGCGCCTACCGCGCGGTGACCCTCCCGGCGGACGCCATCGCCGGAGCGGTCGCCTACGCGATCGGCCGGCCGGCGGGCGTCGACGTCAACGAGATCATCGTCCGGCCCACCGCCCAGCGGTGACGCTCAGCGTTCCAGCTCGGCGATGACCCGCGGGATCTCCGCCACCAGCTCCCGGGCCAGCAGACCGGTGCTGCCGGTGTCCGGGATCAGGCGCTGGCCGGCCACGGCGTGGACGTGCGTCGCCCAGCAGGCCGCCTGGTCGGCCGCCGCGCCGCGGGCGAGGAAGCCGCCGGTCAGGCCGGCCAGGACGTCGCCGCTGCCCGAGGTCGCCAGGCCGACGTGGCCGCTGCCGTCGCGCCAGACCCGGCCCTCCGGCGTGGCGACCACGCCCATCAGCAGCACCACGCCGCCGTAGCGGCCGGCGATCCGCACCGCCGTCTCCAGGTCGTCGACGTCCTTTTCCTCGCAGCCGTCGAGGAACGCGGCTTCGACCCGGTTCGGGGTGAGCAGGAGCCGGCCCGCCAACGGCTCCGCGAGCGCGGGGTCCCGGCTCAGCGCGCCGAGCGCGAACGCGTCGAGCACCACCCGCGCGTCCGGGGCGATGGCGGGCACCAGGCGCCGCAGCAGCTCTTCGGTCTCCGAAACGCCGGTCAGGCCGGGGCCGATCACCACCGTGCCCGCACCGGACAGGACTTCGGCGAGCCGGTCGTCGGCGGCGACCGCACCGGACTCGGTTTCCGGGAGCCCGAACACCGACGACTCGGGCACCGAGACGCCGATCGCGCTCGCGTGCCGTTCGGCGACCGCCAGCTGCAGCGTGCCGGCCCCGGCGCGCAGGGCGGCGGTCCCGGACAGCGCCGGTGCTCCCGGCACGGTCCGGGCGCCGCCGACGACGAGCACCGTGCCGCGGTCCTCCGCGCCGATCCGCCAGTCCCGCAGCAGGGCCGGGCTGATCGGCGCGGGGTCAGGAGAGCTGCTGCGCGGCATCGTCGTCCGCCGTCGGCGGGGTGTCGGTGGCGTGCAGGTGGCCGACCTCCTGGGCCAGCACCATGGTGAACCCGCCGTCGGAGTCGCGTTCCCAGGCCGTCACCGAGCCGTTCGGGACTTCGGTGGCGTTCGCGGCGCGCAGCAGATCGGGTTCGGGCAGGCCTTCGAGCAGGTACCGCAGCGCGAAGACGGTCATTTCGTGGGCGGCCAGCAGAACGCGCTTTCCGGCGTGCTCCACACTCAGCTCGGTGAGCAGGGATCGCAGGCGCAGCACGACGTCCGCCCACGATTCCCCGCCCGGCGGCCGGTAGTAGAACTTGCCCAGCCGCCGCTTGCGCCGCAGTTCGTCGGGCCACCGCTCGCGGACGCCGTGCGAGGTCAGCAGGTCCAGCACGCCGAGCTCGCGGTCGCGCAGCCGTTCGTCCGGGACGATCGGCACGCCGTCGGGCGCGGCCAGCCGGGCGGTGTCCCAGGCCCGGCGGTAGGTCGACGTGACGACGACGTCCGGCGGGTGCTCCGCGAGGAACTTCCCCGCCGCGGAAGCCTGTTCCCGCCCCAGGTCCGTGAGCGGCACGTCGGCGTCGCGCTCGGCGATGTCGATCACATCCGCGCCGGCCGACTCCGCCTCTTCCCTGGCCACGTTCCCGGTGCTCTGGCCGTGCCGCAGCACGCCCACCCAGTCCAAGTCGACGTTCACGACGGTCTGGTTACCCCGGGAGACCCGCCGTCGAAACCCGGGATGGTTAGGCGCGCAAAGGACTTGCGGCTAGGGTCGTCCCATGTCGCGAAGTCTCGACGCCCAGAACCGGCTGCAGCAGCTGGAGGCGATCATCGGAGCCCCCGCCGCGCACCTCGGGCTGGCCGAGATGCTCGCCGAGACGCTCCAGCGCCTGCGCGAGGTCATGGCGGTCGACACCGCGACCGTGCTCCGCTACCAGCCCAGCGGCCGCCAGCTGGTGGCCTTCGCGGCGGCGGGCATCGAAGAAGAGGTCCACCAGGGCGTGCGGGTGCCGGTGGGCAGCGGGTTCGCCGGCCGGGTCGCGCTCGAACGAGCGCCCGTCATCCTCGACCACGTCGACGAAACCACGGTCGTGAACTCCCTGCTGTGGGAACGCGGGCTGCACTCCATGCTCGGCGTGCCGATGATCGCCGGGAGTGAACTCGTCGGCGTGCTGCACGTCGGTTCCGTCGCCCCCCGGGAGTTCGGCGAGTCCGCAGTGGCCACCATGCAGCTGGTCGCCGACCGCCTCGCGATGGCGGTCCAGGTGGAGGCGCTGGAGGAGAACCGCACCGCCACCATGGCGCTGCAGCGCAGCCTGCTGCCCGCCAGCCTGCCCGAGGTGCCCGGCCTGACCTTCGGCGCCCGGTACGTGCCCGGCGCGGAAACCGGGATCGGCGGCGATTGGTACGACCTGTTCACACTGCCGGGTGACCGGCTCGGCGTCGTGATGGGCGACGTCTCCGGCCACGGCCTCGACGCGGCCGTGATCATGGGGCGGCTCCGCAGCGCCTTGCGCGCCTACGCCCTCGACTCCGAAAGCCCCGCCGAGGTGCTCGCCAAGCTCGACCGCAAGGCCAACCACTTCGAACACGGGGCGATGGCCACGGTGGCCTACGGGATCATCGGCTCGGACCGCGAGACGCTGACGTTGTCCCTCGCCGGCCACCTGCCGCCGGTGCTCGCCGTGCCCGGTGCGCCGGCCCGGCTGGTGGACTCGCCGCCCGATCCCCCGATCGGGCTGACCATCGGCGTGCCGGAACGCCGGACGACGGTGCTCGACCTGCCGGAAGACGCCGTGCTCGTGCTCTACACCGACGGCCTGGTGGAGCGCCGGGACCGGCCCGTGGACGTCGGGATGACGCAGCTGGCGGAGGCCGTGCACGCCGGGGATCCCGAGCGGGTCTGCGCGCAGGTGATGGCGACGATGATCGGCAACCGGGCGGCCCAGGACGACGTCGCCGTGCTGGCCATCCGGCGCTGTGCCGTCCCGGCCGGCAGCTGAACGCGGCCGGGACGGTCCGGGTCAGGACCCGGCGAGCGCCGCTTCGCGGGTCGGGAAGAGCGAAAGGCTCTCCTCGAGCCCGGTCAGCTGGATCGGGCGCAGGGTGGCCCGCCCGGACGCGACGATCCGGACCGCGGTGCCGGTTCCGGCGTTGCGGTGGATGGTCAGCAACGCGGTCAGGCCCGGCGAGGCGAGGAACTCGACGCGGGTCAGGTCGACCACCAGCACCGGCGGCCGCTCCGCCAGCGCTTCGTCGGCCGCCTGCACGAGCGCGGGTGCGGTCGTCGTGTCCACGTCTCCGGCGACCTCGACGACGACCGCTTCCTCCTGCTCCGTCCGGGCGATCCGGAACTCCCCGAACGGCACAGCGGTGGCCGAGCCGTCAAGGTGGGTGTGCTCGGTCATGTGATTCTCCTCGCCTTCGGCAACGCCGCCGGGACACCGGCAGGCGTGCGCATTTTCGAAGGCTGTCTGCTCAACCGCTGTCAATCATGCCTGCCCGGGCGACGCGCCGCCGTGTCAGCACCCCTTGCGCTTCCGGTCGGGCCTCCGAACAGGCAAGATGGGCGCCATGGGCGAACGGGACGTGACGGGGGACTCACTCGACGACGCCGCCAGTTCCGCAGGATCGATCGCGCTGGAGCACCGCGACGGCGTGGCGGTGCTGCACGTCGAAGGCGCGCTCGACCTCGCGCTCGCCCCCAAGTTGCGCCAATTGGCCGAACGCGCGGCGCGCCTGCGGCCGTCGGTGCTCGTGATCGACCTCACCGAGGTCACGTTCCTGGCTTCGGCGGGCATGGCCGAACTCGTCCGGGCGCACCGCGGGCCTGCCGCTTCGGCGCCGCTGCGGGTGGTCGCCGCCGGCCGGATCACCCTGCGTCCGCTGGAACTCACCCGGCTGGTCGACGAGTTCGCCATCTACCCGTCGCTGTCCGAAGCGCTGGCTCCCTGATGACGTCCCGCCCGGAGTTCGACGCGGTCCTCGACGCGGTGCGCAGCGCCTTCGTCGGCGGCGACGGCGGTCCGGCGGCCACCGACGTCCGCCCCCTCGGCCCGGCCGAGGTGCGCGCGGTGCTCGGCGACCACGTCGCGCGGGCGGTGACCGATCGCACGGTTCTCGCGGAGCTGGTGCCGGGCAAGGAGATCACGCACGCGCTCGCGGTCACGGCCGACGGCGGCGAGTGCGGCGCATTGGTCTATACCACTGACGACGTCGGCGACGGCCCTCCGGCGGTCGCCGCCGCGATCGAAGCCGCCACCGCCGGCCTGGCCGCCACCGTCCGGCGGCTGCGGGGCGAAGCCGCGGTCCTGGACGCGCTGCACTCCACCGGCCGGGAGCTGACCGCGCAGCTCGACATCGACCGGATCGTGCAGGACGCGACCGACGCGGCCACGAAGGCGACCGGAGCCGGCTTCGGCGCGTTCTTCTACAACCTGGTCGACGAGCTCGGCGAGTCGTACACGCTGTACACGATCTCAGGGGTGCCCCGGGAGGCGTTCGCCCGGTTCCCCATGCCGCGCAACACCGACGTGTTCGCGCCGACCTTCGACGGCGACGGCACCGTCCGCAGCCCCGACATCACGAAGGACCCGCGGTTCGGCAAGAACGCGCCGCACCACGGGATGCCGGCGGGGCACCTGCCGGTGTGCAGCTACCTGGCCGTCCCGGTGGTCAGCCCGACCTCCGGGGAGGTGCTGGGCGGGTTCTTCTTCGGCCACCCCGAGCCGGACCGGTTCACCGCGCGGCACGAGTACCTGGCCGAGGGCATCGCCGCCTACACAGCCATCGCCCTGGACAACGCCCGGCTCTACGAACGCGAGCGCACCCTCGCCTCCGAGCTGTCCCGGAGCATGCTGCCGGTCGCCCCGCCCACGCCGGGCCTCGACGTGTTCACCCGGTACCTGCCCGCGGCCAGGGGCAGCAAGGTCGGCGGCGACTGGTTCGACGTGATCCGGCTGCCGTCCGGGGCCACCGCGTTCGTCATCGGCGACGTCGTCGGCCACGGCGTCACCGCCGCGACGGTGATGGGCCAGGTCCGGACGGCCATCCGCAGCTACGCCCTGCTGGAGCTGCCGCCGTCGGAGGTCCTGCGCAACGTCTCCGAGCTGACCGCCGGGCTGTTCGGCGAAAGCTTCGTGACCTGCTTCTACGCGGTCCACCGGGCCGCCGACGGCACGCTCGCCTACGCGAACGCCGGCCACCTGCCGGCGATCCTGATCCGTCCGGGCGAGCCGCCCGAGCAGATCGGCGAGGCGCTGGCTCAGCCGCTCGGCGTCGGCTCGGTGTTCCCGCAGCGCACCGCCGGCTTCCCGGTCGGCGCGGACCTGGTGCTCTACACCGACGGGCTGGTCGAGAGCCGCACCCGCGACCTCACCCTGGGCGTCGAATGGCTGCTGGCGGGTATCCCGGGGCTGCTGGCCGCGGCCGACCTCGAAACGGCGTGGGACAAGCTCGTCGACGAACTGACGCGCGGACGGCACGACGACGACATCGCCGTGATCCACGTGCGCCACCGCGGAGAGGACACCCCATGACGGACCCCCTCCCACCGGGAGCGCCCGCTCCCCCGGACACGTTCCACCTGCGTGCGGCCGCGATCGCCGAACGGCTGCCGGACCTGCGGGAAGCACTGGCCCGGTGGCTGGCCACGCTGCCGCTGAGCCTCGAACGGCGGGAGGACATCGTCCTCGCCGGCTACGAGGCGATGGCCAACTCGGCCGAGCACGCCTACCCCGCCGGGAAGGCGGGCCCGGTCGACGTCCGGGCCGAAGCGATGCCGGGACGGCTGACCGTGACGGTCACCGACTACGGCACCTGGCGCCCGCCGGCCCCCTCGAACGGGCTGCGGGGCCGCGGCCTGCTGCTCATCGACACCCTCGCCGACCACAGCGCGCAGATCCACCGCGAGGACGGCACCACCGTGACCATGACCTGGCTGACCGGCGGCTGATCACCGGGACGCGGCGGTTCGCGCACCCGGCAGGGCGGTGGCCGGTCGAGTAGGCTCGGCCGGGGCCGCGTGAACCTGGAGTGTGATGAGCGTCGGGAAAGAGGCCGGCCACCGTGCCGTGTTTCCCGGGACCAGCCGGATGGCCGCCCGGATGCGGGACTTCGACTGGGCGTCGTCCCCGCTCGGCGAACCCCGGACCTGGCCGGCCAGCCTGACCACGGCGGTCCGGATCTGCCTCACCTCCCGTTTCCCGATGATCGTCTGGTGGGGGCCGGAGCTGCGGTTCCTCTACAACGACGCGTACCTGCCGCTGCTGGGCACCAAGCACCCGGCGCTGGACAAACCGGGCGCGGAGGTCTGGGCCGAGATCTGGCACATCATCGGCCCGATGCTGGACAGCGTGATGACCACCGGCGAGGCCACCTGGTCGGAGGACCTGCTGCTGCCGATGAACCGGCACGGCTACTGGGAAGAGACCTACTGGACATATTCCTACAGCCCGGTGCACGACGACGAAGGTGGCGTGCGGGCGGTGTTCACCGCGGTCTCGGACACGACCGAGCGGGTGATCGGCGCCCGGCGGCTGGCGACGTTGCGCGAGCTGAGCGCCCAGGCCGGCCGCGCCCGCAGTGTCGGGGAAGCCTGCGAGCTGGTCGCGGACGTGCTGGGCCGGGCCGGTGCCGACGTGCCGTACGCCGCGGTCCACATCCGGGAGGACGACGGGAAACTCACGCTCGCGGCCGTCACCGCCGGCGGCGAGGACGCGGGTGACGCGGCAGCCTGGCCGCTCGAGGAGGTCCTCGCCGACGGGGTCCCGCGGACGGTGTCCGACGGCGCGTTCGGCGAGCTGCCCGCCGGCGGCTGGTCCACCCCGCCCGCCGAGGCGATGGTGCTGCCGCTGCCCGGCGACGCCGGGGACGCCGCGACCGGCGTGATCGTGCTGGCGGCGAGCGCCGGGCGCGCGCTCGACGAGTCCTACCGGACGTTCCTCGGGCTGGTCGCCCAGCAGACGACGGCGCTGGTCAACGGCGCGATCGCCTACCAGGCCCAGCAGCAGCGCGCCGAGGAGCTGGCCGCGCTGGACGCGGCGAAGACCACCTTCTTCGCCAACATCAGCCACGAGTTCCGGACCCCGCTCACGCTGATCCTGGGCCCCGCCGCCGAACTGCGGGAAGCCCTCGAAGGCGCCGACGAGCGGGTGCGCGAAGAGATCGACGTCATCCAGCGCAACGCGCTGCGGCTGGGGCGGTTGGTGAACAACCTGCTCGACTTCTCCCGGATCGAAGCCGGCCGGATGCAGGCGCGCTTCGAACCAGTGGACCTCGGGACGTTCACCGCCGAGCTGGCGAGTGTCTTCCGCGCCGCCGTCGAGCGGGCCGGGCTGGCCTTCGAGGTCGACTGCCGCCCGTCGGCCGAGCCCGTGCACATCGATCGCGGGATGTGGGAGAAGGTCGTCTTCAACCTGCTGTCCAACGCGGTCAAGTTCACCTTCGACGGCGAGATCCGGGTGACGAGCACCGTGGCGGCCGGGCACGCCGTCGTCGCCGTGTCCGACACCGGGATCGGGATCGACGCCGCCGAGCTGCCGCGCCTGTTCGAGCGGTTCCACCGGATCCCGTCGGCCCGGGCGCGCTCGAACGAGGGCAGCGGCATCGGCCTGGCGCTGGTGCGCGAGCTCGTCGGCATGCACGGCGGCCGCGTCACCGTGGAGAGCACCCCGGGCGCCGGGACGACCTTCCGGGTGCAGGTGCCGCTGGGCACCCGGCACCTGCCCGCCGAGCACGTCACCGCCGAGCCCACGACCGGCGAACTCACCGCCCAGGCCGCGGAGCCGTACGTGCAGGAAGCCCTGCGCTGGCTGCCGGACGGCGACTCCTCCGCCGAGCCCGAGCCCGCCGCGGCCACCGGCGCCCGCGTGCTGGTCGCCGACGACAACGCCGACATGCGCGACTACCTCGTCCGGCTGCTGCGCGACGACTACGCGGTGACCGCGGTGCGCGACGGCGTCGAGGCGTTCGCCGCCGCCTGTGCCGAACCGCCCGAGCTGATCATCAGCGACGTCATGATGCCGCGGCTGGACGGCCTCGGCCTGCTCGCCGAGCTGCGCGACGACCCGCGCACCGCCGCGGTGCCCGTGTTGCTGCTGTCGGCGCGGGCCGGGCAGGAAGCTGCCGTCGACGGGCTGGCCGCCGGGGCCGACGACTACCTCGTGAAGCCGTTCTCGGCACGGGAGCTGCTCGCCCGCGTCCGCACGACGGTCCAGCTGGCGAGGCTGCGCACGCAGCACGCCCGGTGGCGCGCGGCGATGATCGAGTCGCTGCAGGAAGGCTTCTTCGTCTGCGACGCCGAGGGGCGGGTCGTCGAGATCAACGCGGCGTTCAGCGAGCTGCTGGGCTTCGGCACCGCCGGGTTGCCCTACGCCCCGCCGTTCCCCTGGTGGCCGGACGCCGAGGCCGACCCCGTCGCCCACCGCCAGGTCGCCGAAGCGTCCGAGCGCGCGTGGGGCGAGCCCTCCGGCAGCCTGGTGCTGCCGATGCGGCACGAAGACGGGCACCGGGTGTGGGCTGCGATCGCCTACAACCAGCTGCACGACGACGAGGGCCGCCGCCGGGTGGTCGGCACGGTCCGCGACGTCACGGCCGAGCGCTACGCCGTGCAGCGCGAAAGCGCGCTCGCCGCGATGAACCAGCGCCTCGCCGGGATCAGCGGGGTCCCGGCGGTGCTGAGCGCCGGGCTGGAGCTGCTGCGCGAGCTGTGGGACGCCGAGCGCGCGCTCGCGGTGACCTGGCCGCGGGACGGCGAGCCGGAGCTCGCGTCCACCCGTCCCGCCGACCGGAGCTGGGCCGACCTCGCCGGGCCGCTGCGCGCCACGCTCGACGACCTCCGCTCGCTCCCGGCGTTGCACGCGGCCCCGGCCGAAAGCGGTGCGGGCACCACCGTCGACCACCCCGGCGGCCGGCTGACGCTCTGGGTCGACCCCGCGCCGGGCCGGCCGCTCGGCACCGAGGACCGCACACTGCTGGCGCTGCTGGCCGGGACGCTCGCGCACGCCCTGCGCCGCGCCCACCGCGACGACCGGCAGCGGGAGGTGGCACTGGCGCTGCAGCGCTCGATCCTGGGCCCGGCCCGGCTGCCCGACGGCTTCGCGGTGCGCTACGAGCCGGCGAACCCGCCCCTGGAGGTCGGCGGCGACTGGTACGACGTCATCGCGCTGCCCGGCGACCGGATCGGCATCGTCGTCGGCGACTGCGTCGGCCGCGGACTGGCCGCGGCCGCGGTGATGGGGCAGCTGCGCAGCGCCTGCCGCGCGCTGCTGCTGGAAGCCAGCAGCCCGGCGCACACGCTGGCCGCGCTCGACCGCTTCGCCTGGCGGCTGCCCGGGGCGCTGTGCACCACCGTCTTCTGCGGGATCCTCGACCCGGCCACCGGCACGCTCACCTACAGCAGCGCCGGGCACCCGCCCGCCACCCTGGTGCACCGCGACGGCACCGCGGAGCTGCTGGACGACGGCGGCAGCGTGCCGCTGGCCGTCCGCGTCGCGGCCCCGCGTCCGGAGGCGACGGCGGTCGTGCCGATCGGCTCGCTGCTGATGCTCTACACCGACGGGCTGGTCGAGCGCCGCCGCGAGTCCCTCGACGACGGCGTGGACCGGGCCACCAAGGTCGCCCACGACACGCGGGACGCGGAGCTCGGCGAGCTGGCGACGACCCTGATGGACGTGCTCCGCCCGGCCGACGGCTACGAGGACGACGTCGCACTGCTGCTCTACCGCCGGTCGGTGCCCGCGCTGGACTTCGAGTTCGCGGCGCACCCGGACCACCTCGCCTCGACCCGCCGCTGGCTGCGCGCCTGGCTGGAGAACGCGGCCCTCGACCCGGACCTCGCCCAGGACGTGCTCGTCGCGGCGGGCGAGGCCTGCGCCAACGCCGTCGAGCACGCCTACCGCGACGGCACCGGGGCGACCGCGCACCTCACCGCCCGGCTCACCGGTGCGCACCTGGTCGTCACGGTGACCGACCGGGGCCGCTGGAAGCAGCCGCCGCCGGACAACCACGTGCTGCGCGGGCGCGGCGTGCCGATGATGGAAGCACTGGCCGACACGGTCGCCTTCCGGCACGACGCGACCGGGACCACCGTCACGCTGGAATGGAGGATCGGTTCGTGACGACGGCACTCACGCTGGACGGCGGCCCGGGCGACGACGGGGACCGGGTCCTGACCGTGACGGGTGAGATCGACATGAGCAACGCCGCGGAATTCGGCACGGCGCTGGATCGCGAGCTGGCCGCGGGCCCGGGCGTCACGGTGGACCTCACCGGGGTGACCTACCTCGACAGCGCCGGGGTCGCCGTGCTGTTCGACCGGGCCGCCGACCACGAGCTGCGGCTGATCGCGCCGCGGCTGCTCGACCGGGTACTGCGGGTGTCCGGGCTCACCCGAGTGGCGAAGGTCGTCATCCGCTGAACGGTTGAACGCCGTTCCACCGGGTAAGCGGGCCCCAGCGACGGCACGTCGGGTGGGTTGTGCTGCCGTCCGTCGCGAGGTGGCCTCGGCGCCCAACCCCCGGCGTTCAGCAGTGAGCGCCGGGCCGGAGCCACCGCCCCTCCCGGCATCCCGATGTTGCGGAAGGCGCTCCGGACGCGAGTAAGGTTTTGCCGTTCCGTTGAAGCACCAGCGGTCCGGCACGAACCGCAGCGTCCGGGACGGAGATGACCGAATGACCGGTGAGCCGATCCTGCCCGAGCACCTCGACGAGCTGACGGCCGCGATGGCGGACCTCACGGGCGCACTGGAGACCGAACCCGCCGAGGCGGAGATCCTCGACGCCGTCTGCGCCGAAGCCGTCCGGGCCATCCCCGGCGCCGACATGGCCAGCATCACGGCGATCCGGGACGGCGAGGCGACGACCGCCGCCTCCACCGACGCGCAGGCCGTCGAGATCGACCGGGCCCAGTACGCGGCCGGCGCCGGCCCCTGCCTGGCGGCCGCGGAGACCGGCGAGATCGTCCGGGTGCCGCTGGCCACGGCCGGGGCGGCGTGGCCCGAGTTCACCGCGCGGGCCCTGGACCTCGGTGTCGGCAGCTACCTCGCCGCACCACTGCGCGTCGACGAACACCTGTCCGGGGCGCTCAACCTCTTCGGCTACGGCAACCACGGCTTCGCGGAGACGGACTCGCGGCTGCTGCAGCTGTACACCACGGTGGTGTCGTTCGGGCTGCGTACCACGCGGCGCTACCACCGGGCCCGGCAGCGGGCCGTCGAACTCGAGGCGGCGATGCGCTCGCGGGCGGTGATCGAACAGGCCAAGGGCATCCTGATGGCCGTGCACCGGATCAGCGCCGAGGACGCGATGAAGCGACTGGTCACGGAGTCGCAGCGGACCAACGTGAAGCTGCGGGACATCGCGGCCCGGTTCGTCGAAGAGCTGTCCTCGGCGGAGCCGCGCTGAGACTCAGGCCGGGTGGCGGGCCGGGAAGGGCCAGGTCAGCGTGATCACCGTGCCGCCGTCGGTCGAGCGCAGGTCCAGCCCGTCCACCAGGGCCTGGATCAGGCGCAGCCCGCGGCCGCCGTCCGCGCGCTCTTCCAGGGTCGTCCAGCGGCCCTGGTCGGCGACGGTGACGATCAGCACGTCCTGGTCGATCCTCGCGCGGACGTCGATCAGGCCCGGGCGCCCGTGGTAGGCGTGGCCGAGCACGTTGGCCATCGCTTCCCAGCAGGCCAGCACGACGTCGTCGGCCTGCCGCCCGATCTCGTCGCCGGCCCGCCGCCGCAACCAGGACACCAGGTGCCGGCGCAGGCTCGGCAGGGTCCGTGGCGAAATCGTGCCGCGGTACCGCCATCCGTCCGATCCCAGCTCTTCCACGTTCACCTCCTCGGGGGACATCAGGTTTGCTACCCACGGGTTCGGATTCTCAATCACCGGTAAAGCCCTCCGGGCACAGTTCGGGGCTGGTGCGCCCCCGGGCCGCCGTGATCGGATGGGCGGATGATTCGGTCGACGTCGTCCGTGGTGCTGTGCGCGGTGCTGGCCGCGACCCTGCTGCCCGCCCCGAGTGCGACCGCAGCCGCCGCGGCGCCGGGACCGGGCGCCGTCTCGCACTTCGGCCTGGCCCGCAAGGACTGCCTGGGCACCGCGCGGAACACGACGAGCAAGGCGTGGTTCACCGTGGCCGGCGGCGTGCTCTCCGACGTCTACGCACCGGTGATCGACAACACGAACGTCGAGACGCTGCAGTTCGCCGTCACCGACGGGCGCACCTTCACCGACCTGCAGGCCCGGGACATGACCTACACGGTCCGCACGAGCGCGGGCGGGATGGCCTGCGAGGTGACGTCGACCCCGCGCAGCGGGCGGTACCGGCTGGTCACCGAATACCTGGCCGACCCGGCCCGGACCGGCGTGCTCATCCGGACCCGGCTGGAGCCGCTGCGGGACTCCGGGCGCGACCTGAAGGTGTACGTGCGGTTCGACGCAAGCGTCAACGGCAACGGCGGGGGCGGCCCGGCCAACGGCGGCGGCGACACCGCGACCGTCGACGCGGCGACGTCCGCGCTGGTCAGCGCCGACACCAACACGGTGTCCAGCGCGCCGGCCCGCGACTACGGCACCCCGCTGGCCGCCGCGCTGCGTGCCGACCGCCGGTTCCTCAGCACGTCCAGCGGGTTCGCCAGCACCGCGGGCGACGGGCTGGCCCAGCTGGACCGCGACCACCGGCTCACCGACACCACGCCCTCGGCCGTGAACGGCAACGTCGTCCAGACCGCGCAGCTGGACCTGCAGCCGCGCCGCCCGGCCGTGCTGGCGCTCGGCTTCGGCGCGGACGCCCGGGCCGCCGTCGCCACGGCCGGCGCGAGCGTGCGCACGCCGTTCGAGCAGAGCTACCGGCAGTACGCGCGCGAATGGCGGGACTACGACAATGGCCTGATCCCGGTGCGCGGCAGGGATTCCGACGCGTACTACCAGTCCGTCAACGTGCTGAAGGCCAGCGAGGACAAGACGTTCCCGGGCGCGGTGGTCGCCTCGCTCGGCAGCCCGTGGGGCCAGGCGGTGTCGGCGGGCGACGCGCCCGGCGGCAAGCCGGTCTACTTCGGCTCCTACCGCGAAATCTTCGCCCGCGACCTCTACGAAAGCTTCTCCGGCCTCCTGTCCGCCGGTGATCGCGAGACAGCGCGGGCGAGCGTCCGCTGGCTGTTCACGCGCCAGCAGCAGCCGGACGGCCGCTTCCCGCGCAATTCCATGCTCAACGGCAAGAAGGCGCCGGACTCGGGTGGTGATCAACTCGACGAGAGCGCGTACCCGATCCTCATGGCGCTGCAGGCCGGGCTCGACCGGGACCGCACGCTCTACACCGACCACATCCGCGCCGCCGCCGACTTCGTCGTCGCGCACGGGCCGGCGTTCGGCTCGGAGCGCTGGGAAGAGCAGGGCGGCTACTCCCCCTCCACGATCGCCGCGGAGATCGCCGGGCTCGTCGCCGCCGGAGTGATCGCCGACCGCAACGGCGACAGTGCGCGCGCGAACGTCTACCGCGCCACCGCCGACCACTTCCAGCGCAGCATCAAAGGCTGGACGGTGACGCAGAACGGGCCCTACGGCGGCCGGTACTTCCTGCGGCTGACCAAGAACGGCGACCCGGACTCGGAGTGGTTCTACAACCTGGGCAACGGCTCGGTCGACGCCGACCAGCGCGCGGTCGTCGACGCCGGGTTCCTCGAGCTGACCCGCCTGGGCGTGCTGCCCGCGAACGACCCGGACGTCACCGCGTCGCTCGGCGTCGTCGACCGCGTGATCAAGCGGGACACCCCGGCCGGGCCGGGCTGGTACCGCTACGGCACGTCGGCGGCGGGCAGCGAGGACGGCTACGGCGACTGCTACGAGCCCGACCCGACGAACTGCGGCCCGACGGGCGCACCTTGGCCGTCGACGAACACCGGATCCGGGCACCTGTGGCCGGTGCTCGCCGGCGAACGCGCCGAACAGGCCGTGCAGACCGGCGACCGGGCCGGCGCGGCGGCGCTGCTGCGCGCGATGCGGGACCAGACCGGCGGCACCGGCCTGATCCCCGAGCAGATCTGGGAGAACCCGGCGCTGCCCGCGTCGCCCTACGGCACGGACCCGCGGACGGCGTCGATCGGCTTCACGCCCGGGCAGTCCGTCGGTTCGGTGGCGCCGCTGAGCTGGGCCCAGTCACAGTCGGTGCGGCTGGCCAGGGCCCTCGACGACGGCCGGCTGCCCGAGCAGCCCGCCGAGGTCCGCTCGCGGTACGTCTCGCACGCGCCGCCCGCGGCCCTCGCGGTGACGCTGGACGCGCCCGCCTCGGTGTCCACCGCGACCGCCGAGGTCTCCGGCACCGCCCCCGCGGGCAGCCGCGTCGACCTCGCCGTTTCCGCCACCGACGCGGGCACGACGACCGTGCTGTCGACCCGGGCTTCCGCGGCGGGGACGTTCCGCGCCACCGTGCCGACCCCGCTGGGCGCGAACGTCGTCACGGCGACCACTGTGAACTCGGTGGGCTCGGGAACGGGCTACGCGCAGAAGACGATCAGCTCGGACTTCGTCACGGGCACGGTCCTGCTGGACACCACCGATCCGGACGGCGACGACAACGGCCCGGGCACGTACACGTACCCGACGGCGGGCGACTTCCACGCCGGCGCGTTCGACCTGCAGCGGTTCCAGGTCATCGATTCCGGCACCACCCTGGTGTTCCGGGCGCAGATCCGCGACCTGTCGCCGACGTTCGGCTCGCCGCTGGGCGCCCAGCTGCTGACGATCTACGGCCACGACCCGGCCGCGGCGACGACCTCGACCGCGGCGCCGTTCCCCAGCCGGGCGTACACGATCGCGGCGCAGGACGCGTGGAGCCGCCGCATCGAGGTCCAGGGCTTCGCGGATCCGGCGCTCGTCGACGCTTCGGGTGCTTCGCCGGCCACGCCGTCCGTGCAGGCTTCGCAGGCAACGCGGTACATCACGGTGAGCGTGGCGAAGGCGGCCTTCGGGACACCGGGGCCGGGCTGGACGTTCGCCGTGGTGCTCACCGGGCAGGACGGCAACTCCCCCGACCAGGCCCGGCCGTTCACGCCGACAGCGGGCCAGTACACGTTCGGCCTGTGCCCGGCGGGCGGGACGGCGCCGATCTGCGCGGCGGACCCGGCCACCGCCCCGAAGGCGTTCGACGTGCTGACGCCGTCCGGCGTGGACCAGAAGACCGAGCTGGACCCGACCGCCGGGCCGGTTTCGGTGCGCGGGGTGCCCGTGGGCTGACAAGCTGGACGCCATGATCGACGAATTCGCGAAGAACTACCTGCACGGCGACCTGCGCGAGATCCGCGAAGAGATGGTCGGCAAGCTCGACGGGCTCGGCGAGTACGACATCCGCCGTCCCCTGACCGCGACCGGCACGAACCTGCTCGGTCTCGTCAAGCACCTGACCAAGACCGAAGCGTGGTACTTCGGCGACATCTTCGGGCGGCCGTTCCCCGAGCCGATGCCCCGGTGGGACGACCTCGCCGCGCGCGGCACGGACATGTGGGCGACCGAGCACGAGTCACGCGAGGAGATCGTCGACCGCTACCGGCGGGTGTGGGCCCATTCCGACGCGACGATCACCGGGCTCGCCGTCGACGCACCGGGGCACGTGCCCTGGTGGCCGCGCCCGGACGTGCTGCTGTTCAACATCCTGGTCCACGTGCTCACCGAGACGAACCGGCACGCCGGGCACGCGGACATCCTGCGGGAACAGCTCGACGGCTCGCTCGCCACCGACGGCCGGCACGACGCGGAGTTCTGGGCGGCCCGGCGCGCGGAGGTCCAGCGGGCCGCCGAGGCGGCGCGCTGACGTCCACAGTGGACGTCAGCGCGGCAGCCCCGCGTTGAGCCGGGCCAGAATGCCGTGCGGGAACGGCAATGCGGGCGCGCTCACCTCGGTCAGCCGGGCCAGCTGGGCGTCGGTCACGTCGAGGGTGAGCGCGCCGAGCGTTTCCGCGAGCTGCTCCGGCGTCCGCGCGCCGATCAGCGGCGACGGCATCGACGGCCGGCTCGTCACCCAGCGAAGCGCCACCTGGGCCGGGGTGGCGCCGGTTTCGGCCGCGACCTCGCGGACCGCGTCCAGGATCGCCCAGCGGGCTTCGGGCAGCGCGCGGAAGGCCGTCGCGGCCGGCCCGGCGAGCCGTCCGGTGCCCGCGCCGTCGCGGGTGTACTTGCCGGTGAGGAAGCCGCCGCCGATCGCGCCCCACGGCTGGACCGCGATGCCGAACTCGCGCGCCAGTGGCACGTGTTCCGCCTCGATCGCCCGCTCGACCAGCGAGTACTCCAGCTGCAGCGCCGTCACCGGCGGCCCGCCGAGCATGGCGGCCTTCGTCGCGTACCACGCGGGAACGTCGCTGAGCCCGACCGCGCGGATCTTCCCGGCGCGCACCAGGTCGCCGAACGCCGCCACCACCTCTTCGGCCGGGGTGAAGCCGTCCCAGATGTGCAGCCAGTACAGGTCCACGTGGTCGACGCGCAGCCGCCGCAGCGACGCCTCCAGCGAGGCGATCATGTTCTTGCGGCCGTTGCTGCGGCGACGCGGGTCCGAATGCGGGACGCCGTCCCGGAAGCCGGGCCCCGAATACTTGGTGGCGAGCACGACGTCGTCCCGGCCGACGTCGCGGAGGAAGTCGCCGACCAGCTCCTCGCTGCGGCCGGCGCTGTAGTTGTCGGCGGTGTCGACGAAGTTGCCGCCGCGCTCGACGTAGGTGCGGAAGATCTTGCGGGCGGTGTCGTCGCCGGCGCAGAAGGAGCCGGTGCCGAAGGTCATCGCCCCCAGCGCCAGCGGGGAGACGCGCAGCCCGGAACGGCCCAGCGGCCGGTAGTCGTCCAGTTCGGTCATGGCCCCGATCGTGCAACCCGGAGCGCGGTCCGGGTCAAACCCCGCCGCAGGTGTTCGAGGGCAACATCGAGGAGACGACCAGGCATACCTGCGACGATCGGCAGATGAATGTCCGGTATACGCTAATCTGGCCGCTCATGGGATCCGGCCGGGTGCGCCGGTGCGTCGAGGAGCGAATTCGTGCAACCGAACCTGGGGCCAGGTGAAGACTTCCAGCTGCTGCTCGAACGGCAGGTCCGGGAGATGCAGTCGAAGGCCGCGGCGCTGAACGAGGCGCTTTCCGCGGCCGGGGCGACGGTCCGCACCCGCGACGGCTCGGTCACCGTGACGCTCGCCCCGAACGGCGCGCTCACCAACCTCGAGCTCGGGCACCGGGCGTGCGAGCTGGGCCCGGCGCGGCTGACCGCGGCGATCATGGGCGCGGTGCGCGACGCGCAGCGCCAGACCGCCCGCGCCGTCGCGGATTCCTTCGCCACCATCAACGGCGACAGCGAATCGACGGACATGGTCCGGTCCTTCCTGCCGCCGGACCCGCCGCCGGACGGGGACTTCGCGGCTCCGGAGCGACCCGAGCCCACCCCGCCGCCCGCGCCGGCTCCGCCCGGTCGTCCGGCTCCTCCCGCGCCGCCGTCCGCGCCGCGGCGCCGCCCGGCGGCCGACGACCGCCTCGACGACGAATCGAACCCCTGGTGACCGGCGGCGGCTTCCGCGTCTCTTCGGAGCCACTCGCGGAGTTCGGCAGGCACCTCGACGAGCTGCAGAAGAACCTGCAGAGCACGTCGGACCTCGTCGGCGGCATGGTCTGCGACCCGGGCATGTTCGGCATCAACCCGGCGTGCCAGCTGATGGCCGCCGGCGCGAGCACCTGGACCGACAAGGCGCGCCACCAGTTCGGGGACTACGCCAAGACCGTCGGCGACTTCGCCGACAAGGTCACCGAGGCGGCCAAGCGCTACCAGTCGGGCGAAGAAGACGCCGTGAACTCGATCGTGAGGTTCCAATAGTGGCCGACGACTACAAGAGCAAGGACGTCAGCCTCCACGGTTCGGAACTGTTCAACAGCGACAACCGGGCGGCGGGCGCGGGCTTCTTCGAGGCGGCGACGGGCCTGGACAAGGCCGTCAAGGAGCACGACAAGGTCGCGATCGGCATCGGCTCGGCGGGCATGGCGCTGGAGACCCTCGGTCTCGTGCTGGACCCGATCGGCAGCCTGCTGACGGCCGGGATCGGCTGGCTCATCGAGCACATCACGATCCTGCGGTGGCCGCTGGACATGCTGATGGGCGACCCGATCGGGATCGCGGCGGCCAGCGAAGCGCTCACGGCGGAGAAGAAGAAGCTGGAGCAGTGGTCGACCGGCCACCAGCAGGCGCTCGACAAGCTGATGGGCGAGTGGAGCGGGCAGGCCGCGGAGCAGTTCAAGCGGGACATGGACGCGGTCACCGCCCAGCTGGGTTCCCTCGGCGGCTACCTCGACGAGGCCGGCAAGAACATGAAGATCGCCGGCGGCATCGTCGGCGCGTTCCGCGGCATCCTCCGCGACCTGATCGCGATGCTCCTGGCGACGATCATCAAGGGCGCCCTGATCGCGGCGGCACTGGCCCCGGTGACGTTCGGGGCCTCGATCGCGATCTTCATCGGCACGACGATCGGCACGGTGGCGACGGCACTGGGCAAGATCGGCGCCAAGCTGGCCCAGCTGGCCAAGCAGCTCGGCGAACTGCTCAAGGCGCTGACGAAGCTGGGCAAGGCGGGCGACGACCTGGCGGCGGCCAAGCCCCCGACGAGCAGCCTGACCCCCACGCCCACCCCGAAGCCGGACACGACACCGGCCCCGAAGCCGGACACGACACCGGAACCCAAGCCTTCCTCGGCGACTCCTGAGCCGAAACCCGAGCCCAAACCGGACACCACGCCGTCGTCTTCCTCGGCGACCCCGGAGCCCAAGCCCGAGCCCAAGCCGGACACCACCCCCGAGCCCAAACCGGAACCGAAGCCCGAGCCCGCACCGTCGTCCTCCTCGACGACCCCGGAACCGAAGCCGGAACCCAAGCCCGACACCACGCCGTCATCTTCCTCGGCCACCCCGGAGCCCAAGCCCGAACCCAAGCCGGACACCACCCCCGAGCCCAAGCCCGAACCGAAGCCGGAACCCGCACCCTCATCCTCGTCGGCGACCCCGGAACCGAAGCCGGAACCCAAGCCCGACACCACCCCCGAGCCCAAACCGGAACCGAAGCCGGACACCACGCCGTCGTCCTCTTCGACCACCCCGGAACCCAAGCCCGACACGACTCCGGAACCGAAGCCGGAGCCCGCGCCGTCGTCGTCCTCGACGCCCCCGGAACCGAAGCCCGACACCACCCCCGAGCCGAAGCCGGACACCACCCCGGCTCCGACCCCGGATCCCAAGCCGCACAAGCCGTTCACCGATCAGATGACCGCCGTCATCAAGGACAAGCTGTCGAAAATAGACGGTGTGACGCCCGAGACCCTGCAGAAGTTCGACAAGATCAGCAACTTCTCCGTGCACGAGCTCGGCAAGGTGTTCGGCAAGGAAGGCGCCGAGCGGTTCGAGTCGGCCATCAAGGTCCTGACCGACCCGTGGTTCGGCAAGTCGGGCCTGGCCGGCAAGACCATCGTCGACATGATCAAGGGTGTGCCCGCCAGCGTCGGCAACGTCACCGGCGGGAACGACGAGGACAAGAGCTAGCCGAGCGCGACGCCGGCGTTGCAGACGACGGCGCCCAGCACGCCCACATCCGGTTCGAGTGAGCCCAGCTCGGCGAGGTCCAGCCGGACGTGCCCGGCCTTCGCCCCGGGAACGCGCGCGCGGATCGACCCGGCCGCGGCCTGCGCCTTGCCCGGGTCGCGGCTGCCGATCACCACTTCCGCGCCCGCCGAAGCCGGCTGCTCGGCGGCGAAGTAGCCGATCCCGGCGTTGCCCCCGGTCACCAGTACCCGCATGACCGCCCCCTCCCCCGTGCCAAGCTGTCCTTCGTGGACAACGCTACCGACGAACCGGCGAGGGCGGGGTACCGGCGGTCGGCCGGGTCGCCGCGCGGCGAGGCCCGGCGCCGGGAACTGCTGGCGAAGATCACCGACGACGTCGCCGAGAACGGGCTCGTCGACTTTTCGCTGCGGCGGGCCGCACGGGCGGCCGGGACGACGCACAAGGTGCTGCTCTACCACTTCGAAGGCACCGAAGACCTGTTGCGGCAGGTGGTGTTCGCGCTGCGCGAGCGGCGGATCGGCAACGCGCTGACGGCCGTCGCCGCGGAGTCGCCGACGCTCGCCGGCCGCGTCCGGGCCGCCTGGGTGAGCCTCCGCGACGAGGAGACGCAGCTGCGGCGCGTCCTCGACCAGGCGATGGGCCTGGCGATGTACGACCCGGGCCGCTACGCCGCGCTCGGCCGGGGCGCGTCCCAGCAGTACCTGCCGACGCTGGTGTCGTTCTGCCCGCCGCACTGGCCGGAGCGGCGCAAGCTCGAGGTCGCCGAGATGGTGCTCGCGACCCTGCGCGGTTTCCTCGTGGATCTGCTCACCAGCCCGGACGGCGAAGGCGCGGCGGCCGGGTTCGCGGCGTTGCTGCGGGCGGTCGAACGGGAGGAAGCCGCTCCCTGATCCTCGACAGTTTGCGAACCACGTGGTTCACTTCTGCCCGGGGAACTTCTCTGGGAGGCGTCAATGCAGGTCGAGCTGTCCGCGGGCACCGTCGAGTACACCGACACCGGCGGGGCCGGCCCGGCCGTCGTCTTCGTCCACGGCCTGCTGATGGACGGCTCGCTCTGGGACGGCCCGACGGCCGACCTGGCCGGCCTCCGTTGCGTCGTCCCGACCCTGCCGCTCGGTGCGCACCGGCAGCCGATGCGGGACGACGCCGACCTGTCGATGCCCGGTCTCGCACGGCTGCTCTCGGAGTTCCTGGAGCGCCTCGACCTGCGAGACGTCACCCTGGTCGGCGTCGACACCGGCGGCGCGCTGGTGCAGCTGCTGATGGCGGACGACGCCCCGCGGGTCGGCCGGGTCGTGCTCGCCTCCTGCGACGCCTTCGACAACTTCCCGCCCGGGCTCACCGGGAAGACGCTGTTCCTGACCGGGAAACTGCCACCGCGCCTGTTCGGGGTGTTCATGCAGCAGATGCGGCTGCGCGCGGTGCGACGGCTCCCGATCGCGTTCGGCCGGTTGACCAAGCGCGGGGACGCGGCCACGGCCCGCTGGCTGCGGCCGCTGCTGAGCCAGGCCGGCATCCGCCGCGACACCGTCCGCGTCCTGCGGGCGGCCGCCGCCACCCCGGACATCCTGCTGAAGGCGGCCGAGCGGCTGCCGGGCTTCGACCGGCCGGCGCTGGTCGTCTGGGCCACCGAGGACCGCGTGATGCCGCTCGAGCACGGCCGGCGGCTGGCCGCCCTGCTGCCCAAGGGAAAGCTCGCCGAAGTCGCCGACAGCTACACGCTGCTGCCGCTCGACCGGCCGGCCGAGTTCGCCCGGCTGATCCGGGAGTTCACAGCCGGCTGAGGCCGTGAAGGATGCGCTTCATCAGGTCCATGCTCGGGCGGTTGCCGTTGCCCTTCTTCGTGGTGTGCACGGCGACGAGCCCGCGGTCGGCGAGGTCGGAGAGCAGCACCCGCGCCACGCCGAGCGGCAGCCGCCGCCGCGCGGCCACTTCGGCCACCGACTGCGAAGTGCAGCACAGCACGCATATCTCCGACTCTTCCGCCGTGCTGTTGCGTGTCATGGCCCGGCCGCGCGGGGTGGTGGAGACGAGCGTTTCGACGGGAAGGTCCCGCGTCGGGCGGGTTCGGCCGTGGGTCCGGAAGTACGGACGGACGAGACCTGCCGCCCCTCCGTCGTCGAGCGCGGTCCCCCAGTGCACAGCCAGCTCCTCACGGCGATTAATCCTTGTAGGCGATTATTCGACACCGTGATCGACTCCACCGCAATCGACCGAACAGGCTAACGGACGGTAAACTGCTGGTCGGAGCGGCGCCGTTGAACGACGCCACCCCGAGGGAGGAAGGTCATCCAGCGGGATTATCAGTGTTCTGACAACTCCCCCGGCTTCCGCGCCTTCCGGCGGCGGACGCGCAGGCGGCGCAGCCACGCCTTCGCGGCGGCGAACTCCTGCTGGACCTCGGCGATGCGGGCGCGGAGGTAGGCGTCGGAAATCATCGGGATCTCCCCTCGGTCGTGGCGTGCCGCCACGGTGCGCGGGGGGCATTGGGAAAACCTTGGGCAGACCTTGCTCAGGCGCCCCGGATCCGCTACGCCTGAGGCAAGGGAGGGGCGGGTGTGGTGGAACTGCGGGTGCTGGGTGCCGTCGAGGTCGTGGCCGGCGGTACCCGGGTCGACATCGGGCACGCGCGGCAGCGTGACGTGCTGGCGGTGCTGCTCCTCGACGTCGGCCGGGCGGTCCCGGTCGACCGGCTCGTCGACCGCGTGTGGGGCGAGCGGCCACCCCGGCAGCCGCGGAGCTCGCTGTACGCGTACGTCTCGCGGCTGCGCACCTTGCTGGGCGCGCTGGACGGCGTGACGATCGAACGCGAACGTGACGGCTACGTCCTCCGGGCCGATCCGCTGCTGGTGGACGTCCACCGGTTCGAAAACCTCCTCCGGCAGGCGAAGGAGGCGGACGACGACCACGCCGCGCTCGCGCTGTACGACGAAGCCCTGGCGCTCTGGCGCGGCACCCCGCTCAGCGAGCTGGACTCGCCGTGGGTGGACGAGGTCCGCGGCGAGCTGGAACGCCGGCGCGAGACGGCCGTGCTGGACCGCGACGACCTGCGGCTGCGCACCGGCGCCCACGCCGCCGTGCTCGCCCGGCCCGCCGCGGACGCCGGCGAGCGGGCGGCGGCCCAGCGGATCGAGGCGCTGTTCCTGGACGGACGTCCGGCCGACGCGCTGCGCGAGTACGAACAGGTGCGGGCACGCCTGGCGGACGAGCTCGGCGCCGACCCGGGCCCCCGGCTGCGCGGCCTGCACGAACGGATCCTGGCCGGCAGCGGCCCGGAGCCGCGGCAGCTCCCGGCCGCGACGTCGTCGTTCTGCGGGCGCGCTGCCGAACTGGCGGCGCTCGACCGGATGCTCGGCCCGGACGGCGCGGTCGCGGTGATCTCCGGCGCGGGCGGTCTCGGGAAGACGTGGCTGGCGGTGCGCTGGGCGACCGACCACGCGAGCCGCTACCCCGACGGCCAGTTGTACGCCGACCTGCGCGGCTTCGACCCGGCCCGCGAACCGGTGCCGGCCGAGCAGGCCGTCCGCGGCTTCCTCGGCGCGCTCGGCGTCGCGGCGGCGTCGATCCCGCCAGACCCGGACGGGCAGGCGGCGCTGTACCGCAGCCTCACGGCCCGGCGACGGCTGCTCGTGGTGCTCGACAACGCGCGGGACACCCGGCACGTGACGCCGCTGCTGCCCGGCGGATCGTCCTGTTCGGTCCTCGTCACGAGCCGCCACGAGCTCGGCGGCCTGCTCACGACGCACGGCGCGAGCGCGCTGCCGCTGCGTACCCTCGACGAAGGCCAGGCGCGGGAACTGCTCGCGCACAAGCTGGGCGCGGCCCGGCTGGCCGAAGAACCCGAAGCGGCGCAGGAAATCCTGGACCAGTGCGGCGGAATGGCGCTGGCACTGGCGATCGTCGCCGCCCGCGTCGCGGCCCAGCCGGACCGGCGGCTGGCCACGCTGGCCACCGAACTGCGCGAAGGCCGGCTGGATGCCCTGGACACCGGGGAGCTGACCGCGAGCCTGCGTGCGGTGTTCGACGCGTCCTACCGCTCGCTCCCCGCCGCTGCCGCCTCGGCGTTCCGCCTGCTGGGGCTGGTGCCGACCGAAGACATCGGCCGCGCGGCCGCGACGGCTCTGCTGGGCGACGCCCGGGCCGTGCGCGTGCTGTGCGCGGCCAACCTCCTGGAGGAGCACCTGCCGGGCCGCTTCCGGATGCACGACCTGGTCAAGCTCTACGCGGCCGAGCTCGTGGCGGCGACCGACGACCCCGCCGTCCGCCTGGCGGCCTCGACCCGCTTGTTCGACCACTACCTGTGCTGGGCATCGGCGGCGATGGACCTGTTCTCGCCCCACGAGCCCTACCTGCGGCCACGCGTGCCCGGACCGCGTCCCCGCTTCACGGGCGTCCAGGCCGACCGGGCCTGGCTGGACGCGGAGCGGGCCACGATGCTGGCGCTGGCCACCAGCGCCCCGGAGGCACTGGCCGGGCACGTGGTCAAGCTGTCGGCGACGCTCTGGCGCTACCTCTACATCTCGGCGCACCACCACGAGGCGCTCACGCTCCACACCACCGCACTCGCGTTGACGGCCCCCGGCACGCGGGAGCGGGGATTCGCCGAGCAAGCGGTCGGCGTGACCCTGATCCAGCTCGGCCGTTTCGACGCGGCCGCCGCGCATCTCGAGCGGGCCCTCTCCCAGGCCCTGGCGCAGCGGGACGACCTGCTGGAAAGCATGACCCGCAACAGCATCGCCACGATCGTCGACATCCGCGGCCGGCGCGCGGAGGCGCGCGAGCAGTACCACCTGGCCCTGGCGGCGGCGCGCCGGACGGGCCACGCGCTGCTGGAGGGCATCGCGCTGTGCAACATCGGCGAGCACCACCGCTGGTGCGGCGACCACCGGAAGGCGGTGGAATACCTGCGCCGCAGCGGTCGCATCGCCGAGGACCTCGGCTCGGCGGGCCTGGGCGGGCCGGTGCTGTCGTCCCTGGGCAGCGCGTACGCGGGTCTAGGCCGTCCGGAGGAAGCCGACGAGCACTTCCGCCGCGCGTTGGAGTTCGCCCGGGAGGGTGGAAACACGAACCTCGAAGTCACGGCCTTGAACGACCTGGCGGCGACCAAAACGGGCGCCGAGGCGATTTCGTTGTACGAGAAGGCGTTGGCGCTGGCGCTTCGGACGGGCCACCTCCGGGAACGCGCTTTTGCCCAGCACGGGTTGGGGGTGGCGCATCGAGCCGCCGGGAATGACGTCGAGGCGGTGGCGCACCTCGAAGCCGCGTTGGTTGCGTACACGGAGTTGCGCGTTCCGGAAGCTCAGGAGGTACGCGCCCTGCTCGGCGAGTCTTCGCGCCGGTCCGCGCCGGGCCGGGCCACGGACTGACCGCCGGGTAAGATCCAGCTTCCGATCATGTTCAGCTCTGGGGGGATCTTCCATGACGACGCCCGAGGACAGACCGCAGCAGCCCACGCCGGAAGCGAATCCGTTCCACCCGGGGGCCGCCCTGCCGCCGTACCCGCCGTACCCGGCGCCGCCGCTCGGGTTGCCGGCCAAGAAGCGCAGTGGCCTCAAACTCGCGCTGGGGATCGGGATTCCCCTCGTGTTCCTCGTGATCGTGGTCGTGGCCGGGCTGGCCTCGTCGTTCACGGCCAAGAGCACCAACGTCGGCGACTGCCTCAAGGGCAACACGGAAAAAGCCGACAGCGTGACCTCGGTGGCCTGTGGCCCGGAGGCCGACTACAAGATCGTCGGCAAGCTCCCGGACCAGTCCCAGGTGGCGATGAGTTTCGGCGGCTGCGACCAGTTCCCGGCGGCGACCGCCGCGTACTGGGAGGGCACCGAGGTCGCGAAGGGCACGCTGTTCTGCCTGGAGGACGTGAAGCACCCGGGCAAGGGCATGCCGCTGGTGGGCGACTGCCTCAAGGGCGACCTGTCGGACGCCGCCCACGCCGAAAAAGTCCCTTGTGGACCGGAGGCGAGCTACAAGGTGGCGGGCGTCGAGAACGGCGGCGCGCTGGCCGGGCTCACGACCGCGGTCTGCGCCAAGGTCCCGTCCGCGGCCGCCTCGATGGAGTGGAAGCGGCAGGGCAGCCTGTCGTCGAAGATCCTGTGCCTGGAGGACCTGAAGAACCCGGACAACCGCAAGCCGGCGCCCGGCGACTGCATGGCGACGGGCGCCGGTAGCGAGCTCCACATCGTTCCCTGCACAAAGGGTGCGGCGAAGGTGCTCGGCCAGGTGGACGGCCTGAGCAAGATGGGCGGCCTGTCGAAGACGGTCGAGGAGATCTGCAAGGACTTCCCCGGCGCGGACCAGGCGGCTTCCTGGAGCATGCCAGGCTCCCTCGCGGCGACCACGTTCTGCATGCAGTCGATCAAGAAGTAGGGGTTGAGCGACCTGCCCCGCCACTCAAAGAGCGGCGGGGCAACCCAGCCGGTCAGAGGCGTATCGGTTTCTTGTTCATGAACTCTTCGAGCCCCAACGGTCCCAGCTCCCGCCCGATCCCCGACCGCTTGATGCCCCCGAACGGCAGGTCCGCCTCCGAACCGCCCGACTTGTTCACGTACACCATCCCCGCCTCGATGCGCCGTGCCACTCGAGCCGCGCGTGCCCGGTCGGTCGCGAACACGCTTGCCCCCAGCCCGAACGGGGTGTCGTTCGCCAGTGCCACGGCCTCGGCTTCCGTCTCCGCTCGGAACACCAGCGCCACCGGGCCGAAGATCTCCTCGTGGTACGCCGCCATTTCGGGCGTCACCTCCGTCAGGACCGTTGCCTCCACGTACGCTCCCGGGCCCGGGATGCGGTGGCCGCCCGCGCGCAGCGTCGCCCCCTCGCGGATTGCCGTCGCCACCTGGGCCGCCACCTCGTCCGCCGCCGATTTCGAGGCCAGTGGCGGCAGGGTGGTCGACGGGTCCGCCGGGTCGCCCGGGACGTAGTACTCCGTCATGCGCTTGGCGAACCGGTCCACGAACTCCTCGTACAGCTCGGCCAGGACGATGATGCGCTTGGGTGCGTTGCACGACTGGCCGCAGTTGCGCATCCGGGCCGTCGCCGTGATCTTGACCGTCTCGTCCAGGTCGTCGGTGTCCAGCACGATCAGCGGGTCGGAGCCGCCCAGTTCCAGGACGCACTTCTTGAGGTTCCGGCCGGCTTCGGCCGCCACCGAGACGCCCGCCTGCTCGCTGCCGGTCAGGGACACGCCGACCAGGCGCGGGTCCGCGAGCATCCACGGGACCTGGCGGCTCGAGGCGAACACGTTGACGTAGGCGTCCGCGGGCACGCCGGCGTCGCGCAGCACCTCCTCGATCGCGACCGCCGACCGCGGGCAGATCGACGCGTGCTTCAGCAGGATCGTGTTGCCCAGCACCAGGTTCGGTGCCACGAACCGGGCCACCTGGTAGCACGGGAAGTTCCACGGCATCACGCCCAGCAGCGCCCCGATCGGCTCCTTCGTCAGCACCGCCTCGCCGCCGCGGATCGGCAGGGGCTCGTCCGCCAGCAGGGCCGGGCCGCGCTCGCCGTAGTACCGGAAGATGTCGGCGACGACGCCCACTTCGCCGCGGCCTTCGTTGATCCGCTTGCCCATCTCCAAGGTCATGATCGCGGCCAGTTCGCCGGCACGCTCGGCGAACAGCTCCGCCGCACGCAACACGATCGCGGCGCGGTCGGCGACCGGCCGGGCCCGCCAGCCCGCGTACCCGCGGTGCACCCGGCCGATCGCGGCGCGGACCTCCTCGTCGGCCGCGTTGGGGATCTCGTCGACCAGCTCGCCCGTCGCCGGATTGGTGACTGTGTACAAAGCGGCCTCCTTTGCCAGACTACTGGATACTGTATACACTATGTGAGCACTGATCGACACCCGCGCGGCGGTACCCGTCACCGCTTGATCGACTATCGTTCCCCCATGACGCTGGAACTCACCGGCGGACCCGATTTCGCCGCACAGGCCCCGAAAACCGCTCGCTGGACCCGGCAGTACACCGCGGCCGCGGTCACCTTCGGCTGCCCCGCGCGCACGCCGGAACGCACGCCGCGGGTGTGGAGCAGGCGCGGTCTCGGCCTGCCGGAGGCCGAGCTGGCGGGGTTCGCCGCGCAGCTGCGCCGCGTCATGAAGCACGAGGCCTACTGGATCGCCCGAGCGGCCTGCCCGGACCGCCACGCGGGCGACGCGGCGGTGTGGTCACCAGGCCGCTACGACGACGAAGACGGCTTCGTGTACTTCGCGGGCCCGTGCACCCACGGCGACCCGTGGCCCGGTTACCGGCCGGCGCGGACGTTCACCATCGCGCTCCCCCGCATCCGCGGCCTGCGGATCCGGGTGGCGGCGTACCTGGCCGGATGAGTGGGAAGAAGTGCCTCAGCACCGTGGCAGTAAGTCGTAGGCAACCGACAGCCGTCCGCGCGGGAGCCGTCGCCGCCGTGGTCAGCGGGATACCGTCGACCGCGCACGCGCTCCTCACCGGCCGTGACCTCCTGGCGGCCACCAGAGCCGCCGGCACCCTGCTCCCGGGAAGGCGCGACCAGCCCGGCATCGTCGCCGGGCTGATCGCGCACGTCGTCGTCTCCGCAGCTTGGACCGGCATCCTCGCCACGATCGCGCGCCGCCGCCGGCTCGGAGCCGGGGGCGGTGCCGTCGCGGGACTGGCCATCGCCGCACTGGACCTCGGGATCGCGGCCCGCGCGCACCCCGCCGTGCGGGCGTTGCCGCGCGGGCCGCAGATCCTGGATCACCTGGTGTTCGGCGCCGTCGTCGGCGCGCTGCTCGACCGGCCGCTACCGACCGGTCAGGGCACGACCTCGACGACGTCACCCGGGTGCAGCGAGTTGTAGAACGTCACCGCGGCGGCGTGCGAAAGGTGCACGCACCCGTGGGACTTGACCTTCAGGCTGCCCTGGTGGAACGCGACCCCGGTGGTGGTGAAGAACACCGAGTACGGCATCGGCCCGTTGTACTGCTTGCTGTAGTGGTCGATGTCCTTGTACTGCACGTGGAACTTCCCCACCGGCGTCGGGTACTTCGGCAGCCCCACGGTGATCGGGACGCCGCCGTAGGTGACGTTCCCCGCACCGTCGGTCAGCCACGCGGTATTCGAACCGCGCTGGACGCAGGCCTTCGCTTCGGCACTGCACGGCGTCGACGCCGCTTCGGCCGTTCCCGCGAACGCCACGGTCCCCGCCATCGCGGCGACCCCGCCCAGAAGTGCGATCATCCTCCGGTTCATCGTGTGCCTCCCGTTGTCGTTCGGCTACCCAACGAGAGTGCCCATTCGAGCGATCTTCGAACCGGGAAATCAGTTCTGCGGCCGTGAAAGCCCGAGGAACTCGGCCTGCTCACGGTCGTAGCGCCGGGTCAGGCCGTTGCCGTACCGGTCCCACCAGTTCTGCGTGTGGCCGCCCTGGGTGGTCGTCGTCCCGCCGTAGACCTGGCGGTCGTATTCGATGCGGGCGTCGCGGAACTCCTGCTGGAACTGCTCGGGCGTCAGCCCTTGGGCGTGCTGGACGGCGGCGTCGCTCAGCGTGCGCGAGCTGCGCACGATGTCCTCGCCCGCCATGTGGTTGAGGATCGCGCGCACCCCGCCGGCGCCGCGCATGTGCGCGCCGGACATGATCGCGGCCTGGGTGCCGGGGTCGGTGAAGTTGAGCGCGCCCGCCGTGCGCGCGTTCGCGGTCATCAGGTCGGCGACGACCGCGCGTTCCTCGACGCTGCCGATCCCGTACTGCTCGCGCGCGGCGATGATCCGGTCGTAGCCGTTGTGCATGTTCTGCCGGAAGCCGTAGGCCTCGGGCACGCCGCCCTGTTCGCCCGTCGCGCCTTCGGACCGCATGATCGAGTCGACGACCCGGGGGTCCAGCTGCTGCGGCGCGGCCGCCGCGGCGGCACCACCCCCGCCGTGGCCCTGCCCGCCGCCGTAGGCCTGGGCGACGTCGGAGTCGGCGGCGCGGTAACCGTCCGCGGCCTTCTGGACGTTCTGGTTCACGTTCGTCAGCAGGTGCAGGAGTTTCTGCAGGGCACTGCCCAGCGTCGAGTGCAACGCCGAGTTCGCGGCCGCGACGCCGCTGCCGATCCCGGCGAACGACAACGCGTCCAGCACCAGGCCTTCCAGGTCGCGGGTGGCCGACAGGAAGGACGACCCGACGTCTTCGACCGCCCTGACCACGCTCCCCATCTCCGCCGTTTCGGCGCGGTAGGCCCCGGCACTCATGGTCTGCTCCCTCCGGACACCGGCTGTGCGCGTCGAGAATTCCCCACCGCGACCGCCGGGCCCACGGCCGAATTACCCACCGGTCGCGGCAGGACTGCCCACACCGGCGCTAAAGTCGGGAGATGAGCACACCCGACGGCGACCCGAACGTGGTCGAGGGCGAAATCGTCGACGACACCCCCACCGCGGCGCTGGCGATCCCGTCGCCGCCGCTGCCGGAGGCCGACTACAGCGAGGGCGGGGTGCCGAGCTTCGACTTCGTCCGCGACAAGATCGAGAACCGGTACACCACGTCGCTCGGCTCGGTCGACGTCGCCGGCCTCGGCACCGAGAACACCGCCGAGACCCTCGACAAGCAGATCGCCGACCGCGACCAGGCGGCCAAGGACAGGCTGGCCGAGATCCGCCGCTCGATGCGCCAGGAGTGACTGCGCGTCACTTCGCGTGGGCGACCGGCCGGGCCGAACCGCGCCTGCGCGGGGCCAGCCGGCGGGCCCGCCGGAATCCGGTAAGCCGAGCCGGCGGGTGATCGCCACGGTGGGCTACCCGGCAGACCTACGGCCTCGCCTGAGGCTGAGGCTCACCAGGGCAGCCAGCGCACCTCGGCCGGCTGGTACCGGGCGATGGCGAGCATGCGGTGCGGGAACACCGGGACCGGCCCGGCCGGCCCGGCGAACCGGACCATCCGGTCGACGTCACTGCCGGGCGAGACGATCAGGCAGCCCCGGATGCCGCGCGCCCGGGACACCTCGAACACGTTCAGCAGGCCACGGACCCCGCCGGCCGGCAGGGACGCCAGCGAGCCGAGGTCGATGACCAGGAACCGGGGCCACGGCAGTTCGCCAAGGGCGGTCTCGAGCACCGTCGCCCAGCGCAGCGCCGTCGCGGCCCCCGGCTCGCCGCGCATCTCGACGACCAGCACGCCGCCGGAGCGTTCCGAGGCGATGTCGTCGTCGCGCACCGCGCCTCCCGGGAGTCATCCCGTCCCGGGCCATCGTCGCACGTCACGTCAGGCTTCCGTAATACCCGCGTGGAATCATCAGGGGTCCGGGACAGTTGTAACGGGCGGTAGCACCGCACGAGAAGAAGGAGTGACGCCGTGACCACGTCAACCGAAAGGGCCGTCCTGGCCGGCGGCTGCTTCTGGGGCATGCAGGAGCTGTTCCGCCGTCAGCCCGGGGTGATCTCGACCCGGGTCGGTTACAGCGGCGGCGACGTCCCGAACGCCACCTACCGCAACCACGGCACCCACGCCGAGGCCATCGAGGTGATCTACGACCCCGCGCGGACGACGTTCCGCGACCTGCTCGAGTTCTTCTTCCAGGTGCACGACCCGACGACGAAGAACCGCCAGGGCAACGACATCGGCCTGAGCTACCGCTCGGCGATCTTCTTCGAGAACGACGAGCAGAAGCGGGTCGCCGAAGACACGATCGCCGACGTCGACGCCTCAGGGCTGTGGCCGGGCAAGGTCGTCACCGAGGTCGGCCCGGTGGGCGACTTCTGGGAGGCCGAGCCGGAGCACCAGGACTACCTGCAGCGCATCCCGAACGGGTACACGTGCCACTTCGTGCGCCCGGGCTGGAAGCTCCCGAAGCGTGAGAAGACCGCCTGACACCAGCACCACCGAAGGGCCCCTTCGCCGACCACCGGCGAAGGGGCCCTTCGTCGTCTTGGACGCGGTGACATCCGGGGCTGCGCCCCGAGCCGGGGGGTGTCCCTATGTGGTTGTCAAGCCGCTGCGGGGGCTGGGGTGGGTTCGGGGTGTCGGTAGTGGGTGCCGTTGCGGAGCATCGCGTAGAGGACGTCGCAGCGGCGTCGGGCCAGGCAGATCAGCGCGGCGTTGTGCTTCTTGCCCTCAGCTCGTTTCCGGTCGTAGTAGGCCCTGCTGGTCGGATCCGACAGTGCGGCGAAGGCGGCGAGGAAGAACGCGCGTTTGAGCTGGCGGTTGCCGGTGCGGGCCGGATGTTCGCCTTTGATGCTGGTGCCGGAGCTGCGGGTCACCGGCGCGATGCCGGCATAGGCGGCAAGATGCCCCGACGAGGCGAAATTGGAGGCGTCGCCGACCTCGAGCAGGATGCGGGCGGCGGTCCTGACGCCGATGCCGGGCATCGAGGTCAGGACCCCGGCAAGAGGGTGCGCATCGAGTATCCCCTCGACCTGCTCGGCGACCTGCTTGCGCTGGAGAAGCACGGTTTTCAAGCTGTCGGCCAGCCGCGGCAGCACGGTGTCCGCGGCGGCAGTGCCCGGGACGGTGACGGTCTGCTCGCCGAGGGCGGTCATGATCGCCTCGACCAGCCGCTCACCCATCCGGGGCGCGTGGACCTTGGCGATCGCGGTGAGCTTGCGGCGCCCGGCCTTGGCGATCCCGGCCGGGCCGCCGCAACGGGAGAGGATCTCCAGCACCGCGGGGTGGCTGATCCGCGGGCCGATGGCGTGTTCGAGGGTGGGGTGGATGCCGGTGAGCAGGCCGCGGATGCGGTTGGCGATCCGGGTGGCTTCGCCGGCGAGGTCGTCGTCGAACCCGACCAGCACCTCCAGCTCGGCCAGCGCCTCGTCACCGACATCAACAGGCCGGAGTGTGTGGGGCAGGGAGCGGGCGGCGTCGGCGATGACGAACGCGTCCCGGGCGTCGGTCTTCGCGCGCCCGGGATAGAGGTCGGCGATGCGGCGCATCGCCAGCCCGGGCAGGTAGGCAACCTGGTGACCGGCGGCGCGGGCGACCGCGACCGGCAACGCGCCGATCGTGGCCGGTTGGTCGACCACCACCAGCAGCGGCCCGTGCTGGGCAAGTTTGTCGAACAGGGCTTTCAGCTTGGATTCGGTGTTGGGCAACGGCCCGTCGTGCAGCCGCTTGCCGTCCGGGTCCAGGCCGACTGCGTGATGGGCGTCCTTGCCGACGTCCAGGCCGAGAAACACGCTGAAGCTGCTGCTCATCCACCATGCCGTTCGTTCGCCGTGACGTGGTCACCGGGTGGGGCATC